>NZ_CAKQBI010000091.1:0-1517 GCF_934216135.1 uncultured Rummeliibacillus sp. | reverse complement strand
TTCTAAGTTGACAACAATTCTTTTCTTGCAGAACCTGCTTCGTCTGCTTTACTGGGAATCCTTGCTCCTTACACTTACAGTATAGCAGGTTTTCCTATTTTAGCAATCGCTTACAATATTTACTTTGTGCTTTTTAAAGAATTTTAAACTTTCTAAATGAAAGGTAAAGAAAAAAAGCAAAATCGATGGACAAACGATTTTGCTTTTAAAGTTTACGGCTCGAGGAGCCACGAAAGATTATTTTTTGGGATTTTTCACGAAAGTTAAAAGTAAAATTGGAATCACCAAAAATATAATCGCATTATTGATTATCAGCACATCTGAATTACTAAAATTTAATGGATTATTTTGCCAAGTTTGAATCATAAATCCCAGTAAATTATGAGTGTGAGCAATATAAAACAGAGCAGAAGTGCCTATCACATTTAAAATAATCGCGATAATGCTTAAGATTCGTACCAGTTTGATTAGTACTTTTTTCATCGCATTTCTCCTTTAATTATGGCTGCATTTCTGGTAAATTACCGAAAGCTTCTGTTAGTTTTACAGAGTCCTCCAAAATATCCATATAGATATCGTGATAGGCCCAACCGTCACCTAAATCAGCATCTTCAATTGCTTCTGTAGTCGTTTGTAATTCTCTCATCAAATCAGTATAATTGCGCATGATAGAGGTGTAGGCTGTTAAGTCATACGTGTCAGGATTCGCAATATAACCCTCAACTTCTGCAATCATTTCAGCGTACGTATCGGATAATTTTTCAAGTTGTACTTCTAGATCGTCAGCAGACACTTGATTCGCTTCGCTGTCAGTTTCTTCTTCAGAACTTTCACTGATGTCGGCATCAGAATCATCAGTTTCGTCTGAATCATCTATCTCTTCATCATCTTCAGATGGCGCCGTCGTGGTTTCTGTTGTTTGTTGTGAGGATTCGACAGTATCACTTTCCGCGTCTTCACTCGAGCAGCCAGCCATAAATAAGGCCGTTACCAACACAAATCCAAATAGAGTCTTTTTCATTTGTTTATCCCCTTTGTTCAAAGAAAACTATAATTTCTTTTTATAATTTTCGATGAATTAGTATTTTTGTATTGTAAAAAAAGAACGGTTACCATTCTTTCCTAATACTCTATCTATTTTACATTTAAGCACTTCTTAAATAAAGAAATATTCCGATTTTTAATCATTATTTAACAATGTATACGTGATAATGTTGTTAAATTTGAATAAATTTACGCTTTCATCGATGGGAGGACTTTCAAGGTAGCTGATTTTTGTTGTTTTGTAGTATTAAAACAATCATAATATATCTAACTATTTTTTTATTAATATTTCTTCCGTTTTACTTGTTAAAAAAATGCGATAGGAGTAAATTAAAGGTGTAAAAACTTATTTTAGGAGGAATTAGGATGTGTACTGCGCTAACGTATGTAACGAAGGATCATTATTTTGGCAGAAATTTTGATTACGATGTTTCTTATAAAGAAGTGGTGACCATTACTCCGAGAAATTATCA
>NZ_CAKQBI010000090.1:0-1581 GCF_934216135.1 uncultured Rummeliibacillus sp. | reverse complement strand
TGATGATATCTATTTTGTCTTTGTTAAAAACAAAGTTTATTGATTAACATCTTGCTTGTTCAGTTTTCAAGGTTCATTCTGTCATTTTGCGACAACTTAATCATTATACTAAAATAAATTAACTATGTCAATAACGAATTTTAAATAATTTAATATTGTTTATAATATTATTTTATTTATATTCTACCGCTTTTCTTTCAGCGACTCTAATATTATATGAAATATAAAGTTTTTTGTCAACAAGTATTTTTATATAAATTTTTTCTTTATCCTCTAATCATACGTATGCTAATAGTTGGCGAAATTAAAGCCCCCTTACCCCGTATCTATTTATTAAATAAGTATATCATCGTCTCACAACAAAATCTGTATACATACCATATAATCTAAACAAGGTTATTCATGCTTTCAAAATCAATTAGTTTTCGAATTCTTTGCAACGATAGTATGCAGCATTATCATCATGTATGTTTACTTTAATAATTGCTAATGCTTGATATAAAAGCGTTATAATCTTTTATTCACCAACACGGTGACCTATAATCTCTCAAAGGAATAATGAATGATATAGCACGGATGAAAGAAATGTATATTATACAATCAAATATCTAGAGTGAATAGCAAATGAACGAATTACAAGCTCAGTTTAACAATATATTATACTATAAGGATTAGGTTCTTGAGTGCAACGAAAAAAGAAAGATACCATAGGTGATATCAAAAGTTAATTGAAGAAAAAAGAGGGATTGTTTATCTTCTTCAAAAAGATATGCGCAGAAATTGTATTAGCAACTTTACGAAAAGCAGTAAGTGCAGCAGCCTCTTTTAAGCCTCGACTCTTTTTAAATAGTTGGGGTGGAAACACAATCTTCAACCCTTATTCTATTGTGTTACCTATATATTTATATAGTGTATTAATAACTTAACTTTCACAGATAGATTTTCACTTTAAATCCTGATGTTACTTGAGCATCTATCACGATTACTGGTAACAACTTTCATCCCCTTGATTGATTTTGAAATCACTCGATCAAAATAATTAATAATTGTACTGACAGATGTTCCATATTGTGTGGCTGTTTCTTTAACGTTTTTCCTTTCACTGCACAGACTTACGTCATTTCATTCTACTCGTTAAAGAACAGTTGATAAAGTTGAATAAATGATAATTTTAAAAGTATGTCTTCTTACAACTTGTACGTAAACAACATCTTTTTCGTAGATGTTTTCTTAATAGACGATTTTCATTAAGGACATTCATGATTTCCATTTTCCATAATTCAATATGTTTATCCTTAGTTCCTAGTAGTTCCATGACAAAATGTTCTTACATCCATACTCATTCCAATCCTTTATTGTGCACATTAAACGATCAAAAAGTTTGAGTAGGGTGTTTTTTTGGAATGTTGTCAAAGAATTATATTGCCCCCACTACCACATTTAGTATAGAGATGTATAGATTTCTATTTACAAAGAGACATAAAAAAACCCTTTAGAATCTAATGTTCTAAAGGATTTAATATGACCCCTACGGGATTCGAACCCATGTTACCTCCGTGAAAGGGAGGTGTCTTAACCACT
>NZ_CAKQBI010000089.1:0-1811 GCF_934216135.1 uncultured Rummeliibacillus sp. | reverse complement strand
CCAATTTTTCTTTGTACTCAAAGTATAATCGAAGATGGTCTTTGTTTTTAGGTACTGTGCTATGGGGCGCTTACAATGTAGATATGCTTGGTGTGAAGAAAATCATAAAACATCAGTAAACAGCTCCTTCAGGACCGCTTGCAGAATATAGTTGTTAATACCATTGTAAATCAATACTTCTGATCCGTTTTCCTTCTTAATTCGTAGGGCCAATTTGGTGGTGAGTGGCTTTATTTTTTCTGGCGAAGAATTTTCAGGAGCAAGTTGAACAGGAACAATTTCATTTAACTTATACATAAAGACCTCCAAACTTCTTGATGACTCAAGTATAGTTGGAGGTCATTTTATTTGAAAGGTACTGTGCTATGGGGCGCTTACCTTTTAATTGATACTTTACGCAGAATATTCTTTCCTTAGTTTGAACTTTTAGGGAAACTTTCTACTTAGATTTATCCATGATTATGCTGGCCTTTCTTTCATTAAATTCACTTAAATCATTGACTAAGAAAATACAATTAAATACAAGTGCAAAATATAAGAACAATAGAGGTCTATCTGCCGAAGCTAACAAGGTTGGTGATAGGCTTATAGCCATAGCTGACGAAAAGGTAATAACTATAGAAACGATTATCATTAAGCTTGTTTTTGACTTACCATATAAAAGAATAATAATCAAAACAATCAAAAGGATTAGAGTCGCAAAAATGAGAGTAGGTTGCAAAAGCGTCCCAATTATCTGCTGATTAAATTCTTTCTCTGGAGACTCCTTTACTATTACACTAAGTCGGTCTGAAATTAGTTGATGATAGGCACTCGTCAGCATTATGACAGCTCCAGATAGAATTATTGACAGTCTTTGCCTCCTTTGAATCGCCTTGATAAATAATAATATAACTAAAACTTCAAGGAGATTGTGACTTACTATCAAATTTGAGGCAATATTATTAAACTGTATGAGTATTTTATCTAAAAATGATAAGTGATTAAAAGTCGGAAACCATCTTGCCATTTCCAACATTCCCCGATTTTGATTTCCAGGGCAAAGCAAGACGTTTAAAAAGCTTAATAGAGAAATGACAAGACAAATCATTCTATATGTATTAAAAAAGTTCTTTTTCTCTACTATAAGGCAAAGAATAAGATAGAGGCAGAGAATAATTGCCAACCCTTCATTAAAAACAGCGAGTCCCAGAAATAGGATACTAAGCGAATTTTGTAAACTTCCAATATTTTTCATTTTTCTGTGTCTATCTGTCATTAACCAATAAAGAAATAACGCGCTAGGCCAGATATAATTTACTATTGTAGCAATTGGCCCTGCAGATTGAAGAGAAACAACCGGAAATAGTGCCATAAAAAAGACAACAAGAACTAAATTACTATCATATTCATTAAAAGAAAAAAGTTCACTCAGAGAATAAAAAAATAAAAGCGTCAAAATTACTGTGAAAATATAAAATAAAATTAAGTGTTTGCTCGCAATCAGAGTTGCCCCCTCAATCCAAAACCGAGACGACCAAGTTTCATACCTTTTTATCACAAAACTGATTGGGGAAGAATCAACCTTAGAAAACCATTGAGCATCTCCACTCATCCAGTCAACTTTTGTTAGTGTAAAATATAAAGCATAAAATATAATTACTAATAATAGAGGGATTTTAGCCTTTTTGTTCACAATCAAACCTTCTTTCTATATTACTTTCCTTGATGATATAATTCGGACGTTTTTTTACTTTTTCGTTTGTCAAATTAAGCTAGACAAATCATCTTTACCTACGTAACTCAAAAATACTTCCAATGGTGTGCGATAG
>NZ_CAKQBI010000088.1:0-1877 GCF_934216135.1 uncultured Rummeliibacillus sp. | reverse complement strand
AATCAAATTAATGGAACTAATCGGAACGAAAGAATTAATTATTTTTTTGATATAATTCAAAATAAAGATTATGTTAATCACTTTTTTGAAGAATACAATGTCTTATATGATCTAATTGAGTTGAGATTAGAAAATATATCAAAATTGTATTTAAGCGTATTGAGCTCTTTGCTAGATGATAAAGAAGAAATAGAAAGATACTATGGATTAGAAGTAGAGACTATTTCTGCTGTATCTTTGCCACAAGGAGATATTCATTCTGGAAAAGCTGTGGTTGTTCTTACTTTTGATAAAGGAAAATTAGTTTTTAAGCCACGAGAAATGGAACAAGAAAAAATAATCTATAAAGCTATAAAATTTGTTGAGTCCAAAGGACCGGAAAGAATAAAATATAAAGTTCCACAAATTTTATCAAAAAAAGGTTACTCATGGCAAGAATTCGTTACTTCTAAAGAATGTGAAAATATAGAACAAGTGCATCGCTTTTACTATAAAATCGGATCGTTTTTAGCTTTATTCTATTTATTTAATACTAATGATCTGCATTTTGATAATATGATTGCAAATGCCGAGGATCCTATTTTCTTTGATATAGAAACACTTACATTATGTTATGCAAAACTAAAAGATAACGTAGAAAATTTAAAACTTCCTTTTGATGTTACGAATACTATTATACTACCTCTGAGAAATACTGAGGGACTGTTTGACGTTGGCTTAAGTGCTATATACACAGGAGATACCTCATCTAAAAAAATGTCGAATTTATTACTGAAACCAGATGAGGAGAATGATTGGGTTTATGAATCATCGAGTCTAAAAATGAATGCTAGTCAAAATCTATGCCGATTTAAAGGGAAGGAAGTATCTCCTTGGTTGACTGAAGAAGATGTCATTTTAGGTTTTAAAGAAACATACCAGATAATTATTGATAATAAAAAATGGTTTTTAAATCTATTTGACGAATCTAAAAATTTTTCTGTGAGACAATTACTTAGACCAACTTACATTTATGGTAAATTTATTAATGCCAGCGGAACGCCAGATATTTTAAAAAGTAAGGAAAAGTTTGAATACATATTTAGCATATTATCAAATAATTTTAGTAAAGGTCGTTTTGGCTTTTTGAGGGTTGAAGCAGAGACAGAAGAATTAAAACAGTGGAACATTCCCTCTTTTTATTGTGGCTTTAAAAATACGAATTTATATTGTAGTGAAAAACTTATTTGCAAAGATTATTTTGAAACAGAACCGTATAAGGTAATTGAGAATAATCTTAATTCTTTTTCTTGTGATAGATTGTCTCAGCAGCTACGATTAATTCATTTATCTTTTTTAACTTTGGGAAACAAGGAAAAAGAACGTAGTCAAAATTATAATGAACTAAAAAAATTATCTTATTCACAGGTAAATATGGAAGAGACAGTTAGGGAATATATTGATGTTATTTCAAAATACTTTATTCAATTAAACAATAAAGGCTATGTAATGCAATTTCCATATATAGTCAAAGATGGTTTTGGATATCAGCTATGCAAAAATGAATTTTACCAATATGGCGGTATAGTATTGCTGCTAATTTCATATGCAAAATATGTCGATAATAATAAGAAAGAAATCGCAAGAAATGCTTTGAATTATTTGGTTGAATCCTATTTAGAAAGAATTGACTTAAAGAATTCAAATATAGAGTATTCTTTCTATTACGGAATTTCTTCATTACTATATCTAACTTATATATATTCAAAACTGTTTAATGATCAAAAAATGTTTAAATATTCAAGGCAAATTTATAATGATATTGTTGAACATTATCTTGAAGAAAATGATATTAATTTAGATTATCTTAGCGGAATGCCTTCAGTTATTCAATTATT
>NZ_CAKQBI010000087.1:0-2065 GCF_934216135.1 uncultured Rummeliibacillus sp. | reverse complement strand
TAGCATTATAAAAATCGCCCACATTTCCACTGATAACTTGAGAAGGATGAACTTCTTTGCCTTCTGTATCTACATACTCAACCGTTATATCCGCTGCTGGTATCGGATTCTTTGTATACACATAGGTGACGGTTTGTGCTGTTTCGCTAAACACACCTTTAAGATTTTCTGGTGACTGGCTTTCATCCAATGTATAGCCATCGATCGATAGTTTATATTGATCTGTACTAGCATCGAAAGTGTTGCCCACATTCCCGCTAATCGTTTGAGAGGAGTGTATTTCTTTGCCTTCCGTATCCACATATTCAACAGTTACATCCGCTGCTGGTATCGGATTTTTTTTGTAGATGTAGGTGATTGTTTGTGCTGTTTCGCTAAATATACCTTTACTATTTTCTGGCAGTTGGCTTTCGTCTAGAGTGTAACCGTCAATTGATAGCTTATACTCATCCGTACTAGCATCATATGAAGCACCAATGGTACCAGACAAACTCTTCGTTTCATGGATTTCTTGCCCTTGAGTATCAAGATATCTGACATTTACCTCTCCCACCTGCTCCGGGTCAACAATGACATTGACTACATGTGTTGTATATACATTATATGAGGATTGTCTAGTCATAAAAATTGCTACGTAAGTCCCCGGTTTGCTTGGATAAACATTTGTATAGTAAGGAATGATCTGTGAATCAGAAATACTTTTTTCTATGTTGCCGCTAAAATTTAACTTAAACGCCTCGATCCCTAATGCCTGTGTTGAGAAATCGAAGGTACTGTTTACAGGAATATGAATCGTATCGGGGCTATCTCCAAAAGCATACTCGCCTACAATTTGACGCTCATAAAGTGCCAATGTTTTGGTTTCTCCTGCTTGCAAAGTGATAGAATTTCCAATCGATGTAAATGCGTAGTTCAATCTTTGATTCGTTGTACCCACTTGCTTAATAAAGTAGCCTCCTGAAGGAACCTGAATCGTTACCTTTCCTGAACTGTCCGTGACTAACAACGTCACTTCACCAGATGTCGAGGAGGTCAATGTGAAATAAGCGCCTTGGATTGGCTGGTTTGAATTACTATCTAAAACTTGAACCGTCAGTTGCGCATTGGCAGCTCTTGCAGACAACGCATTAACAGAAGATGGTACATTATCTAGATGGCTTGCAGCATATTCATCCTTATTTCTTGATCCAGTAATGGCTTCTTCACTGTCACTACTTGCTTGTGTTTGCTCATTCTTAGCATCCACGCGCGCTGAGGTCGTTTTTGTTAGCGTAGGATTTTCTACTTGAAAGGTAGCTTGTCCAGCATCCGCAGAAGCATTCGTATCATCAGATTGTACAGTTTTCACTTCTTCCTGATCCACCTGCGGAGATTCTGAAAACACTTGGCTTTCCGCCACTACCTGAAATGCTGGCGTTACCACCGCAGCACTTAATAAGATTACTAAAGATAGAATATATTTAAACTTCTTTTTCACAAACTTTCACCTTAACCTTCTTTTTCAAAATTAAAACCTTTTTATCCAAACTTTTTTTACGCCTAAAAATCATTATAATTTATTAATTTTTAATTTACAAACAATTTTTTATTTAGCGTATCATCCACTCCTCTCAAAAATTTTTTATGCGGACACATGAAATACCATTGATCGTATGTATACTTAATTCACTTGTCATCGCATTGCATCACCTCTTCAGAATTTTATAATTCAAGCACCCTTACCTTCAAGCAAATCCAGTGCAAATCAGCGCAAATCTTCTTTGCATCCTTGTTTTATCAACGATTTCATTTTCAAAAAAGGAAACTATTTTTTACTTGATCGTGGCTTTCTTTTTTTGAATGATTCGAGTAAGACTGTCTTCTACTCTGAATATGTGCTATCTTTGAACATTTATCAGTTCATATATGACAATTGTTACTTATTACAGGTGAAGGATTCACTGAAAAAAATCGAGTAATTCCAGAAATTTTTTTAGGAATATCTGAAGGAAGCTCATTTTAATTTAATCTTATAGGAACAAAGAAAATGACTTGTGCATTTTTTCGTTAAATCGAGCTTTACAAT
>NZ_CAKQBI010000086.1:0-2285 GCF_934216135.1 uncultured Rummeliibacillus sp. | reverse complement strand
GAATACATGAGAGCTATCTCCAAATTTTTTTCAATAGTTTCATCTTCAATTAGCGCAAAATTTTGGAAAAGATATGAAATATAATGTCTGCGAAGTTTTAAGGCTGAAGTACTATTATAAGCAGGTGCAAAAGAACTTTCGAAATAGTAACTTCCATCGTCATAGTCTTCAATCATACCGATTATATTCAATAGTGTGGACTTCCCTGAACCACTGGGACCATAAATAGCGACCATTTTTCCTTTGGGAATTTCGAGACTAAAATTATCGAATATAACATGTTTTTTATAAGATTTTTTTAAATTTTCTATTTTTATCATACTACTCTCCTTTTAAGACATCTAGTATTATTCCCTTTTTCAATTGATGTGTAGTAATAAGTATCACAATTACTTCAATTATAAAGTAAAATATTAGGGCTTCTAATAGTATGGTTGTATCGGGTTGTAATAAACTATAAATTATGAAGAGTCCCCCTTCAGCACTGACTATGCTGAACAGTTTTTTATAGATTTGAAAATTAGAGTAGCCATATAATGATTTTACAGCAATTTCTTTTTTATATGATTCAAAGTAGAAAAGCGTTGTTGCTAAAACCATGGAGAAGAAAACTAAAATAATCAATCCATTAGTGACTGCGTAACTCAATGGATTACCAACGGTAAGTAAAAAGGTTACTTTATTGATGTTATTTACAAATACTAAAGAGGGGTGAGTTTCTAATAAATCATATTTTTCTAAAATAGGGCGAATTGATTGGTATGTCTTTGCTTTAGAATGGTCAACTTTAAATTTAGATACTGAGTTATGTAATAAATACCCGAATTGCTAGTTGATTTTAGTGCAAAATAAAACCAGACATGCTATTCTATTCTTAACCAACTAAGTTTAGAAAGCGCATGACTGATATGAATGATTATAACACACTTCCCAAAGTTTTTGTTTATCTATTAAACACCATTGAGTCCCTCTATGACGCTACTGCTCCAGTTCAAGTCAGAAATAGAAAGAATGTTCACCTTGGTACATCGGATGCGCTCATCATAGCAGCTTATTTATGGGGCGTTCTGCATTGTAGTGAAACTGTAAGAGCAAAACATCACTTGGCACTTAGTATGCTTCCCCATTTCATTGAATACTCTCGGTTTGTGCGGCGATGCAATGCCCTCATGCCAACAATTCAAAAGATGCGCCAAAAACTTATATTCAAAGAAATTGAAGGAATAAGTGTGTCTATTATTGACAGCTTTCCTATTCAGCTCTGTCAGCCTATTCGAAATTTGAGAAGTAAAGTATTGGGTGACTACTCAAATATAGGATACAACGCAACGAAGGACCAGTACTACTATGGCTGTAAGTGTCATGCGTTAGTGAGTGAATCTGGATATCTTATTGACTACGTGATTACCCCAGCCTCCCACTCCGACAGCGCTACAGCAGAAGAACTTTTGAGCAAACATGCAACATCAACAGTTCTTGGTGATCTGGGATACTTAGGTCGGGGACTTCATGACAGACTGAAGCTTAAAGGGATTGAACTTATTACTCCCGTAAGAAAGAATATGAAGCAGAAAGCACTCCCTTTCCCACACTTTTCAAAGCGCAGAAAAGTTATTGAACGCGTGTTTTCTTTTTTCACCCATTTTGGTTCTGAAAGATCTAGAAGCAGATCTGCGCAAGGCTTTCAGCTCAAATTAGAAATGATTTTTTTAGTATATTCTATTCTTCTCAAGCTAGCTAAAACATTGCAACCAGAGACTTTGAAGTACTCAATTGGTTATCAAGTGATGGCAAAATAATTAACTAGCAATTCGGGTAAATACAAATAATAATAACGCTTAGAAAAGGAGAACAATTATGAAAGCAAAAAAAATTATTACTAGTAATTTGATTGCGCTAACCCTATTTGGAATTACCGCACCGGCATTGGTAGGAGCAAATTCTTTAAAACAAGAATCATCAAAAAAAATTGACGAAGGTTTAGAGAGTACAAATTCAATCACTGGCCAAGATAACAGTATCGTAGGAGGATGGTCAGAAGATGAAGGTTTATATATCAATTTAGACTTTGCTGGTGCTCTGGCTCGTTCTTCCCCTAGACATACTGGTAAAGGAGAGACAAAAACTATAAATGGCACTGGTCACAAGCGTGCGCATGGATGGACAACATGGCAAGGAGTAAAGCATTATACGACTGCACAATTAGAAATTTATAATCTTTTTCAAAAAAAGACTGTAAATGGAACATCAGGCAGAAAATGGGGGTATAGTGGTACAGAAGCTGC
>NZ_CAKQBI010000085.1:0-2360 GCF_934216135.1 uncultured Rummeliibacillus sp. | reverse complement strand
TGACAACTCCTACATTGTTTAAATCAAACCCTTGAACGGTGTAGATTGATCCGACTTCACTGATTGTATCTGGTCGCTCCGCCCATGTTCGCTTCGTATCGGTCGTATTCCAAGGCAGGTTGATCCCACCAGGATCTACAAGATAAGAAGCTCCGTCTTTCTTATGAACATAATCGAATGTTGAGATGATCCGTGACAGACCTTCCTTTTTATCGAGAGAAAAGATTTTATTCTTCAACGCATCATGGGTTTCCATAATCTGAAGCTCAAAAGATGCTGTTGATTCTGGAATCGGTGTTACACGTTTTTCTACGATATCATCGATCCATTGAATAATTTGTGGACTACTTTTCATTC
Organism: uncultured Rummeliibacillus sp.; assembly: GCF_934216135.1. Taxonomy (NCBI): domain Bacteria; kingdom Bacillati; phylum Bacillota; class Bacilli; order Caryophanales; family Caryophanaceae; genus Rummeliibacillus; species uncultured Rummeliibacillus sp. The sequence goes on along the minus strand of NZ_CAKQBI010000085.1, from coordinate 2,003 downwards.
TTAATTGATCTTTTAGCTGAAAGCGAGAAGCATTGTACCTTTTCTGAAACTGATCCAATTTGTCCTGATCCCAATAACTTTTGATTTTCAATACTTGCTTCGGATCAAAGATACAAATCGTGATTTTTGCTCGCTTGATAATCTCTTCTAGTTGGTTTTCATAGTGAAAACTGTTATAGCTGTCTTTCTTTGTTAAAAGCAAATGGGCCTCATCCACAATAACGATGTCTGGGTGCAACTTCTGATTATCTGTTTTATTAATAAAGGAAGTTGGCTTTAACATATGATTCTTTTTTAAATTTGGCAAACTTTCTGCCATTGTGTGATAGGTTTTTAACATTTCTGAATGGTTGACCAACAAATAGTTATCGGTGCCTTTTAATACAGGCTCTGACTTTGTATAGTCTTGAAGGGTGTTATAGAGAGATGCCAATAGGACGCTCTTTCCCGTTCCAGCTTCTCCTTCAATCATCAAGACTTTTTGTGTTTCATCCTGCTGAATCGCTTGTTTACAGTACTCAATGATTTCAAGTTTTATATCTAACTGTTCTGGCGTCAGTTCTTTAAAAGGGGATAATTTATATACATCTTTGTTGCGAATCGTATCGATTGAGTGCTTCGCCAACTGACGCCTTTGCAATTCTTCCCATAACTCTTGGAAGACCACTTCATCATAATACTCTTTTTCATAATACTGATGCATCTGCACCTGTCTTGTTTGACTGACATTTTGTAACTGAAACTGCTCATCCCCAATGAAGTGATTGATCAAATTGGTTTCGATATTGTAGGTCGCTGATTGATTGAATTTTTCATGTCCAATCAGCAAGACTTCTTTAATTTCTCTGCGCTTAGAGTTATTCAAGTGCTGCTTCAATCGTTTGTTCACTTGAACCGTTTGACCAATGTACGCAACAGGTCTTTTCTTTTCATTTCGGTTGTAGAGTATGTAAACGACTGGGTACTGATCGATATAAGCCGTCGTTATGCTAGATAGCTCACCTTTCTTGAAATGATGATCTTCTATGATTAGTTGGTTGGTCATATTTTAGAGTCTCCGTTTAGTGTCTATTCCATTAAGGTTATTTATTTTAGTATATCATTGCATATTTTGCTCTTAAAGCATTAAAGACAAAATTGGTAATTTTTTGTTTTAGCAAAATAACCATTATCTAAAAAATCACTGTTGATTAATCTACTAATTTCGTCCAACGTGCATACTTTGCTAATGATTTAATAGACTAACTTATTATCCTGAAACTCTTTTCAAACGAAACCTCTCTAAAACGTTCTAAAATAAATAGCTGAAAATCCCATTTGCTAATTCATCAAACATCCTCTGTTTAGGATATTTATAAATTGTTTATTAAATTAAAATAATTTATTTTTCAACATTAAAATAAATAAATATTTTATAATTTTAATTTGACTAAAACATTCAATATGCGATAATCATTTACGAAAGGATGATTTGATGAACCATACAGTTACCAGCCTAAGATATCTACGGATCGCTCAAATTTCTTTGTTAACATACTATATTTATTTAGCCGTCCATGACAATATTTTCGAAGCAATTCCATTACTGTTAATCAGTGGTATTTTAGATCTCGTGTACCCGCCAGACTACGCAAACCAGTCATTTTGGTTCCCTTATAAAAAGAAAACAATATTTTTAAAAAGCAACAATTTGTTTCTGGAAAGAGCATTGGAAATCTTAACCATAATTGCTCTTGGTGTTTTTTTATCGCTTGTTTTTTAAATTAAAGGAACAACTTGTGATTGCTGGTTCCCTTTTACCCAACAACTGAATTATGTTTCTATTACTCACTATTTTTTATCCATTTGTCTATTAAAATAGATTTACCAAATAAATAACGAATCCTTGACTGTTGAGATGACGCTAGTATTTAATCGAAAAGAAAGGTGATTTTTTATGAAAAGAATTTGTTTTGTCTTAGTGTTGAGCAATGGATTATCTTACACACCATTAACTCCAGGTG
>NZ_CAKQBI010000084.1:0-2378 GCF_934216135.1 uncultured Rummeliibacillus sp. | reverse complement strand
TTGAATACGTCTGATTTCTTTAGCTTCATGACGTCACTCACACGTAGAAGCGTTGCTTTTCCAACTTGGAAGATCGTGTAGTTACGACGCCCAGCCCGAAAACTATCAAGTAACGTATCTTGGACCATTTTTAAGACATTCGAATCTTTGATGGGAAGAACGATTTGTTTAACCATATGAATTACCACCTTTCAAATATAACTTTTTTTCCAGTCAGTTCAGCTAATTTTTTGATTTGATTGTATAAGCCTATTTTTGAAAAATTAACATACATATGGTATTTAGTTAGTTCTATTGGTTTAGTCAACTTCGTCCCTTTAGCTGATATATGTTCTCTATTTCCAAGTATTTGTACTGTATTGGGTTCATTAGGACTCATTAAAGGAATCAATTTATCCAACTCTGCGGATAATACTAAATTAGAAACTAATTGCGTAAATACATCTCTATATGATTTCCCAGTATATAATGATTCTCCAAATATGATTGATATATGACTATTTAGAGTTGAGTTGTCACTATTATCTTCAGTTTGAATGTGTTCTGAATCAAATAAATCGATATTGGCAACATCATTCAATAGTTTCTCAACCTTATTCCATAATGACAGAGCTGAAAATTTGCTTAATTTATCAATATAGCTTTTATTTCCTTGAGTGCTATTATCTAAATCAATATTAGCAGTATTCATTTTTTCAATGATTAAACGTTCTAAAAGATCTAGTTGTGCTTTAGATAGATGCCCATCTTCACGTCCAAAAAATATTAATTTGTTCCACCATGGTTTATTTGTATTGTGTTGTTGTAACCTAGAAAAAATAGAATTAGAGGCTTGACCTACATAACGTTTATTATCTCCTAGTAATACATATATACCTGGTTTTTGAGATTCCTCAATTAATTGAATTGCTGGTAAATCGTCTTTATTGGCAATAACTACAAAAGTAGGTTCATCATAAAAAATAGAAATATTATCATTTCCAGATTCTCGATTAATAAATATATGGTATGGCATAGCGTCCTCCTTTTGGGGTTATTATATCATTAAAATAAATAAACAGCCCCTATAATCCAAATTCTAGATTATAGGGGCTGTTTTTATTTGATTTCTTAGGGGTTATTATCTAATTATAGACCCTAAACAAACATCTTTTGTAAAAAGCCTTTTTTCTGTTCTTTCAACAAATCCAACTTACGTTGATGAAGAGTGATAGTGTTGTCTAATTGTTTGAAGAATGAGCCTATTTTTTGTTGTTCATCCATAGTTGGATAAGGAATTGGCATTTCAACGAAGACAGAGTCCTTAATTGCAAAACGATCGGCACGTGCTCCTGAGTCACCGTTTAGTTCCATGAATCGATGCCAGTAGACAGTATCAAAATACTTCTCAAAGTAATTTTTATCGATATCATGTGTACGGAAAACATAATATAGTGGTGACATTACGCCAGTTCTACCTAATTTATTACGTTTAATTGGTCCAACTGGAGCAAAATTTGAAATACGAGGATTGTAGACAAAATCATCGTTTTTAACTACATAATAGCCAGTAAGATTCTTAGCGTTAGAAATATCTTTATCAAAAAAATCACGTTGATTAATAATTCCATATTCTGCTGAGTTGGTCAAAGTTTCTGTAAACTTACCAGTTTTATTTTTTTCTTTGACCTTATAGGAAATATCTCCCAACTTACGCTCTTCCCAATCGTCAGCAAACCCCGCAAATCGCAATTCAGGAACTTTTGCCCCATTTTTAGGGAACATTTTTTGCAAGTAGCCTTTTTTCTGTTCCTTGAGTAAATCCAACTTACGTTGATGAAGAGCGATAGTATCATCCAGTTGTTTGAAGAATGAACCGATCTTAGCTTGCTCTTTAAATTGTGGAAGATGAACATCAAATGATGAAAGTGCTTCTTTTGTGATAGTTTTAATAGTACCACCTGGTGCTTTAAGCTTTTCAATTTCAAATTTTTTCTGAATTGTATATGCCCAAAACCGTTCATCAGTTTCTTTTTCATAATCTTCGAAAATCAGTAGGGTGCGGTCTACAAATGAATCATACTGAGTGATAGCAACACGTCCAATACTTCCTTGTAGTGTAACTACAACTGTTCCTTTTGGAACAAAAACACTTTTAGATTGAGCTAATTTACTTATTTTTTGTTTTGTATTTTCAACTAAAGTTAGTTTATTAGTCACGTCAACAACTTGTACGAAAGGCATAGCACCTTCGCCATCATACCACTCCTTATTCCCATACGGTTGTGGGAATGAACCACGACGATATTTAGCATGCACCCCTAACTTACGCTCTTCCCAATCATCCGTGAATCCTTTAAATCGCAATTCTGGAACTTTCTTTTTAACTGAATCATCTA
>NZ_CAKQBI010000083.1:0-2428 GCF_934216135.1 uncultured Rummeliibacillus sp. | reverse complement strand
AACCATAAGCACAGAAGTTACTGTTGAAAATAGTCATGATCAATTGACGTTCTTCAACATATTTATCTGGTTTCTCACGTGCCATTTTTTGATAAAAATAGCTACTTTTAGACAACTTAAGTTGTTGAAGCAGCTCCCTCTAGCAATGCTTTTTCGAGTTGTAATTAGTGTACTTGTTTTTGTAATTCTTCCACTTCTTTTAAAAGTAACTCTTTTTGTTTTCCTTGATTTTTTGAAGTCATGCGCAATGGTAAATCCTTTCCAAGAAACGTTTTTTTCCATTGGTAAAGCGATCCTCGACTGATGCCTTCGTCTTTAGCTAACTTTTTTCTATTGGTTCGAGGTTTGTAAAACTTTCTCAACACGTCATCTTTTTGATCTTGGTTTAACTGTACCGCACTTTTCCTAAGTTTTCTAGCCCCGGGCGCTAGTTCTTCACACCATTGCCGTAAAGACTCTCGATTAGGGTAACCAAGCAGTCGAATCGTCCTTGCATAGCACTGTCCATATTCAAAATAATGATTCACAGCTATTTGTTTTTGTTCTTCAGAATACTTTGATTTTTTTTGGTAATCCGAATGAAGCTCTCCAGATATCAAATATTCCTTGTACCATTTGCGAAGTGCGCCAACTGACGGATAGCCTAATTCATGAATGGTAGCTGCATAGGAACAATCGTACTTTAAAAATAACTGAATTGCTTTTACACGTTCTTCGTGGGAAAACATACGGGCATTCCTCCTGAGTTCATTTTTGGTCCAGGATTATGTCCACACCCCCTTTCCTACATTTTAAAGGTGCCGTTGACAAGAAAAATTCCAATGATATAGGTTCACTACTTAAAATAAGTTTATTGATTATTTCAATACTTCTTTTTCTCATCATCTTCACCTCATTCTCTATGACTAAAGTATATGATTGCGTTTTCTTAAAATAAAGTACAACTTGTTTCAATGAAATCTAGAAACAATATAAGCGGTATTTTTTTACTCTTTAATTATGCTGTATTGCCTGTCTTTTGTGAGCGACCAATAAAATAATAGAGCCTGTACACCAAATAGCCCAACCCCTAATACTAGGAGTTAGAAAGTTTGGCATACAGGTACTATTCTACTGAGCGCTTATGGAGTTTTCTTCCTTTTTCGATATTCGTTGGTGCATTTATCAGTCCGATTTGACGAAGTGTCATTTTAGATATGGATTAACCGTATAATTTGAATAAGCTGGTACCGATTTATTATCGGAACCAGCTTACTGTTGACTGTTGCATAATAGATTTTGCTTTCTTTTCGAATATCCCTGAATATATGAGCCTGTTTAGCATTCACTTTTTCAAAACTTAATTAGTTATTTGATAAAGAGTAGCATCGCTAACTCATCTTTTGAGAATCAATCTAAGAATGACTTTATTAAAATAATAGTAGTTTACAGAAAATAAAAATCTTAGCATACCATTGATTTCATATTTTAAGAATCCTAGGCTTTCTTCTGTTTAATAGAGATCTGATAAATTGTATCAGGCATTTCTCCAATAATTAATTTTTCTTCTAGGCCTAGCTTCTCGAAGTAGTTTATCAATTCCTGGTTTTTTTCATCATAAAACATAGAAAAATGACTATTCTTAGTCTTATGGAATGTTACAAAACTTGATTGATTAGGTATTTTTTCAATTTGAATGAACTCATAATCAGTATACGCTTCTGATATGATACCCAACTTAACCAAGTGATCAGTTGCCAGTCCTTCATTCCCAAAACCCGATATTAAAATCATCATTGAAAAAGCAACTAGTTTCAACTGATTTGCAAGATTTGGTTGCCAAAATATATACAGTAGCAAGATAGCTAATCCAAAGGAAAGTAATCTTCTGAATGTACTTGTTTTCGCTTTAATTTTTATTTGCATTTGCTCTTTTATCTGAATAACCATCAGAACAAATAAAAAACCACATATAATTAACGCTTCAGTCATTTCTTACATCCTCTCATTACCATTCAGCTATTGTTCCATCATAGTTTTTCCATTTTGGATTTGTCCATACTAATCCTTCTTGTGAAATCTCTTTCACCCGATCTTCATCCATTTCTAAACCCAATCCTGGTTTAGATGGCAGATCAACAAAACCATCTTTATATTGAAAAATTTCTTTATTTTTCACAAAATCCAATAAGTCAAATCCTTTATTATAATGAATTCCTAGACTTTGTTCTTGAATAAATACATTTGGCGTACAAGAATCTACCTGTAATGTGGCGGCTAATGCAATTGGTCCATAAGGTGCATGTGGTGCAACTGCTATATCATATGCTTCTGCCATAGCAGCAATTTTTCTTGTTTCCAAAATTCCTCCACATAAGGCAACATCGGGTTGAACTATGTCAATTGCCCCCTGTTGGAAAATATTTTTAAATTGCCATCTAGTATACAA
>NZ_CAKQBI010000082.1:0-2506 GCF_934216135.1 uncultured Rummeliibacillus sp. | reverse complement strand
AGAAGTTAAGCTCTTTAGCGCCAATGGTAGTTGGGGGCTGTCCCCCTGCGAGAGTAGGACGTTGCTAGGCACATTAAAAGCACAACTGTTTATTCAGTTGTGCTTTTTCTTTTGGCTATTCAAATGGTTTTGTCGAAGGATTAAAGAAATGCATTTGGCTTTCGACGGTTTGAACGATTAAGAGCCTTACAAAGAGCTTTTTATTATTGAGTATATAGAGAATGAAGTCTAATCTCAATTCCTGTAGGTATAGCGCATAAGGACTTCGGGATATATGGACAAATATCCAAATGTTTCATTGCATCTTATTGGCCATGCTTTTTGTAATATTCACTTTTGAGTTTATAAAAAGTAGAAAATAGTAAAAATTCAACCTCAAATAACTTTTATGTTATTTGAGGTTTTTCTTAGTGCGGCATTAACAAATAACTATTCAGCTTTAGATGCATCAGCCAAAGAAAAGGATGCTATTTCTGTTGAAAGTATGGAAACTCAAACTATTAAAGATGAACAAAATGTTAAAGCAGCTAGCAATAATCAAACAAGTGAAGTACAACAAGTAGAGAAAAATGTTGATTCAATCGAAAACAAAACAGAAGAAAATAAAGTTATGTCTGAAAAAAATACTAACAAACTTACAAAAAAACCAATTTCTGATGATAAGATTATTCAAGGTTCAGGAGACGTAAAGGAATATATTAAAAAAGGTATAATAATAATGTTGATGAAAATACGTTAGGTATCGCTCAAAACTTCCGCATATTTGAAAATAAATCAGAAATTGCATCTAATACAAATGGGAATGTTGCTGTTAAAGAGCTGACTGGAATGAATGCCGACTTTGGTACCAACCAACATGGTGATTTGAATAGCGCAGATAATTAAAAAACAGACATTACATATATTCAATCTATTAAAGACAGAGTAAACTTTACTAGTTCATCAGGTGTTCAGGATCGCGAAATTAGTAGTAGGTAAAGATGTTAATCTAAGTGTCGTAAACAACGGAAATGATGTAGCCATTAATGGAACGAAATTAGATCATATCAAACAAGTTTATCAAGATACTGATACAACATATATCAATTTTGAAGAAGAATTTTCCCAGTTGGCTGCAACTTCAAAATCCTTGGCAAATAAAACAAAGGATGACAAAACAGTTGTTCTTGATAAATTAGGATCAAGCTATACTTTAGATTTATCTAAGTTTGAAGTTAAAGATAATACGATAATATTAAATATTGACCCAGAAGATTTAATAGACTCATCAGGCGACCTAATTATTAAAGGGCTAAAAAAGGAACAAATGTTATACTCAATGTTGATTTAAAAGCCAAAAAAGAATTGAATGTACAAAAGAAAATTAATTTTAGTTATGTAAATCCTGATGGTATAACATCGAATCGAAATAACTATGAAGCAGTTGATTTCAGCGATGCTAATCTTTTGTGGAACTTTAATGATTCTACTTCAGCGAATGGATTTACAGGATTGATTAATCTTCAAAAAGCATGGCAAGGAACAATTCTAGCAACAGGAGCTACATTAAAAGGTACCTCTAATATTGATGGTTCTATAATTGTTAATGAGTTTTTAGGTGCTGGAGAAACACACTGTTGGGATTACCAAGAAACAACTGATCCAGGAAACGATGAAGAAACACCTCAGAAATCAAATGGTAGCACAACAGATTCAAGGACTAGTAACAATAAATCATCAAATAATTATGATTCAAAAACAAAAATGGATAAAGTAATTTTTAAGTTGGATGCTGGTAGCACTCAAAATGCTTTACCTCAACCTGGGGAAGACAACTCATCGTCAGTTACTTTAGCTGTATAGGAACTTTACTTGCGGCAGTGGTGGCATTCTTAACTGCAATTCGCAAAAGAAAAACGGCAAAGTAGAACTTAAAAAATTGCAAAACCATAATGTAATAAATAAAATGACGCTGTGACAAAAGAGTTTTAGCTAAAGAAAAATCCGAACAATAGTGAAATTACCTTTAAATCCTCACATTTGTTTGGATTTTCTTTTTTATTATCTCCTTGTCAAAAATTGTTTGCTCCGTTGTAGAAATTTCTTTTGCATAAAAGGGATTTTTCTTGTCGAGCCTTTCATAAATTAAATTTTTCGGGTGCTGTTGGAACTTTTTGTGAGTTTAATAATTCTGGAGGTAGTCAAAACTACTTGATTGGAAACTTATTCAGAAGATGGTATGAAAGAGAAATGAAAGAAGACCTAAGCTAAAACTCTTTTAAGCAGTAAGCTGGCTTGAATACTAAAATATAGCAACTCTTTTTATAATTTAGGCCAGAAATCTATTAATATTAAAATTTCTAAAAGAAGTGTTGACTTCAGGTGGAATGCATGTTAAGATATTTAAGTCGCTGAAACAAGACGGTAACAAAATAACTTGAATAAAAAATTTGTTGACATCGTAAATAAGATTTGATATAATAATCAAGTCGTTAAAACAAGCGACACAATATGAACCTTGAAAACT
>NZ_CAKQBI010000081.1:0-2517 GCF_934216135.1 uncultured Rummeliibacillus sp. | reverse complement strand
TCTCCGTCATATTTCTCCATCTTAATAAGTCCTCCCATTTTTGAGCTTGACAACTATGTAAAACCTCGCTATCATTAGTGTGTTATTATTACGCAGATGTGTTGGAATTGGCAGACAAGCATGATTGAGGGTCATGTGAGCGTTAGCTCGTGTGGGTTCGAGTCCCATCATCTGCACTACAACTCGTGAAGTTAATTTTGCTTCACGAGTTTTTTTGTTTGAACGTTTCTTTATGCCATTATATACATATCACTGTATCCTTTACAAAAAGAACGTACAATCATGTAAACAGCCTGAGGTGAGTATATGAAGGTCGGAAACAAGCTACTCGTAGAAACTTGCAAGTGTTAAAACAATTAATCGAAAAACGAGTAAAATCCCTCACCTAATACTAAAGCGAGGGATTTTTTGTATATTATCTGTTTATCACCGTTATTATAAAGGTACAAATACCAAGCACGGTTAATCCAAATTGCATAAATTCATTTTTTTGTACACTCATGCTTTTCATTAGCTCTTTAACTGCCATTAGTACTAAGATGGCGATAACAACATAAAGTATATAGTACGTCCGCATTCCGGAAGCCCATACTGTGGGAGAAAATCCCATAATTAACCTTGAACAAAATCCCATTATCATCAAAATAACTAAAAAAATAGAAGTTTTCTTATTGTCAAAACTTAAATAAATTCCAACAATTAAACATAGTAATAATGCCAAGACTACTAAAGTAGCTATCCAAGTACCTGGATAAAAAAGTGACAGTTTCGTTCCTAACTCTGTAAAGAGATTATTCAGGTTACTACTACTCCAAATCATTGCCCTTTTATTTCCATTGACGTAAGTAAAGCTTTGACCCATTGTATTACCAAAATAAATAATCAGGTTTAAGAAAAACGGTAATGCAGTCAATATACGCACATAATAGTTTTGACATTTCCTATATGTTAGAAGGAAAATTAAGAAAAATAGCAATAAAAATAAGATATTCATGTCTAAAAAAAACGGCTTTCCAAATGATGAAATACCTAAATCTAACTTATTAAGAAAGTTGAAATTTTTATATTCAGGAAACCATTTATTAATTTCATGTGCAGCACGTAATGCATTCCCTGGAGTTGTCAAAGAGAAAATTAATTCTGCTAAGCTTATTATTGAAAATACTGATAACTTATAATTATATCGTCCATTGACAATCAAATATAAACTAACTATACTTGTTAGAACAAAAAAACAGGCGTTGACTTGTTCTTGATTAGTTAAAAATATCAATAAAGGAATACTTACCCAATATATTTTTCTATTTATTTCTTCTCCTCTTAAGAGTTGAAAAAACGGATAAAAAGTTAGTAAACTAAATGCTACTGGCCACTGATAGTTCAAGGTGGTTGCTCTCCAACCGGTTTCCCCCATTACTGTCAATGGTATTAAACAGTATATAGAGCAAACCAATAATAAATTTTTAACATTTATTTTCTCAAAAACATACTTGCAAAGTAATACTACAATTCCTAACATAATCGTAGAATTTAATAATTTCCATAGCATAAAGTGTTTAGAAAAGAACATTAAGAATAGTTCTATAATAATTCTTGAACTCCATGTCTTATAATGTTCTATCGAAGCACCCAAATAGCCAAGTTCATCTAATCTACTTGCATAAACTACGTCATCCGCTCTCATAGTCGGCATATACATATTAAAGAGTAAAAAGATACCCCAAATCCCTATTAGTAACAAGATCAGTTCTTTGTTATTCGTTATTTTTCTATTATGTTTGTTCATTTTTATACTCCTTCTTATATTTCCTAATAGAGTATAACATAGCTTTAAGCATTACTTAAAGATAACTTAAAAGTTATCTTTTAAATACTTAATTGTTAAATACCTTATTTGATGCAAAAGAAATCTACGATAGTCAACAAAAAAATTTTCATTATATCCAGAAAAATTTTTCTTAGTTAAGGACCTATGGATTGCAGTAATGCAGAATTCGTCGAATAAACTGCCAAAGACATACAATCATATTGCTTTTAAAATTGACGAACAAGATATAGATTCGTTTGTCTCAAAAATCCAAATGTTAGGTTTAACTGTCGAACCAGGACGTTCTCGTGTGAAAGGCGAGGCTTCTTCAATTTACTTTTACGACTATGATAATCACCTCTTCGAGTTACATACCGGTACTCTCCAGGAACGTTTAAAATCCTACAATTCCGCTACCTGAGACTAGTAATGACTAGTCTCTTTTTATGGCCTCTGATCCCCCCATTGAGCGAATACTAATAGGGCTTCGAATTGATCTGTTCAATCTTTAAGCAATATCCCTCAAATGAGTTTGGAAAGTTTAGTGATTCATCACAAATACTTAAATACATGTAGTTATATATAGATTGAGGTTCTTGTGAGCGTATGCTCGTGTGGGTTCAAATCCCATCGTCTGCATCCATCTTTCCAAAACAAGCGGCTAGGACATTTTTGTCTCAGCCGCTTGTTTTCTAGTTTATTCTTTCATC
>NZ_CAKQBI010000080.1:0-2531 GCF_934216135.1 uncultured Rummeliibacillus sp. | reverse complement strand
AGATATGGAATATTTATTTTCTCTTGTCTAATTTATAAGAACTAAATGATTTCATCATTGTTTTGACACTTTTAGTTATTCGGCAACAATCATTTTGTGATAATACATAATTAACCTTATATGAATACCAAAAAAATAATATATCTTTCTCTATTCAACTTATCATTTACATCTGTAAATTTTTTGTTGACAATTTAAATCTACAAGAGTAGACTTTTCTCATACTATTAAAGAAGAGATAGATTTATAGGAACAGGAGGCATCTCATTAATATATGATTTGGGGTTATATGAAGAGTTGATTAAGAAACCAAATAAAATTGAAGGACAAGCAGCCAATATCAAAAGAATAATAAATGCGAATAAATATTATACCCATATTTTAATTCAGCTAAATTCTGCGCAATCGGCTATTCAAAAGATAAGTCAAGTTAATTTAGAAGCTCAAGCAGATCATTCATTGATGCACGTGAGTGATGGTTCTGATTTAATGAGAGAGATAGAAATACGAAAACGTGTAATCAATATAATAAATTGAATTGAGTGGTTGTATATGAAGACAATGAAAATCGAATCTAACGATGACCAGAATGTTAAAAAAAACCTGATTAAGTTAGCACTTCCTGCTACGGTCGAAAATATATTAGAAACATCTGTAGGATTTGTTGATTCGTTGATGATTTCTCAGATTGGATTATTTGCTGTAGCAGGGATTGGGATAGCAAATGCAATACTAAATGTTTATATTGCTGTATTTATTGCTTTAGGAATCGGAACATCTTCTTTGATTTCTAGAAATATTGGAGCAAAAAATAATGAAAAGGCGAAGTTAATTGCTAAACAATCTTTACTGTTAGCAATCGTCTCGGGTTTATTTCTGGGTTTGGTGAGTCTTCTAATAGGTTCACAACTCTTAAACTTAATGGGTGCAACAAAACAAACACTTAACTATTCCTTACAATTTTTTAGTATAGTAGGTGGCGGATCGGTGGCTATTGCCATAATGATTATATTAGGAAGTATATTAAGGGCGATAGGTGATACGAAAACTCCTATGAAAATTGGACTTATCACGAATATTCTAAATATTTCCCTAGATTATATTCTGATTTTTGGTTTAGGACCTATACCAGCTTTGGGTGTAGTAGGAACAGCAATAGGAACGTTAGTTGCGAGATTACTAGGTACTATTTTGTTATATCGAAAAGTACATTTATCTGTTCTTTCTTTCCCTTTACTCTCAATCTTTCAACGAAGTAATTATCAAGAATTATTAAAACTATCGTTTCCTGCTGCATTAGAACGTTTAGTGATGCGGTTAGGGCAAGTTTTGTATTTTGGAGTGATCGTAGCAATTGGCGCAAAAACTTATTCAGCTCACTCCATCGCAGGCAGCATTGAAAGTTTTGTCTATATGCCAGCCTATGGGTTAGCTACTGCTGCAGCAACTTTAGCAGGAAATAGTATTGGAAAAAAAGACTATGCTGAAACAAAACGTGTTGCACTTTATGCGGTTAAATACGGTGTTATTGTTTTAAGTATTCTAGGTATAGGATTGTTTTTTGGTACGCCATATATTGCACCTTGGTTTACCGCAGATGCTGAGGCAATCAATCAAATTGTCATTGCACTCAAAATTGACGCTTTTAATCAACCAGGATTAGCTATCAGTCTAATATTAGCAGGAGTACTCCAAGGAATGGGAGACACTAAAACCCCATTATATAGCACCGCATTTGGGATGTGGATCACACGAATACTAGGTGTAATACTTTTAGGGAGTCTAATGGGTTTAGGGATTGCTGGAGTGTGGTTGGCAATCGGCTTGGATCTATATGTGCGTTCTCTTTTTTTAACCTATCATTTCAAACGAAATCTTCAAATTTTAAACAGTAATAACGAACTTTCTTCTTAAGCAAGTGATTTTTTATCACTTGTTTTTTTCGTTTAACGATAAATTTCTTTGCCATTAGTAGGTAGAAAAATGACACATATGGATCTTATAGTAAATGAATCTCACCATGTCTCCTCCCTCTCGCTCTTCACAGACTTCCCTTTGAGCCCTTAGATTTAGAGAGTATATCTAGAAGCGTGGTTTGAAGCATCAGAATCACTTCCGCTAAGAATCTTCGATTATTTTTTCTCTATTTAGTAACTAGTTACTCCATGGGCAATCTTCTAATATCCTACAACAGCAATTTTAGAATCATAACCAGTCGTTTTTTATATTCACCGTGAATATTTGATTCTAAGATATTAACATACCTTAGTCAGCTTGGTTTTTCCTGAGTCAGTCCTTTCTGGTAAAAACAACATATTTTACAAAAATTTTATTTCTGTCCAAAACAACTCTAGCATTAATATCTATCATTATTTTAACAATATCATTTTTCAGAAAGAATGATATTGAAAATTTAACTGAACACGTTGTTACTGAATAGATTGAAATATAAATACGCCGATTGTAAAATTAAGCTAGACAAATAAAAAAGTCATTTGTGCTACACTCAAAATAGTTCCGTCGAAAGAATT
>NZ_CAKQBI010000079.1:0-2571 GCF_934216135.1 uncultured Rummeliibacillus sp. | reverse complement strand
TTGAGTTTCGGGTGTTGAAAGGCTTAACAATTTCCAATTTCAATAATTTTTATGATTGACATTTCACCCCTGGGCTTATTTTTAGAATATATTGAACTAAAAGCTAACTTTCTTTTATATATTACAATATAGTATGAAATGTATACACTACTTGTTTTTGTATCGTCTTTTTACTCACTTCAAGCTTTATCGTTGAATTTACTTTAGCGTATTATTATTCAGAGGATTTCCAAACTTTTGAAAAGAAATTCACGGAATAGACACTAAGTATTAAAATTGGTTGTAATAAGTCATCCTATCCAAAGCATTAATTCATATCTATTATTTTATCTGCCTGTTCAATCGGATTTTCCGTTTTTAAATAATGCTCTTCCCCTAGCCAATATCTTCTTTTATACTTATTTAATCTTGTTTGTAAGTTTCCAATATATAAATCTCGATTTAGAACCCTTTCATACCTTATTTCTCTTGGGCAATTCAAAAATATTTTATAATCATAAAAATTTTTCCATTCTTTTCTTTGTAGAAATATCCCATCAATTAGTATGATGGAGTCATATGATATTGTAATTTCTTTCAGTGTAGTCTTATTAGAATCCTTATAATAATAAGGCAAAGAAATTTTTGTATAGTAATTATGTATTTTCTCTAATAAATCATTTTTAATCAAGTCAATATCCCATTGTAAATAGTAATATTCAAACCATTCATCGTACCCGGTATTATATCTTTTAGTATTTTCCACTATATGGTCATCCATATGAATAATAGTGACATTGCATTTCCTTTTTAGCACGTCTTCGAGTTCTTTCACCATTGTCGTTTTACCCGCTCCACTTAATCCATCAATCGCGACAATGAAAGGGCGTTGCTTAAACGAACGTGTATTAAATAGGTGGAACAATTCATTTACAATTTTATGAACACTCATGGTACACCCCTTCTCCTATTGCGAATTCTTTATATATTCAAATAACTTATTAAGCACGACTTCAATTTTGAAAAATGTACTCCTCCAATTATTCAATTTAAGAAAAACTTAAGATTTATACCACTATTTTTTAAGAATTTATTATTATACTAGAAACTATTAATAAAGGAGCGAGCATATTGAAAAAAATAATCATAGCACTAATGATCATCCTATTTTGTTATCAATTCTTCATAAATGATTCCCCTAAATTAAATCAGGAAATTTCATTGCAGGGCAAGTCACCTTACAATGGCAATTTAATATTAATCAATAAAGATTTTAAGCTCCAACAAGAGCCAACAAACCTAACAATAATTCCAAAAGGCTTAACAGAAAACGTTTTAATCGATTCAGAATATAAAGTCCAACAAAGCTTAATCGAACCATTAAAACAGATGTTTGAAGCGGCACAAGAAGACGATATTCAACATTTCAAAATCAATAGTGCATATCGAAGCGGCAAACTACAGCAACAACTTTACGAACAAAAGGGTGCTGAATATGCATTGCCTTCTGGTTCTAGTGAACATCAAACTGGATTATCGATTGATATTGGTTCTACCCAAGGGACTATGGATAAAACGATGGAAGGCAAATGGCTAGAGGAACACGCTACTGATTACGGTTTTATATTACGCTATCCAGAAAATAAAGTAGACATCACAGGTATTGCATTTGAGCCTTGGCATTTCCGTTATGTTGGATTGCCACATAGTATAATCATGAAACAAAAGGACATGTCTTTAGAAGAATATATAAAATTTTTAGAAGATGAAAAAGACTACACGGCTAAGGTTAATGGTGTAAAATATTATGTTCAGTATGTTGAAAACACCAACCAAGCAAAAATCCCTGATTCGACAAAATATGAAGTGTCTGGTGACAATTTAAATGGATTTATTATTACCTCGATTTTAAAATAAATTAAAGAAATCTCCGGTATTGCTAGATCTACTGGATAACAGCTACTTGCTGATTACTTTTTACCAACTTATTGTTAAATTTACAAATATCGAGATAATCGAATCATATCTCTACACTGTATACCATTTTCGAAGATGTCTTGTGTATAATGCTTAGTGAAAAAATCTATATCAACGCCGGTAATTCTAAATCCACACTTTTGATATAGGGCTAATTGACTGATACTTGAATTTCCAGTACCTAATTCAATCGTTTTGTAACCTTTTGACTTGGCTACTTCAATCGCATTCATCACTAATTTTTTTCCTATGCCTTTACCCTGGAAAATCTCCTCTACTGCAATATTTACTAATTCCACGGTTTCAGGTCTTGTTTCTAGTAATACATAACACCCGATTACTTGATCATTACTTTCAGCTACAAAACACTGTCCCCTTTGTAAGTATTCCTCAACAATCTTTCTAGAGGGGTCAGCTAACAATAACAAACCCATTGGAGGACGTTCATCAATATTTAGTTTACGTATTAACATATTACTCCGCCTTTATGTATTTTTACTACTTATGTTATGTTATTTTACTTTATTTACTACGGAATCGGGAGTGTCAATAATTTTGTGTAAATGACTTTTCAACCTTTTCAAGTAGATCGTCACTTTGGTATTCAATTAGACT
>NZ_CAKQBI010000078.1:0-2593 GCF_934216135.1 uncultured Rummeliibacillus sp. | reverse complement strand
ATTAGAAGATATTTATACTAAACCTTGAGTGGCCGCTATAATCAAGCCTTTCTCTGATTGTCTGCAGTGGGAACAAAAGGGCTGGGCGCTGTATCAAAAACCGGAATGGCAACAACGAAAGTCGCTACTAAGGCCGGTGCTAGCAAAGTAAAAGGTGCAGCTGAAAAAATCTCTAATCTCAACTTATTGCCGTATTCCCCTAGGAATCAATTAGCCTATGCCAATGTAGGTGTTGTGCCTTACAATGTAGTGAATGGTGCTGGGGTCAAAGATCAGCTGCTTTCTATGGTGAAGGTGGAGACTAAGGGTAGCGGTAAGGGTACGGATAAAGTTACGAGGCTTAAATCCAGAAAATTATCTTCTGATCAAATTGAATTAGAGTGGTTAGCTGACAAGTATACTGCTGTAGAAGTAAAAGGAACAGTTAAAGTTGGTGGAAAAGAAGTAGAAGTATCTAGAAGAGTGTACCAAATTAAGATTGATAAAAATTATGTACCTAATAATCCGAAGGCACTAGGAAAGTCGAATGGAGAATTAATGAAAAAGGGGAAATCTCCATATATTTCAAAGGATGGGGTGGAAAGTAAAGTAGAATTACACCATTTAATTCAAAAAGAACCTGGTGGAATGGTTGAAATTGCGGAGTTAACTCATGATAAATACGATTCGACGCTACATGGTTTAGCTGAAAATGGACAGAGCTTTAGAAATAAACCAGAACTTGAAAAAATGTATAATAACTTTAGAAGTAACTATTGGAAAATGCGTGCCAGTGAATAATAGGAGTGAGTTTAATTTATGGATGAAAGAATTATTAAGATGATTGAAAATTATGGTGAAGAAGATGATTTTTTTGGAGAAGTTTCAGAAGAATATATTAATAAGGCTGAAGAAAAACTTAGAGTTAAATTTCCTCGAAGTTATCGCAATTTCATAAAAAAATATGGTTCAGGAGGAATATGTGGAGTTGAGCTTGAAGGAGTTCAGGGTAATTTAGGAGCATCTGTAGTTGATGCAACAGAGAGATGGAGAAAATTAGGGTTGGGTATGAACTTAATTGTTGTAGAGGACTCGGGAGAATTTGCTAGATGTATGTATTGTGCAGATATTAATGATAACAGAGTATTTAGTTGGGAGAGGGTCGGGACAGATTTAAACCCAAGGTATAATACATTTGATGACTATGTAATAGACATATTTCAAGAAGGAATTGATAACTGGTAAAAAACAATGAGGTTAATCCAGGGATACTTATGAATCAATTAACGGAACCGTACAAACACGTTAGTTTAAAGTGCCAGGCAGAGCGACCTGTAGCAGAACGGTGCCTACAAAGCAGGAAAAGACTTCGTAAAAGGACTATTTGATTTCGTCTTGCATCCTGTAAAAACAATAGAGAGTACAATCGATGCACTTGCACATCCAATCGAAACGTTTGACTATTTATCGATGGCGATCCGTGATTCATATGAACGAGATGTGATCAACGGAGACGCCAAATCCCGTGCGGAATGGTTTTCTTATGCATTAGGAACCATCGGACTATCCGCCGTGGGAACAAAAGGATTGGGCGCTGTATCAAAAACTGGAATGGCAACAACGAAAGTCGCTACCAAGGCCGGTGCTAGCAAAGTAAAAGGTGCAGCACAAAAAATTTCTGGTTTAGATTTATTACCGTATGCCCCTAGAAATCAATTAGCTTATGCGAATGCAGGTGTTGTGCCTTACAATGTAGTGAATGGTGCTGGGGTCAAAGATCAGCTGCTTTCAAAAGCACAAAAGGTTTCTAATACAAGCAGAGCACCATTTACAGGGAAAAACATATCAGTACCATGGTTGAGCGATAAATACACTGCTGTTGAAATAAAAGGTAAAGTTAAGGATAAGAATGAAATAAAAGATATTGATAGAAGGGTTTATCAGATAAAAAATTTAGATATTAATAGAATAGACTTAGAATCTGGAAAAACAAATCTACAATTAATGAAGAAAGGACGTTCACCATTTGCGAATGATGGATCAATCGTTAATTTACATCATCTAATTCAAGAAGAGCCAGGTACTATGCTAGAGATACCAGAAAGTTTACACAAAAAGTATTCCAAAATGCTACATGGACTAAAAGAGAACGGTGAAAGTTTTAGGAATGATCCTGTATTAAAAGCTCAATATGAGAATTTTAGAATAAGATATTGGAAATGGAGAGCAAAAGAGTTTGAAATAGAAAAATAAATGGGGTGACAAAATGGACTTTAAAACAGTTGAAAGATTTATTGAGATGTACGATGACGATGATTTTACTGGAGGGATAAGCGAGGATAAAATTTTAGATATAGAAAAACAACTTCATGTGCAATTACCAGAGAGTTATAAGTGGTTTTTAAGAAAATACGGATCAGGCGGTATATTTGGAATAGATATTCTAGGTCATGGTTTAGTAAATGCGACAGTCGTAGAGACTACTAATGAGTATAAGAAGTATTATGGATTAGAAGAGGGAATTGTAGTAATCATTCATGTAGATGCATTCGCATATTGTCTAGATACAAATAAGATGAAAAACGGTGAATGCCCAGTAATTTCATGGGATGTC
>NZ_CAKQBI010000077.1:0-2960 GCF_934216135.1 uncultured Rummeliibacillus sp. | reverse complement strand
TACTGCCATTAGTTTAAACCTAACCTTTACATAAAAAATTTAGGCAGTTTAAAGACATACCCGGGTCTGGTACAATTAAATACGGAAACAGGGCAGTAATGTTTTGTTTTGCTCGATACGTACACTTCTAGCTTGCCGGCGGGGGTGTGCGTTTTTTTATAATCAGTTGTCTAACTGTATCTTCAAAATTTCTTGGTTAATAGTATCTAACCTTTCTAGGATCCTATCAGGTATCCCCAGTAATCTTCGCGATTGGGACGAGCTTAAATCTAGTTCATTATTAAATAGGCTCAATGTTGATTTCAAATCTACGTATAAAATATTACGATAGACACTAGGGGCTAACATAAACAAGAGAAGGATAGAACCAAAAAAATCATTCTTTCCTATACACTGCATGTTAAATTCTTGATTCGAA
Organism: uncultured Rummeliibacillus sp.; assembly: GCF_934216135.1. Classification (NCBI taxonomy): domain Bacteria; kingdom Bacillati; phylum Bacillota; class Bacilli; order Caryophanales; family Caryophanaceae; genus Rummeliibacillus; species uncultured Rummeliibacillus sp. The sequence goes on along the minus strand of NZ_CAKQBI010000077.1, from coordinate 2,542 downwards.
ATAACTTTTTCAGAAAATGCGTACTCTAAATGAAAATAGTGTACGGACTTTTTTACGATAATTTTATTTAAAACATCTCCATGCGCCAGTCCGTTACGAAAATCGTTTAATATATCTAGCGATATTTTGAAAAATTCTAAGAATTGGTCCGTAGGCATATTGAAATAGTTAAATTCAGCAATTACTTGTTCTTTTAGTGTGGTAGGCAGAAGAAGATACCATTTTTTAACTTCGCCAAAAGTTAACTCGTTAACCAGTATCCAAGGGGGGACATTACCATTTTTACGATATTTTTTAGTTGAATGATTAACATGATGTCGGCTTTGACTAATAGAACGAAAGTGCTTTATTTCTTTCTCACGGCTAATACGCGTATCATTCCTATACTTGCCTATATTTAGATAATCATTTTCTGAGAAACCAAAATGTTGGGAAACGGTATCTTGTACAATGTTTTTAAATTTTGTTTCGAAGGCTAGCAATATTCCTAGTGTATTAGAAGATAAAATTGATTCATAAGTATGGAATTTTGCTAATAATTCCAAAGATATACCCTCTCTGAATTGTTCGGGGTGATCCGTTTCCTCAAGTGCTCTTTGATAGCCATTAACTAAAGTGTAGTACGGGTGGTCTTTTAAAATATTGGTTGCCGTAGCCAAATCAGCAAGATGCTTTATATTGTGTTTGTTATCTGCGATAGTTACTAACTCTTCAAAAGAGTGATACTCATAATTTAATTTATTCATTTTTTATTCCCGCATTATAAAGAAAAAAGGACTCATCTTTTCAGACAAGTCCTTCTTCTAGTCGCTACCTACATCGGTAATTGCAACCAAATCTTGTATACATAATATAATATATACTTTCACTTGTCAAACTTAGAGTTTTTGAGCTATATCTCCAATTTTTATTTCATAATTCGATGACGAAGTATTTTCTGAATCTATGTCGGATTCATCTATAGACAACTCTTCAATAATAACTCTGGGTTTTGTCATCATAGATGTTGCATCAAAAATAGGTGCAGATCGTCTCTCAATCTTCTTAAGTTCAGAAAATTTCTCATAGACTTGAGTAACTTCTAGCTTTGCCTTTACTCGATCGTAAGTACCAAGTGGCTCGTGCGAATCAGGGTCAATAATCTCTTTTCCTTTAGAAATAATTCTAAATTCATCGCCAATGTTTATGCCTTGGTCAACACCGCCTTTAATTAACAACGTTTTTTTGTCAGGTATATTGATAATATTTGTTTCAAATGCCATGTTTATCACCTCTCGTTCGGGTATTTAATTACTGATAAATGTTAATAGCTTTTAACGTGATTCCTATCTGCACGTATGTATGCCACCCACCTTAACGGGTGGCTTTTTATGTATCCCGCTGGGCGGGTAGGTACGCATACTCACAATTAGATAATCGCAGTGATAAAAGCTGCGAATCCAAATAAAATACCGGGCACATTTGCAATTACGATTGGCATGTCACGGGTATGACCGTCCGTCCCAAACAATCCGTGAATAGTCCACAAGATACAATTTAACATAGCTACAAAGGGCTGTATTGGATCACCTGCGTGACCAGATAGATTATCCACGATTTGTGGGATATATGAAACGTACATCAGTACAGACATCACACTAGCGATGCGAGCAATAAGAAGTAGTGATTTTTTATCTTCCATGTTATATTTTCTCCTTAATTTTCTCTTCTAAGTAGTTGTGTCGTTGTACTGTGCTATAAAAAAAGGTAACCCTTAAGAGTTACCGTACAGGGTTGGCGTAGGTGCGCCCTAGTCGCTTTCGATAACTTAATGCTACAAATATGGCGTCTTTTATGTAAAGTAAAATTATTTAGGTAGATTATCCACCGCGTATTGAGCCTCTTCGGGTGTAAATTTATCGCCAGCCTGCGAGATTAGTTGATCATAGATGGCATCTGTGGACATCGCCATCGTCTTTTGATATGTCTTAGCAGACTCCAGAGCATTGTTATTATAATCTGCCTTTAGATTATCCACGGCATACTGCGCATCTTCTGGAGAGAATTTATCTCCAGCTTGTGCGGTTAGTTGGTCATAGATAGCAGTTTTTGACATGTGCATAATTCTTGAGTAAGTTTCTGCACTACGCAAAGCATTTTTTTGATTTTGTGTCGTTGTATCTTGCTGGCTGCTTGATGAAACACTAGATGATGAAGAGCTATATACAGAAGAGCTATATACAGAAGAGCTATCAGAACTCTTAGCAGCAGTCTTACTACTTGTATTGGTATTTGAACTACCGCCAGCACCTGCAATAGCAATCAACACAACAACTAGTACCCAAAACCATACCTTTTTATAGAAGGGTTTCTTTGTATTTTCCATGAAATATACTCCTTAAGCTTTTAACGTGATTCCTATCTGCACGTATGTATGCCACCTTAAAGGGTGGCTTTTTTATCTATAGCCGCTAACCGGGCTGGGCGGATAGATTAGTTAAGTGATGATGAATTCTTCATACTTAGCAAGTATGATCCGTCCTGTTGTTGAATGAATGACAAA
>NZ_CAKQBI010000076.1:0-2987 GCF_934216135.1 uncultured Rummeliibacillus sp. | reverse complement strand
TCACCATTAATATAAGCGAGGTCCAAACGGTAATACCAATTATTTCCTTTTTTTCTTACTGATCCTTCCATAAAATCCATTCCTTTCGTAATTTGGTGAAGTAAATACGGTTTTTAATTTATTTAAAGCGTGAAGAGGATAAAAAATAAACTAATTCGTATTTATTAACTTAAAAATCGAATGTATGTTCGTTTTGTGTGTAAAAAAATAAGGCTCTAGGCTATATTTCAATTCTTATAAAAGATGTTTTTTCCGATATTTCTCTAAAGCTGCCAAGTATTTTAGCGAGTATCTTTATTTCGTTTAAATTCGTTACTGCAAACTCCGTTTTATTCTCAAAATTAGAAATCGGAATAAAATGATGTTTTCCTTTTATCTTCTGATAAAGAAATGCGTGATAATCGAATTTTTCGTTTTCCGTTTCAATTGTAACGATATCTCCGTTCTTTATATATTTGCCGGCATCATTTGGATCGAACTCAACGACCATTGCGATATCGTCATTCATGAAGTATTTATTATCCTCACCAGTGGTTATTCTTGATAATTTTATTGGCAATTCGTTCCATGTTTCTGGGATACCTAATAATAAATTTTCCATAATAAAAGCTCCTTTACTTTTTAAACCTGCTGTTCAGTAAATACTTAGCAGCAGGTTATTTTTTGACAATTTTATTTAGATAAACTAATTTCAGTTTTTCCGTATTCGGTTCCAAATAAATCTCCAGCTACAAGTGTTACCGGAGTAGTAGTGTCGTCAAGCTCATATGCTACTGCATTAGAAACTGTGCCACCAGGTTTAATATCTTGTGTTTGAGAATCCAAAAATTGTTGATCAGGGAGAGAACCTATTTTCAATTCGTTGACAGCGTTAGGATCATTGTCTTGAATTGCTTTAAAATTTAAAATCCAAGCATTAGTAGGATTTATAGGAGTGCTATTATCGTAATCAGGATTTACTAAAGTGTCGTACCAAATAGCAATTATCGGCTTTTCGCCATATTCATTTCCCACTTCGCCTGGATTAATAACCGCATGTTTTGTAATTTTTACGGTGTATGAATTACCCTTTAAAATTGTCCCATCAAAAGTAGATTCAGCTGCCGTTTTTACAAAATTTCCTGTTGCTTTTTCTGATGATGACTCCTCGGAAGCCGCTTTAGTTGTTTCTGTTACAGTTTTTTTCAAAGTAGAACTTGCACTTTTTTCGTTAGAGGTAGAACATGCCGCTAACGAAATTGAACTCACTAACACTAAACCCAACCCAAAAATTTTTTTCATCAATTATTTCCTCCAAATGTTATTTAAGTAATTTAATGACATTTTTATTAATTTTCATAGAATCAAGTGGCATAACTCCTGAATCATTGAAGTACCATTTTTCTTTATCTTTTTTTCTGCTGATTTTATCAGGCAATAGTTCGACGACTTTTAGCACTCTTTCTATATCAAATGCCGGGCATTTTTCAAATAATTTTGCTTTATACTTAATTTTTTCTATAATCTCTTCTTTATTAATAATCCAATCTCCTAAAACATTAAATTCACCAAATGACCACCAAGGTGTTTGAGAGGGTGTCAGCATTAATCTATGGCACCCAAACGGGTTAGATGTCCACTCCGATGCGCCAAAACAAAAATTAGGATCATTAAATTTCAGTTTATCGCCATAACAGATGTTGATTTTACCAAGTGATTTGTTATCGATAATTTCACCATTTATAAAAACAAACGTCGATTTCCAGTTACCAATCAATTTATATAGTCTCATAAATTCTAAGAAGTTTTTTTCGATAAAAAAAGCTTGGTAAACTGAGTTTCCTTGATCGTCAGCATCTTCAACGTATCTATCTGAATTTTTAGCTAAATAAAGAGCTTTACTAAAATTTTTTGAAGTTGATTTTCCAAAACTAATTGAAATATTCCACCGTTTATAAATATCTGCTTCATCAAAAGGAGAAATGTTCGTAACACTTATAGGTAGTTCGTTCTCGACAGTTGTTTCCAATTCGTTTTTCAGATGATCAGTAGGAGTAAGCGAAACCACGATATTATTGATCTTTCGTATTTGACCTTCATTTAGTTCGTTCGTAAAAGCGAATAAAGATTCTTTGAATTTATTTATATGATTGAGTATGGACTTATCTGTAGATAAAGAGTCAACTTTTTCGATTAACTGAGAAGAGCTCCTTTGGATTAGACTGTCAATATATGAAGATTTGTTTATCACTAGATCGTTATATAAGTTTTGCACAGAATTATTGTTCATCGATAAATAGGCTTTGTATATATCAATTGTTTCTATAATCTCTGTAAGAGAATTAATCAATAAATTGTACCGTGAAAAGAAAGTATCGACATTTTTAGTCGTTTTAATTATTTTTAGGGAATCGTTAATCACGGTTTGTTTCTGTTCAATAATAAATTTTGCACTAATTAATTCTTGGCTAGTGAATTTTTTAGGAACTGTTTTCTCAGATTTTTTATATTCTTTTCTCCCATTTTTTAAGAAATCAAATATCCCCATAACCGAACCCTCCAATTTACTAAAATATTTTTAAAACACCAATAGTACCATTATCCCTAAAAAATATAGTGTAGCCGTTTTCAGTTTTTATTCCATTAAAACGCCTTGCGTAGTAAGATATTGCATCTTCAAAAACTTGCTTGGTTACAGCCAAATGAGTAATGCAATCATCAATCGTTTTGCATCTATTCTCATAGCAATCAATGATGTCAGAAGGGGAGACAACCAGAGTAGCCCCAATGTCTCTTGCCAGCCTTTCTTGTTTCCGTTTCAAATTTGTATCTTGATCTATGATATCCCCAACCGTTGTTAAGTGATGACCGATTTCTTCAGCAACTGTTCCAACTAAATTTTCATGCGTTTGTCTCGGATTTAAATACACGTAATTATCTACATATAGTCCTGACTGCCCATCTGGCATCTTTTCATCAAAAATATAGTTGATGTTTGGATAAGCAGC
>NZ_CAKQBI010000075.1:0-3019 GCF_934216135.1 uncultured Rummeliibacillus sp. | reverse complement strand
TGTTTATCCAGTTTTGAAAGAACAAATTCTTTCTTGATATTTGAGGGTTTCAAGATACGAGCAATACAAGGAAATGAGTGAATGAACACCGCAGTGTACTTAAGTACATGAGGATGTGAATGAGCGAAATTGACGCAGTAGTGCGATGTATATTGGAAGCCGAACAGTCTAGTAATGATGGCAAAGAGGTCACACCTGTTCCCATGCCGAACACAGAAGTTAAGCTCTTTAGCGCCAATGGTAGTTGGGGGCTGTCCCCCTGCGAGAGTAGGACGTTGCTAGGCACACTAAAAGCACAACTGTTTATTCAGTTGTGCTTTTTTAGTATCTATTTTTATAGTATTATATGATGGAAATTGAACCATAAATAGAATCACTTCGTTATGGATGGTTCTATTTAATTTATTATTGTATTATTTATATAGAGTATGAATTAAATTCTTATGGATCTTGTTAACGATGAACTCTACATTAAAGTATTATTATAAACATAAATAAAATGATTAGGAGCGCTAACTTGGAAAATTGGATTATTGAAGTAATGAATTCATATGGATATTTAGGAATTGTTCTATTGATAGCTTTAGAGAATATTTTTCCGCCCATACCTTCTGAAGTTATTTTGACATTTAGTGGATTTTTGACGACAACTTCTGATGTAACTGTTATGGGAGTTATTATTTTCTCAACGATAGGATCCATTATTGGTGCAATTGTTCTTTTTGGAATAGGAAGGCTTCTAGATGTAGACAAGTTAGAAAAAATTGTTAATCGTTGGGGGCATATATTGCGATTAACACAAAAAGATGTTCAAAAAGCAGATGCTTGGTTTCGCAAAATTGGGGTTTGGGCAGTCTTAATAGGTAGACTTGTTCCAATTGTAAGAAGTCTAATTTCCATTCCAGCAGGTATGGCACGTATGAACTTTGGTATATTTTTATTTTTCACAATGATAGGCTCTTTAATTTGGAATAGTGTTTTGGTAACTATAGGTGCGAAATTAGGGTCATCTTGGAATACAATTTTGGAATATGTAGATATATATTCTAATGTTGTGTTGATCTTACTAGCAATACTTTTTTTGATGTTGATTATATGGTTTATAAAAACTCGAAAGTAAAGAGTTCGGCCGCAAATACTTTTACGTATTTGTGGCTTTATTTTTTGTGCAATTTATTATTATATGTATTTTTTAGATTTGGTTGTTTCATAAAGAATTTAGTTATAAGTGTCACAGTCAAAATAGGTATTGCACTATGTCAAGTTGTTTTAATTACATATAAATATTGTACGCATTACTATTCTATGAATAAAAGGGAGGGAATTTTGTTTAATCCTGTGAAGAATAATCATGATAATCATCAATATCAAAATTGTTAGATGGAAGGTAGAATAATATGCAGCCAATGGTTTTTATAACGATTATCACCTTTTTGGTCACATTAGTGTTTATTTTGTGGAGGCCAAAAGGCATTAATGAAGCTATACCTGCTACTATTGGTGCTATTGTTATTATACTCACTGGAAGTGTCTCACTTTCTGATTTAGCTATTATTGCAGAAACAATCAGTGATGCAGCCATAACGATTATGGCTACCATTGTTATGGCAATCGTCTTAGAAAGTTTTGGCCTTTTTCATTGGGTTGCAGAAAAATTAACAGAAAAAGCAAAGGGTTCGGGCATTCGATTATTCTGGTATGTCAATCTTTTATGTTTTATGATGACGCTTTTTTTTAATAATGATGGTAGCATTTTAATAACAACCCCTATATTAGTCATGTTATTAAATAATATGGGGTTAAAAAATCATCAAAAAGTTCCCTATCTCCTTTCGGGTGGATTAATCGCAACTGCATCAAGTGCTCCAATTGGCGTTAGTAACATTGTTAATCTAATTGCGCTGAAAATTGTTCATATGGATTTGTATATGCATACACTTATGATGTTTGTTCCTGCAACACTTGGATTAATCTTGTTAGCTACACTTTTATTTCTTCGCTTTAAAAAAATTATCCCAAAAACGATTCCTACAAAGGTAAATGGTTTATCATTACCTGCTTATCATCCTCTTAAACAAAGTTCTGTATATACTATTGAAAAAAACCGTACAAAGTTTGTACGAAATATACTCATATTTGTGCTCGCTGTACGCCTTAGTCTATTTGTAGCATCATACTTTTCTATACCGCTTTCCTTAATGTCGGTAATTGGATCGTTTATATTACTAGGGTGGAGATGGGCCTATTTGAAGGTTCCACCAAATGACATGTTAAAGAAGACACCTTGGTATATCATCGCTTTTGCATTTAGTATGTATGTCATTATTTATGGGCTCAATAATATTGGTTTAACGGATATGCTAATTCATATCATGTCTCCTCTGGTATCAGGAAGTCTACTTCATACAAGTGTATTGATGGGTATCCTTTTAACTCTATTATCAAATATATTCAATAATCATCCTGCCTTGATGGTCGGTACAATTACATTAACGAATATGCCCCTTGATGCAATTTCACTTAAAGTGGCTTATCTGGCGAATGTGATAGGAAGTGATATAGGTGCTTTGTTACTTCCGATGGGAACGCTCGCTACATTAATGTGGATGCACATTGTAAGAAGTGGAAATGTCAAAATTTCCTGGTCAGAATATATTAGAATAACGGTTGTTATTATACCGCCAACATTGTTATTTACATTAGTCATTTTATATTACTGGGTTACTTGGATTTTTTAATAGAATTATAGGGCATTTGTCTAACAGTTTAAGAATGCTCTGCGTATATTAATATCAATTAATTTATAAGGGGGAAAGAAAAGAAATGCCTAAAGGTAAAAGAGGGAGAGGTAGATCATCGTCATCAAGTTCAGGGTCTTGTAGCTGTTCAAGAACATCGCATAGAAGTTCAGGAGGTCATAGTGGCTCAAGAACATCACACAGAAGTTCAGGGTCTTGTAGCTGTTCAAGAACATCGCATAGAAGTTCAGGAGGTCATAGTGGCTCAAGAACATCACACA
>NZ_CAKQBI010000074.1:0-3250 GCF_934216135.1 uncultured Rummeliibacillus sp. | reverse complement strand
GTTAAAGCTAAGGGAGAAATTAAAGATATTGATAGAAGGGTTTATACGCTCAAAGATTTAGATTTAAATCAAATGACAGAAGCAGGAAAAACAAATTTAGAATTAATGAAGGATGGGAATGCACCTTTTGCAAAGGATGGGTTCCCAAATTAACCTGCATCATTTACTTCAAGAAGAACCAGGGACTATGGTGGAAATACCGGGGAGTTTACATCAACAATATACAAAGATATTACATGGTCTAAAAGAAAATGGAGAAAGCTTCAGGAATGATCCAATATTGAAAGCTCAATATAACAATTTTCGTTTAAGATATTGGAAATGGAGAGCTAAACAATTCGAAATAGAAAATAAATGAGGTGAGTTAATTATATGAACTTTATCACTGTCGAGAAATTTATTGAGGAATTCAGTAAAGAAACAGATTTCACTGGAGGTATTGGAGAAGAAAAGATTAATATTATTGAAAGACAGCTTAATGTTATATTACCTGAAAGTTATAAGTGGTTTTTAAGAAAATATGGATCAGGTGGAATTTTTGGAGTCCAAATAATAGGATACAATTTTGGAGGAGCAGCAGTAGTAAAAACTACCGAAAATTATCGAGAATTTTATAATTTAAATGATGGAATTGTAGTAATTGTTGATGTAGATGCATTCGCATATTGTTTAGATACAAATAAGATGAAAAATGGTGAATGCCCAGTAATATCTTGGGATGTCGATAGCGGAAGTTATGATTCTGAAGAAGCTAGCAATTTTTTAGAGTTTTTTTGGAATTATTTAAACGAAATGAAAGAAAACTGGGAAGAAGATGAAGAAGATTGGTGATTGCATAAGAGTGACCAGTTTTTCTAGACGGTGGGGTATTTTAGAATAGTGGCAGTCATTGAAAAGTATTTACAAAATGAATCCATCAATTTGATTACAATCAAAGTAAAGCTCTAGAAGAATACATAGATCGTATTCAATCCCATACGAAAAGTGGAAAGATACAACTAGAAAACTATAAAGTTGGCACATTGAAGAAGTATCAAATAGATGAATTACTTTTAGAAAATACTTGTTCTAGAGAAGACACTGATACGAAGGAAGAGTTACAAAAGAAACTCGCAAATGCATCTACCTTAGAAGAATTTTTGAAACTTGCAAAAGAACTAGGTGAAGAAAATTTAACCGAAGAGCAAAAAAAGCTCCTTACTTTGTGGGAAACTGCAGAAGGTATCAAAAACGGTGTTTATAAAGCAGGAAAAGATTTCGTAAAAGGAATATTCGATTTCGTCTTGCATCCCGTAAAAACAATAGAGAGTACAATTGATGCCCTTGCACATCCAATCAAAACATTCGATTTTCTTTCGACAGCAATCCGTGATTCGTATGAACGAGATGTGATCAAAGGAGACGCCAAGTCCCGAGCGGAATGGTTTTCTTATGCATTAGGAAGTATAGGATTATCCGTAGTAGGAACAAAAGGATGGGCGCTGTATCAAAAACTGGAATGGCAACAACAAAAGTCGCTACCAAGGCCGGCGCTAGCAAAGTAAAAGGTGCAGCACAAAAAATTTCTGGTTTAGATTTATTACCGTATTCCCCTAGGAATCAATTAGCCTATGCCAATGTAGGTGTTGTGCCTTACAATGTGGTGAATGGTGCTGGGGTGAAAGATCAGCTGCTTTCTATGGCGAAGATGGAGACAAAGGGTAGCGGTAAGGGTACGGGTGAAACTATCCAAGTTAAGAACATTAAAGATGAAGTAGATATTATTGCTGAAAGAGCTAAAGGCTTGGACTTAACTCTAAGAGAAACTCCATATAAAATCATGGGTAGTAAAAAAATGAAACAATTGAACGAGAAGGTAAAAAATAGAACTATCACGAAAGAAGAATGGCAACAATTGATGTGGAACAAGAGATTTAAACGCAGAAGAGATAACGGTGTAGATGACTTCTGGGAACAAGAAAGAGAACGCTTGTTAAAGGGAGAAGCTACAAGAGTATGGACGGAGAAACAAGCAAAAGACATAATAAATGGTAAGGCTCCAAAATATGAAGGTAAAACAATGATTGGTCACCATACTTATAGCGCATCTAAATATCCACAAATTTCTAATAAAGGCGAAATTATATATCCTGTAACATTTAGAGAACATTTGTATCGATGGCATGGTGGTAGCTATAAGAAAAGCCTACCTGGTAAACCACTAAATGATTCAGTTGATAATGAATTTTAAGGAGGATATAAATATGTCGGTAATACTTTTAGTGGTAGAACATGATGAAAATCAGATGAAATATTTACCTACAATAAGAAAAAATACAAATTTAGGATTTTCTGAGATAAAAAAAAGAATTGGAAATGGTAGTCCAATAATGGAATGTAATCTGTTTGAAGATGATGAGGACGATACAAAGCTTAAAAAATTAATAAATGAATTGATAAATGTTGGTGCGAAGATAAGACTGTTTAATGGTGAATTAGTTAAAAATAAAGAAGTATCTGTTGAATACTTGATGAATAGATTTGATAGATATAAAGAAATACAACGACAAAATGAAATGTTAGATGATTTAATGTATGGCGAAGATTAATTTGTGGGGAAGTTATGTAGAGTTGAGAAAATTCAGCTACAATATTTTGGCGAGATGACATATTAAACTTATGAAGTATTGTTACAGGTTAAAGTCAGGTGTCAGGCACCGAAATAATTCAGAAAATAGACTACAAATTAAGTCCTTAATCTCTTCGGAGGTTAACGACTTTTATCTTTCAATCTAGTATTAAGTGGTTGCTTATATGATCTTTATGATGGTTTAATAATATCTCGTTGTGATGTTTCTTTCTTCCAAGCGATGGCTTCTTGCATTGCCGTATCAGAGATATTGCTAGGTGTGCAAGTACAATAAGGTTTAGGTACCAGGCACCTAAACAATTCTGACAATAGGGTATAAATTAAGTCCTTAGCCACTTCTGGGGCGAAGGACTTTTTTTGATAGAATAGAATTCTAATTGTATTTTGACACAACGAAAGTACAATCGATGCAATCTCGCACCCAATCGAAACGTATGACTATTTATCGATGGCAATCCGTGAGTCGTATGAACGAGATGTAATCAACGGAGATGCCAAGTCCCGAGCGGAATGATTTGCTTATGCATTAGGAACCATCGGATTGTCTGCAGTGGGAACAAAAGGGTTGGGCGCCGTATCAAAAACCGGAATGGCAACAACGAAAGTCGCTACCAAGGCCGG
>NZ_CAKQBI010000073.1:0-3310 GCF_934216135.1 uncultured Rummeliibacillus sp. | reverse complement strand
TGAAAAATATCTTTTTTTATTTCGTTAGGATATTCATTTTCAAGAATATTTATTACCGTTTTAACTTGGCTAGTTAAATGCACTTTCTTATCCATAAAATCCTCCTATCCACTTTTCGTATGGGATTGAATACGATCTATGTAGTTTTGCATTTTCTACACATAATCGGATAATTCTTCTAATGTTTTACTTTGATTGTAATCAAATTGATGGATTTTTTCTACCGTATCATGGGGGTGTTTACACAATCATAAATTTAACCATAAAAAGAAAAAGCCCCTAGAAATTAAGGACTTGATCTGTAGTCTATTTTCTGAATTGTTTCAGTGCCCGGTACTTTAAACTAAAACCCCAATCTCATATTTGAGAAAGAGGGGAATTCTACACTTAAATTGTATTCTGTAGTCTGAATTGTTTGGAAAGCAAGTTTCTAAAACATCTAGTTAATCATTTTCATCAACAGGTTCTATTCTAAGCACAGTACCAATCGGACCTAGTTTTTCAATTAGCTTTTTTGCTTTACCAGATGGAAATCTCTCTACTAATATAAAAGGAAGGTTTTTTGAGCCTTTTAGTAAAGCTGCTGTTGAAATTTCAATTCCAAATACATTCTTAATTTTTATTAAATCTTTCAACCCCTCACCAGGTATTTTTGTTATCACAATATTACAGGTATTAGATGACTCAATTGTAATTTTCTGTTCTATTTCACTTACACACCCATTATTCACCCATTTTGTAAAATCTGAAGTGATTATAGTAGCATGGCTTGGGTCCATATCACCAGCATCTAAGACTAATACTTTTTTTTCCTCTGGGTCTTGGATCATTAAAAAAACATTACCTCCACCGTCATCACCAATAGAAATACAGCCAGTTGCATATTCATTTATTTCCCAAGTCTTGTTCCTTTCCACAATATCATCCGTACCATAAATAACTAACCCACCACCGATTGAAAAGCCATTTGTATACCTTAACAAATTCTTATATACATTTGGTAATTTTCCATTCATAAGACTTTCTATTTCTTGGATCTTAATATCATTTGCTGCTGTGTTTATAATCAAGTCTGAAATCTTGGATAAATCAATCATTTTACAAATCCCCCTAAACTATCAAAATACTTATATGCATCTAACATTGCTTTCCGAGCAATTTTTTGATCAACCCCTGCTTCAATCATTTCCTTATAGCTTTCATTAAATTCATAACGTATATCAGTATTAAAGCCTTCATTTTTTCTCCGTTTTCTTTGCATAGATGAAATTATTGCATGCGATTGGCCTGAGTTTGATGGGAGAAGTATTGCAGAAGCTTTCTTTTCGTTATAATCAAACCCTCCCTCTTTAGCCCATCTTTTTGCCCACTCATTTTGTATCGGATGGTGAGACTGGATCCGATTATCAGAAGCAATATTCTTATTCCCCGGTGCTCGATTAACACCAGGGCTTAAATAGCCATGTTCATCAACATCTCCTTTTATATATCCTCCTGGCCTTTTAGCATTAACTGTACCCTTACTACTTCTCGTCTCCATCTTCGCCAAAGAAAGCAGCTGATCTTTGACCCCAGCACCATTCACCACATTGTAAGGCACAACACCTACATTGGCATAAGCTAATTGATTTCTAGGCGCGTATGGCAATAAGTTAAGATTGGAGATTTTTTCAGTAGCATTTTTCACCTTGCTGGCGCCTGCTTTGGTAGCGACTTTCGTTGTTGCCATTCCGGTCTTTGATACGGCGCCCAACCCTTTTGTTCCTACTACGGATAATCCGACACTTCCTAATGCATAAGAAAACCATTCCGCACGGGACTTGGCGTCTCCGTTGATCACGTCTCTTTCATACGAATCACGGATTGCCGTCGATAAATAGTCAAACGTTTCGATTGGATGCGCAAGTGCGTCGATTGTACTTTCTATGGTTTTTACTGGATGCAAGACGAAATCGATTATTCCTTTTACGAATTCTTTTCCTGCTTTGTAGGCACCATTTTTGATACCTTCTGCTGTTTCCCACTAGGTGAGGATCCGTTTTTGTTCATCGGTAAGATTTTCTTCACCTAGTTCTTTTGCGAGTTTCAAAAATTCTTCTAGGTTAGTTGTATTCGCCAGTTTCTTTTGTAACTCTTCTTTACTGTCTTCTCTAGAACAAGTATTTTCTAAAAGTAATTCATCGATTTGATACTTCTTTACTGTGCCGATTGTATAGTTTTCTAGTTGTATCTTTCCACTTTTCGTATGGGATTGAGTACGATCTATGTAGTTTTGCATTTTCGACACATCGTTGGATAATTCTTCTAGAGCTTTACTTTGATTGTAATCAAAGTGTTGGATTCATTTTGTAAATACTTTTCAATGACTGCCACTATTCTAAAATACCCCATTCTCCTTACTAGAGAATAGGGTATGCTCTTCCTTTTTTAATGTAAAATGCATTTCTTGGTCAGCCGTCTAGAAAAACTGGTCACTCTTATGCAATCATCAATCTTCTTCATCTTCCTCCCAGTTTTCTTTTTTTTCGTTTAAATACTCCCAAAAGAATTCTAAAAAGTTATTCGCTTCTATGGAATCAAAACTACCGCTATCGACATCCCATGAAATTACTGGGCATTCACCGTTTTTCATCTTATTTGTATCTAGACAATATGCGAATGCATCTACATCAACGATTACTACTATCCCATCAGATAGACCATAAAATTTTTTATATTCTTCAGTAGTCTCTACTACTGAAGCACCTGCTAAATCGTAACCTAGAATATCTATACTAAATATACCACCTGATCCAAATTTTCTTAGAAACCACTTGTAACTTTCAGGTAAATTCACATTAAGCTTTTCTTCAATAAACTTAATCTTTTCCTCTCCAATACCACCAGTGAAATCCTTTTCTTCCTGAAATTTTCTGATAAATTCTTCGACAATTCTAAAATCCATGTGTTCACCTCATTTATTCTCTACTTCATATTGTTTTGCTCTCCATTTCCAATATCTATCTCGAAAATTATCATATTGAGCTTTCAAAATTGGATCGTTCCTAAAACTCTCTCCATTTTCTTTTAGACCATGTAATATTTTACTATACTGTTGATGCAGGCTTCCAGGTATCTCTACCATAGACCCCGGTTCATCTTGAATCAAATGATGTAGATTAATCTTCGTACCATCTTTTGCATAGGGAGCCCTTCCTTTTTTCATTAACATAAGGTTAGTTTCTCCTTTTCGAGTCATTTGATTTAAATCTAAATCTTTGAGCGTATAAACCCTTCTATCAATATCTTTAATTTCTCCCTTAGCTTTAAC
>NZ_CAKQBI010000072.1:0-3459 GCF_934216135.1 uncultured Rummeliibacillus sp. | reverse complement strand
CAAGAGGAAATAATCCTCTTGATCTCCAATAATTCTAAGATTTCTCTTCACCAACATCATTTGACAAAGAGCCAGAAGAAATAAAAAATCTGCTCCATATCACCGAAAAGGAAAGTGATAAGGAACAGAACCGTGTCTGGTATTACTTTAGTGAAAACGAAGAAGGGGAAACTATTCTTCAAGAAATCCCATTTCATCTATAACATCTACAAGGGTTTTTCCCAGAGCGTTTCTTAGCTATGCTTATCTAGGTCTTCAACGCCAAATTCAAAGCCGGAAAATGAGTGGGTCCTATGTTGATTAAAGATGGAATCTGAACCATTTGAGTAATTAATATTGACAATCCCCATTTTGTTAAATGATGTTATTGTCTCGTGGGCTATTTGTCTTAGCAGAGCAAGATGAAGATTTTCTGATTTTTTCTCTATTTCTTCTGGTATTAATTTGATAGTTGAAGAGAATAATGATTTAGTCAAACTATAGTAAAGTTCATTTATTTTTTCATCAACATGAGCACCTCCGTCCTGATTAGCAATAAATTTTATCAAGTTTGATCTAGTAAACTTAGCTTCCCCATGTACAAGAATAGTTTCATTCCACCACTCATCAAAAGGAAGAAAACGGTCATTAAATTCAAAAGCGTAGCAGTTTGGAAAGTATGAAGCTTTGAGCTCCCCCTTGTAATAAAAAAAATCTTCTGATACAGGTCCTTGGTAGAGGATTGTGGAGCTATTAATTCTTTCGGTAGATGTGCTAAGGAATCTATTTTTGTCAATCCCTTTAATAATATCTATTAGAATAGGACCAAATTTCTGTTGATAAAAAAGACTTCTTAATGATGGAGAAGCCATTTTTATAGCATCTATGTTACCACTATCGTAAAGAATCGCAGCGTTATTAATGAAATCAAGTTGTTCTTTAAAACTATCAAAAAGTTCTATATCGTTTCTTTTTATCCTATTTACCAATGAGAGGAACCTCCTTATGCCTAGTACAAGTCATTATACCAGATTAATTCCTGTATTAAATAAAAATGAAGTCTACAGTATCGAAGGAACTGATCATTTCTATTCGGAGTTTTCTACAAATAAAAATATTGGAAAAGAAGAACTTTTAGCGTTACTAAGCGGAATGGCTCTGGTAGATATTTCAGATAATGAATATTATCATTGGATACAACTAAATGAAGAAGCTGTTTCATTTGCAAATAGCTTTCTGCAAAGAAAAATCAAAAAAGGCCCTAGCACACGCTAAGGTCTTTTTTCATTACACAATATTTCCTCACAACAAACTGTTTCCTACTATTAAACTGCCCACCAACAACAACCTCAGAACCTTCATCAACTTCCCACATAAAATTCAGACTATGCACACGTATCAGACAGCTAGTCTCATCTAAGCTAAAGCGCACAAGAGGGGACTTATCCAATTTCAACACTTTAATTTTACTGACAGTACCTTTTTGCGTGATCATATCGTCTTCACTCCTTCGAATTTATAGACGGTTTTATCCTTATACTCGACAATTGTAAACATAAATCTAATTGGTTTCCCGGTCTGGCTTCTGTTAGCAGGCACATCAAAATGATCTATTTTTCGTTTGACCATAAAATCCAACAAATCGTCCATGATCAGCACAATTGGTATATCACTTTTGACATTGTCGATATACATATCTATTAGTTCTCTGTCTCGATACTGTATCTCGTACATAGCCTTCACCTCGTAAAAATTATACGAACATTTGTTCGTTTTGTAAAGCGAACAGAATCTTAATTATCTGATATAATCTCCGATAGGTGAACGACATGGAAAGTTATGATCAGCAATTAGATAAATTAAAGAGTGGGGAAATCAAAGAAATTTACGTAGAAAGAGAAAACTTTTTGCTATTTCGTGATTCGTAGCTAAAAAGGGAAGACCGGAAGTATTTTGTTGGGGAAGCAGCGCTTAATGGAAATGTAACGTACAGATATGATAAGACGGCGGTGTAAGAAGTCGGTCTTTATTTTAGTAGATATTTCCCACTTAGTTCCCACAAGATATAAAAATAAGTATAATGTCGTGTAAAAACATATAAGCATTTATAAAAAAATGCTGACGATAACAACGTATAAAATAATTAATATAATAGAAGCAAATAATCATGTATAAGCTATTATAAAAGAGTATGAATAAATCGTATCACAAGAAGCCTTCATGGCTGTTTTGAAAATGGACGAGGATGAACCGAAGAAATAGCAAGGGTTTGTTTGAAAATATTTAGTAAAAAAATCTAATTTTCATATTTTATTCGCCCTTTTGTCGCCCTGAAATTTTGGCTCTTTCTCAAATAGTGTTGTTTTATCACTCTTTAAAAACTGGTATTGTTAAAACTTACAATCATTTGAATAGAACCTTTGGGTCAAGCAACGGTTTTCGTTGCTTGACCTTTTCAGCATGTTTTAATATAGAATCTTGCGTAATTGAGCCTAGTATAATAGTAGAAGTGAACTTATTTAAAGTTGCAATTGAACCATAATAAGAGGTAAGTAAGCATCAGGCTTGTATCTCTAAATGTTTACGTACTTAATTAAGTACGTTATAATGATGATATAAGTAGAGGGGGAATTAATATGGCAAACAGAAGTTTAAATCCTAGTTCAGCCCGAAAAGATTTTTATAAATTATTGAAAGATGTCAATGAGAATCATACTGAAATTGAGATTATCAGTGACCGTAGTGGAAATAATGCAGTGCTTATTGGATTGGATGATTGGAGAGCAATCCAAGAAACCCTTTTTCTTGAGCAAACAGGTACTCTTGATGCTGTTCGGGCACGAGAGAAAGATCATAGTGGATTTACAGATATTGATGAAATTGATTGGGATAACTTGTAATGAGTAACTACTCTATACAAATAAAAAACTCTGCTAAAGTAGATTTGAGAAAAATTAAGCAGTCAAATTTGAGAGCTCAATTTGAAAAGGTAGTTCAAACGTTAAAAGAAGATCCTTATCTTCCCACCCAATCATTCGAGAAACTAAAACCTACACATGAAGGTCGCTATTCAAGACGATTGAATAGACAACATCGAGTAGTATATCGAGTAAATGAAGACGAAAAAATTGTAGAAATTTATTCAGCGTGGACACATTATGAAGCATAGAATTGCATACGAATAACATTTAGCATCATGAACCTTGTCTGAGGAGAGACATAAAGAATCGTGCGTGATTTCTCTTGAAAAAGTCAGGGCAGTTAGGTTCACACCGCAAAGCATTGTGTTCTTGATGCTCTTGAATTTTTGACAATATAGTGGACGCGACTAAACTACCAATTACTTTCATATAAAGGCTCTTTGTCAAATGATGTTGGTGAAGAGAAATCTTAGAATTATTGAAGATCAAGAGGATTATTTCCTCTTGATCCTTTTTAGTTTAAAAGCAATGCACTACCGTGACGAATCATGATACGCAA
>NZ_CAKQBI010000071.1:0-3682 GCF_934216135.1 uncultured Rummeliibacillus sp. | reverse complement strand
GTGCGGTGAAAATCGCATGCACGGTGTGGATCGGGGGAAAAACTGGAGATTATTTCAAAAGTTTACCTATCGATATTAGCTTGGTCTATTATTCATAAGGCAAAAGCTATCTCTAAGGAAAAAACATATAAAAGATTATGGATTAACAGTTTGGAAAAAGATGTAATCAGGAATGGTTTTCAAAATTTACAACCTGGTCGTAATTATTATCCTTTTTACCAGGAGGCGCAAACAAGACAGATTGCTGATTGGCTGATTGGTATGAATGCAAGTCCTTTATATACGTTAAATTTACAGAAGCAGGGAGTGAAAGGGACTTTTAGTTTAGGAAGGGTACAAACGCCTACTTTATATTTGATTTATCAGAGACAGGAAGCCATAGAACGTTTTAAAAAAGAACCGTATTTTGAGGTTGAAGCCAATATAACTGTAAAACAAGGCTCTTTTAAAGGTACTCTTAATCCTTTACAGCGTTTTAAAACTAAAGATGAACTTTTAGGCTTTGTTTCTTCTAAACAAGCTCAAATAGGCGAACAAGAGGGAAAAATTATTGATATTCAAACTAGGGAGAAGAAAACGAATAGTCCTAGTTTATTTTCTTTGAGTAGTCTACAGTCAAAAGTCAATCAACTTTATAAAGCGACTGCAAGTCAAACTTTAAAAGCTGTACAAGGCTTATATGAAGCTAAATTATTGAGTTATCCAAGAACGGATACTCCATTTATTACAGAGAATGAATTTGCTTATTTAAAGGCGAATTTTGATAAATATTGTCAATATCTAAATAACGAACTTGAAATGATTCAATTAGATGCTAGAAAGCGTTATGTGGACGGTAGTAAAGTACAGGAACACCATGCTATTATTCCGACAAAACAAATTCCGAATGAAGCTGCTTTAGCAAAGATGGATGATCTACAACGAAAAATTTATGATTTAGTAGTTAGAACCACGATAGCTATGTTTTTACCAGATTATCTGTATGAGGAGACTAAGATTCAAACGCAAGTTGCCGAATTAGTTTTTCAATCCACAGGAAGAACTCCAAAACAAACTGGTTGGAAATTGCTTTTTAACCAGGATATCCAGGAGAAAGAAAAGGAAGAAGTACAAACCTTACCGTTAGTTTTGATTGGAGAAAGTGCTGAGGTTAACTTAAAAATTTTAGAAAAAGAAACGCAACCACCTAAATATTTTACAGAGGGTACGCTTTTAACAGCCATGAAAACAGCAGGAAAGACTGTTGATGATGAAGAAGCTATTAAGATACTACAAGAAGTTGAGGGTATCGGTACGGAGGCAACAAGAGCTGGTATCATCGAAAATTTAAAACAGAAAGAATACATCAAAGTAATTAAAAATAAGTTAGTAGTGACTGAAAAAGGCAAATTATTGTGTCAGGCAGTTAAAAGTCAGCATTTATTGACGAGCGCTGAAATGACAGCCAAATGGGAAAGTTATTTGAAGAAAATAGGCAAGAAAGAAGGCACACAAGAGGTTTTTCTGAACAATATAAAGAAATTTATTTATCATTTGATAGAAAATGTACCTGGAGAAGTAGCTAGCTTGAATTTTTCCGAATATCAGGAAAATAAGCAAAAAGAGGAAGAAAAAAATATTGTAGGAAAATGTCCTAAATGTGGCCATAACATTGTATTGAAAAAATCATTTTATGGCTGTTCCAACTATCCTGAATGTAAATTCACACTAGCAGATAATTTTAGAAAGAAAAAGTTATCAAAAACAAATGTAGCAGAATTATTGTCCGGAAAAGAAACCTTGATTAAAGGAATAAAGTCGAAGGATAAAACGAAGAGCTATAATGCGTTAGTAAAAATAGGGGAAAAAGGATATTTAGATTTTTTGGCCTTTAAATAGAAAGAAGGATTAGGAAATTATTTGACTTATATATATTATATATATATAATATATATATAATATATATAAGGTTTGGAGTGATTACGATGTCAGACAAATATCAATTAATCAGTATGAGGATACCTAAAGATTTGTATCTCAAGTACAAGCAAATACTGAAAAGTGAAGGAAAAATTGTCACTTACGAGTATAGAAACTTTGTCAGAAAATACGTTGAAAATTTTGAAAAAAATAAGTATTCAGAGCAAAAAGAAGTGATTATTTCAAGGGATAAAGAGCAGCAATATCAAAAAGACAATACTGGTGTAATCTATCGAGAAAAAGAAGAAGATTAATTTTTCGTGTAGAAATCATTTTTATAAAAAACAATATAATATTTGAAAGTATTTTGAGAAATAAAAAAATATTGGAATGCTTTAAACTGAAAATAGCGTATTTAATGATTAGAAGGAGTGACAGTCATGAAAGTAACATTTGCAGACCAGCAACATAGGGATTTTTTCTTTGAAAAAATCCAACAGGCAAGACAAGATGATGTTTACCACCAAAGTTTGCTTTATCTTTTGGCACTTAGCGAAACGACTAGGACTAATTTCAAGCGTATTTATAATCTTGAAACTGGGCTAATCAATCCAAACTGCGTGTATGAAGCTTGGAATACTAGCTCAACATTAAGATTAATTAGCTTGGCATTTAATTTATATACAAATGGAACGCCAGTACCAGAAGATATTGCTGAAAATGATGCTGAAGAGTTAGCTTTTATTAAACGCAACTATAGCCCAGTTGATATTTTTTCAGATTATGAATATTTTCCGTACTTTGTTCAAGCGTTAAAAATTCGCTTTGGACAGCAGGAAGAAGGATAGGAAATGATTGACGAAGCTGAAGCATGGGAAGAGCAAATGCTCAAAGACGAAAAAATATATAAGGAAGTATACAAGAGAAATTTTGAAGGCAAAGATTTGTATTGTACCTGTAGTAGAGAATATTTAATTTTAAAAATAGACCAAATGAATGCAGCTTTATTTAATATTTTGGAAGAATTGAACAGACCGGATTATGGGCAAGATGTACGACTAAATGTTGTTTATCGAGAAGCTTATGACGCAATGTACAATGATCCAGTACCTAAAATTCAGCGAGCGCATGAGCAAGCATTATTAAAAATTTTTGATAATACAGAACGTTAATAACGAAAGCGTTAGAGAATTTGAAATGATTTTGAATGATGGCTAGTTCAAGAAGGAAATAAAATTATCAAGTAATTTTATTTTTATTAAAGAATTTACCTCAAATTTCCTAAAGTTGACCGATAAATTATCTCCCTATGCAACTTTTTTGTTCAACGCATTCATCAGTGTGTGTTGTTTGCTAGGCGAGTACCATAGCATATCCAGTCGAAAAAACAAGAGTAAAATGCACTACGCTGCGCTTGCTCTTGTTTTTTCTTTGTGTCTATGCTCTGTTGCACTCACAGCAAACACGAAACACACACTGAACAGAATGGATCACAAAAAAGAAAGGAGCATAGTTTGAAGATAATTTATAACTTTAGGAAATTTGAGGTTACAGCACCACTTCCTCACTCCTAAACGAATGGTTTTTGTGATTGCTAAATCAAAGAAAGAGGGTTTTAAACATGGAAAAAGAAATCGTATTACAAGAAATTACAGCAGTATATCAAGATAAGAAAGAACAAGTTCAAAACCATCAAAAAAAGACACCTTTTCAGGTGCTTTTTTTATTTTATAAACTCATTCCCTGATCTCGACTTCGTTCTTTTTTTACCTCTCGGTTATGA
>NZ_CAKQBI010000070.1:0-3989 GCF_934216135.1 uncultured Rummeliibacillus sp. | reverse complement strand
GGTCTTGTAGCTGTTCAAGAACATCGCATAGAAGTTCAGGAGGTCATAGTGGCTCAAGAACATCACACAGAAGTTCAAGATCTTGTAGCTGTTCAAGAACATCGCATAGAAGTTCAGGAGGTCATAGCTGCTCAAGAACATCACACAGAAGTTCAGGAGGCCATAGCCGCTCAAGAACATCACACAGAAGTTCAAGATCTTGTAGCTGTTCAAGAACATCGCATAGAAGTTCAGGGAGCCATAGCCGCTCAAGAACATCACACAGAAGTTCAAGATCTTGTAGCTGCTCAAGAACATCACACAGAAGTTCAGGAGGTCATAGCCGCTCAAGAACATCGCATAGAAGTTCAGGGGGCCATAGCCGCTCAAGAACATCACACAGAAGTTCAGGCTCCTGTAGCTGTTCAAAATCGTCACGCAGAAGTTCAGGATCTCATAGCCGCTCAAGATCATCCTCCTGTTCTTGTTGCAAAAGTTAGAAATTATTCTTTATATGACTTATGTTTTAAGAACTTTCCTTAATCTACGTTTAGGGGGAGTTCTTAGTTCATATTCTTTTGCGATTAATTTTTATTAAAAATAAAGGTAAGTAAAGAATAAGGATTTAATAGACCAAGGTGATTGATTAAAAAAGAGCAGGTGAATATTTGCATTATTCCATTCCTTCATATTTTTTAATAATCGATAAAGATGATTTAAATTGTTTAAGGAAGAATCTCAAGAGCGATGAACCGGTCTTTGCAAAATTAAAAGTCGGCGATTCAACTTATAGGATAAATATTGCTTATAGAGGATCGTATACTCGGGAAATGCGTAAACGATCTTATACTTTTTACTTTAATGAAGAGAAAAAATTCTTTGATGCCCGCACGATCCATCTAAATGCAGAATATCGAGATCCTTCACTTATGCGTAATAAGCTCTCATTTGATTTTTTTAAAGAGTTAAAAGTACTTGCACCGAATAGCCAGCATATAAGATTATTTCGAAACGATGAACTTAAAGGACTCTATTTACAATTAGAATCAGTAGATGATCTTTTTTTAAAAAAGAGGAATTTACCAGAGGGACCAATTTATTATGC
The DNA here is from genome assembly GCF_934216135.1 of uncultured Rummeliibacillus sp. Lineage (NCBI taxonomy): Bacteria > Bacillati > Bacillota > Bacilli > Caryophanales > Caryophanaceae > Rummeliibacillus > uncultured Rummeliibacillus sp. The sequence continues at coordinate 2,905 of NZ_CAKQBI010000070.1, read as the reverse complement.
TGAAAATAATAATGCAAACTTTTCTCTTACAAGAGATGGAAGGAAAAAGAGATCCCGTTTATCAGGGTATTATCAAGCTTTTGGTACATCAACTGATGACCAACACCTTCGTGAATTCATATCAAAGATTAATACTACTTCTAAATTCGATTTCCCCGAAATTATTTTACAATATTTGAATATAGATACCTTTTTAGGTTGGCTTATTGGAGCAGTTTGTACAATGAATAATGATGGTTTTACTCATAATTACTCACTATATCGTAACAAGGTGACAGGGCTATATGAGATAATGCCGTGGGATTATGATGGAACGTGGGGAAGGAAAATAAGTGGTGGGGTAATGGATCATACTTATGTTCCTTTTGAAGGTAACAAGGAAAACCATCTTATTGATCTTATCTTACAAGTTCCCGAATTTAGGAAAATGTATAAAGAAAAGCTAGAAGAAATATTAGAGACTAAATTTACAGTTGGTTTTATGGAAGATAAGGTGATGAAGCTTCATCAAAGTATACGACCCGATTTTTTACTCGATCCATACAAAAAACATAAAATTGATCTATTTGATCAAGAACCAGATTTTATTTTTCAATTTATCCATAAGCGAAACGAATATTTAAAAAGCAAAATCAAGTCATATGATTGATAAAGATTAGAGAACGGAGGACTCTTATTGTTTCCGATATGTGTAAAAGAAACAGGGAAATATGGAAGAGGAATTTTCGCTACAAGAGATATAAAAAAGGATGAACTCATTGAATCATCCCCAATTGTTATTTCACCTGAGAGTGAGTGGAAGTATTTAGAGAAAACTAAACTCTTTTATTATTGTTTTTATTGGGGACATGATACAGCAATAGCACTTGGGTATGGTTCACTCTTTAATCATTCATATACTCCGAATGCAATTTATTATAATAATGAAGATAAGTTAACAATCGACTTTTATGCGCTAACAGATATCAAAGCTGGAGAAGAAATAACTATCAATTATAATGGAGAAGCGGATGATCAATCTGAACTATGGTTTGATGTAATTGATTAATATAAATACTTAACGTAAAACTAAGAGTATCGTTTTAAATACTCTTGGTTTTTCTTATTGTTATATTCTTTCTACAATCAGTAGAGATACAGAAGATTTAAGATGGAAAGATAACTTAAAAATAAAAAAATATCTTCTTCACCATCAGGTACAGATGATGAAGAAGATATCCATTAATTTATCTATACTAATTGAGATGGGAAAAGACGTGTGGGATGTAAGAGGAAAAGTAGATAAATAGCTCTAAATCATAGGACTAATTTACACTATAGAGAGACTCTGGATATGCTGGATGTTAATATAATACGGAACAGATCTAGTTGTTAAGATTTCTACAAAATTCCCGCTAAAATCGACTAACTTTCCTATTTGGTAGCTCTTTTCTCCAAGATTAATAATGACTAACTCATCTTTTATCTTCTTGACCAAATTATCTAAGTTTTGAGGAAGTTCAACTGAATACTGATCAATTGGAAAATCCTCTTTCGTCAATCCATATGGTTTTTGATTGGAAATATAAGGAATCAACCATTTTATATGATTTAAAGAAATATACATAGTTTTGTAAATGGGCGATTCAAAAATAATGTAATCATTCATTATGTTCGAGATATAGCCTTGTAAAGGCACTTTTCCGGTTACATATAACTCAACATACATGCCTTGCGCTCTAGAAAGGATAGTTTTAAGTGTTAATGTTTCGGTAGATTTGCTATTAATACCTGGTGGATTTGTAGGCTTGCTTACAGAATCTTCATCGTTATTGCTGAACGTAAAATTTTTAACATGGATTACAGGGATGTAAAGATAGTCATGTCCGTTAAATAAAACGATAATTTCTGTGCTAAAATCAATAATTGAACCTCTCAAAAATTTCCCACCAGAAACTTCAATTTTAGCAAATTCTTTTTCTGATTGCTGAATTAGTTTTTTCAATTTCACCATCCTTTCTATCATATTCTATTAGAAAAATGAGAAAAAGCTCAACTTAAGGTGTTGTTTAAAGCTGAAGCATTTCTAACAAGAAGAGCTTACTCTCAATTTATTTTGATTTTGAATTTAAACGTTCATCTCTGAGCTTGTTGTACATTTTCTCAGCGTATTTCATCAAAGCAAAATATTGTTTTTCTAATAATCCTTTATGCGCAATTGAATCCACATTAGTATTTAAATAATCAGGTGGCTGCTTTTCTAAGGTTTTTGTATTAGTTTCAATTAACTTTTGGGGATTCTGTGACTCTGTTGATTCAGTTGAAGAATTTTTATGAGAAGAAGTGAAGAATGTAGTGACATTTGTAGTAGTGTTTTGGGTAGATGTAGCTTTATCTAAGTTTAATTTTCTTCTTTTCTTTTTTCTTCTAGGTAAAGAGTTAAGTGAAAAATCTTCAGTGAAATCCGTAGTTTCTTCGTCATGAATGATTTCAACTTTTTTGGGTATAGAATTAAATATTCGGCTGGATTCTTTTTCTATAGAAGATGAATTTCCTATCTGATTTTGCTCTTCTTTATAATTTGTTCGATGCAAACCTCTTAATCTATTAAAATACTCCTGAGCAGACATTTTAGGATTTTTACCATTACGAGACTTCTTTTGAGGGTTATATGAAGCAGGGTCAGTTAGATGAACGGAATTAGGATTGGAAGGTTGAATATAGAAATCGGCCTCATCTTCTACATTTTCTTCCCGTTCATTTACTTCAGTATTATTTGAACCCTCTTCTTCATCCATAGAATTAGGTGATATTAGATTGTAATGTGAAGGCTCGGTATCCGTTTGATCGCCAGAGACATCATGATTGAAGATAGAAGACTCGTTATTAATCTGGTTGACTATAACTTCATAATCGAAAGGAGAAG
>NZ_CAKQBI010000069.1:0-4419 GCF_934216135.1 uncultured Rummeliibacillus sp. | reverse complement strand
ATGTGGAACACTCAAAAATGGAGGTTGCGCAGAACAAAACTTAACTTTTGTGTGTCCAGAAACTTGACGTAGATCCAGATAGTGGTAGTGTAAGAGTGAGTGTTAAATTTAGTTAGTATCAATTTATTATTTTTATTAGCTGAAAATTAGTATATGTTTTCTATTAATGGTTTTATTATATACTATAAGAAGGTGATAAAATGGAAAGTTCAACATGTCCTAAATGTGGAATTGGAAAAATCTACATTACAGATGAATGGGATAAAGAATTTGATCGCTTAGATGACAATGTTCCAGCAGGTGATATAATCCATAATATATTAGCTGATAGAGGTATTGTAAAATATAGATGTACAAATTGTGATTATACTAAATTAACCGATTAACCATATTATTGAGAACCTCTATTTTGGGAGTTTTATTATGAATCTATTGTCAAAAGTAGCAGTTTCTTGTCATTTATTCTCTTAACAATAGTTTGTATAATATTGGTAGGATGTGTTAATCATGGGTTTTGCAAAAAATATGCAAATCGAAAAAGATGAGCATGAAAGAGAATGTATTGAAAGTGGTTCTACAGTATGGGTTGATTGGGAAACATCAAGTTATCATTGTGAAAAATGCGAAGAAACTTTTGAAGTAAAACAGTGCATTAATGATCATAATTTAATAAGTAAGGATAGTGAAGATTTTCTCTGCTCTTATTGTATTGATTACATGAAAAGAGATTAATTTTAGTAATTAAGAATAAATAAAAAGCACATCCAATTGGGTGTGCTTTTTATTATGTTTAAAATCTAGTGTCCCAGAGCAGGACAACAATAGTGAAAAACTAATTAAGAAAGAAGGTGATAACATGGCTGAAGAGAACAAATTAATGCTCGATATTTACGAGCGACTTGGTGGTATTGATGCAAAATTAGATAATGTGAATGCAATAAAACAAACTGCTGACGATGCATTGAAAATTGCAAATAGAGCTGACTTAAAAGCAGATGATGCACAAGAAGATATTTCAAAACTTACTAGTACATTGAAATGGGGTTTAGGTATATGTGCTTCTGCAATTATTACAATTATAGTGTTCGTATTAGGAATAGTAATAAAATAACAGGAGGTCATTGACGTGACAGCGGATAAATTAAAACAATACATATCATTATTCGGGGGATGGCTAGGAGCTGTCCTTTTATTTTTGAAATCAATTGGAATTACTCTTGCACATTTTAATGATAATAGTATTAATGCATTTGTAGGTGTATTAGAAGCATCCGTACCATTTATTTTAGTTGCTTACGGAGTATATAAAAATAGCTATCTATTAAGTAAACAAGCACGTGAGCAAGAGAAACATTTACAAGAAAAGGGGTTAAAATAATGGGTATGAAACTATCAGACAATGGTGCAAATTTCATTGCTTCTCATGAAGGTGGATTTAGATTATCATGGTACAAGCTTAATGACGGTATGATGACTGTTGGTGCTGGTCATACTATTCCATTAGCTGAAGCAAAAAGAAAAGGTATTAAAGTTGGAGATAAAATTACAAAAACACAAGCAATTAAATGGTTTGAACAAGATTGTTCAGGATTTGTAAATGGAACTAATCGTCTACTTAATCAATTTGGATTCAAAGTAAACCAAAATCAATTTGATGCTTTGGTTTCTTATGCATATAATCGTGGACTTGGATCAGCTAGATATGATAATGGTTTATATCAATTATTACATCATTCTAAAAGTGTTAATGATATTTCTAAAAACTTATTAGTCTATTGGGGTACAAATACATACTATACAACTAATCCAGGTAAAGTTAAATTACTAGCTTCATGTAACCTTTATACTTCAGTAGAATTTAACGATAAAACTAAATCAGGATTATCTTATCCAAAAGGTACAGTATTTACTGTAAATGGAATTAAAAAATCAAAAAATGGAGTTCCACGTTTAATCGTATCAAACGGTAAATTTGTACTTACAGCTAATAAGGAATATGTGAAGAAAGTGTAAAGTAAAGACTAGGTACTCACATTTAATAAGTACCTAGTCATATGCTTTCTTAATATTATAAGTCCTTTATTCTTTCAATAAAAGGCTTTCCATCAATTATCCCGTGTTTAAAGAGTTCTTCTGCAGTTTTAAAAGCCTGAGTGTAGGAATCTCTTGAACGTGTGAGTAGAAAGCTTTTTTCTTCAGGTACTCTACTAATCCACCATTCTTCATCTTTATAATCGAATGCCAATTCTTGCCCTTCTTCTATAGCTTCTTTAAATTCTTTCCAAACCTTTTCATCCATATTATCCCTCCTAATACCATTCCGTTTTCTTTGTCCAAATCCCTTTAGAATTATATCCCCAGTCATGACGATGTGGAACTTTTGGATGTTTTTTTGCATTCCCATGATTTGTATAATGTATATCTACTTCAGCTTTACCATCCTTTTTATAATATCTTCTAGTATTTAGTTTACCGTCTTTATATAGATCTCTTGAAGAATAGCCCTTATTAACTTTACTAGGAAGATTTCTTAGTTTTTTTGAATATTTATATGTAGAACTTCTACCTTTAACTTTAACACCTTTCTTTTTTGCTTCTTTATAAAGCTGAGCTGTTGTTTTTTTCTTTTTCTTAGGTTTTGGTTTTGGCTTTGGTTTTGGCTTGAAAATTGGGAATAATCCTTTTGCTTCTGCAGTTTGTTTGTTAAAGGATATAGTGATTGTTTTTTTGGACTCTTTATCCAATGGTGAATGAATTTGATATGTTGAGAAAAACATTGCTAAGGCAATAATACTAGCCATAATAATTTTTAGTGTCTTTTTCATCCATAATTCTCCTTTCCTTTATTTCAATAACAATATTAACTAAAAAATAAATATAAATTAAGGATATTTAGTAAAAATAAGTAAAATGATACATAGAAGATGAGATAAAAGTTTTATTTTTAAGGAGTATTTGAGTGAGTATTTGATTTAATTAAATTACTAAAAAGCATTTATTTTATATAAAAAGCAAGTGTATCCACACTCACTTCTTCATTACTACATATGTGTTTTTTATTGTGACAGTAGTTCCAGTTTCCAATATGATACGCAGGTCTGATACGCCAAATTAGCGTATCAGGTCGGTACCAAAATGTTATCGAGTAGTAGGTTGTTCTCATCAACCCTAATTTTGAGTATGTTCTCCAATTGTGGGGGATGTACTCTTTTTTTATTTAAATTTATTTATATTTTTCTACCATCTTTCAGAATAAAATTTGCTTCATATACAACGTCTAAAGCATTAAAATATATAAATGCGGATATTTGCAGTTTTTGTAGAATTAATATAAAAGGAAAATGTAGTTATGATCACAATAGAAAATTTAAAAAAAATAGCAGAAATCGAGAAAGAAATTGAACAATTAGAATTAAAAATAGAAGAATTATATACAAATGACATTCTTCCCAAAATGCACACTAGCATCAATATACTGTATGATGAAATTAAAAAGAGATTGTTTAAAAATGATTTTATGATTCATGAAGAAGTAAATGAATCAATATTTTTCGCTTCTTATCTAAAATTAAGTATACAAGTGAGGAAGATTGAAGATAATACTAAATTAGAAATTAGAATTCCAGAAAGACTTGAAGAAATAATTACCGCAAGTGTCGATATTGAACTTATACAGTATGGTTATATTGCGATAGATGATGATTTATACGAACCATATTCAAAACTAAGAGAAAGATATGATGAAAAAATGGCTTTATTAATTGCTTATGAAAAAGGTGATATTGTTTATCAAAATAAAAGTAAGAAAATTTTTGATGGTATAGTTGAATTTTTTGATAATTATTTTAAAAAATAAATATTTTATTACTGTATTTGTTTAAGAGTTATATAACCGTATTATTCCGTATTTGAGTATACTCATTTTATGTTATGAGTGTACTCATTTTTTATTTAATTATTTTAATTCGACTTCTAATTTTAACTATTGTATATGACTTATAAGGTTGTAAATGATATGCAATATATAAATTAGAGGTGGTCAAGTCTTGAAAAAGAAAAAGCTGTAATTTATGCATGTGTTTCCACTACTAAAGATGAGCAAAAATCGTCACTAGAAATACAAGAAGGATCACTCTCAAATATTAAACAATCAATCAGAAAAATTCATTTATTATCTAGGTATATTAAATTGAATATGAAATAAAAATTAGTCACCAAAAAACAGGTGACCATTGGTGACCAAAATGTCACCAGTTTTTAGATGGAATTGCTATAACAACTGTTTTATTATATTGGAAAAATTTGATTGATACAATTGGTTGAAATGCTGATACGTCAAGCTCTATCTGTACTAACAGTATCTGACCACCTACTAACTGGCGAAGCAACAACTGCAGAAGAACGCCAAACTACATTCAA
>NZ_CAKQBI010000068.1:0-4702 GCF_934216135.1 uncultured Rummeliibacillus sp. | reverse complement strand
CCTTTAAATTTAAAATGCCAAATATTCCCGACTTCAGTATAGAGGTCGGGCTATTTGGCGTACAGGTACTATGCTATGGGGCGCTTACGATCAAAACTATATTTTTTAGGAGGTACAATGATTGTTAATAGGAGCAGTATTATTAGCTATTTTACTTTATTTTATGATAGATGCTGATAAGTCTAAAGTTGAAAGAATAAGCTCGTTCATTTTCTCGATTGTCCTTTATTCCATCTCGACTCTTTTCTTTTGGCAAAAATTTAACTATGACATTACAAAAATGAAAGGTTGGGTTTTTCCCGTCTCTAATGTGGTAACCCAATTGGTCTTATCGTTAATCTCTGTAATCGTCATATGGGTGTATTTTTACATAAAAGAAATTGTATCCAACTCTGAGAAGTTTTCATATAAACAAGTTTTTTTTCTATTAGTAAGAGTTATTCTTGTTTTTTTAGGGACTATTTCACTTTTCTCGAGTTACTGGGCGATGCATTATTTTGGCAACATAAAATTTGATCAAATCATGTTTACGATTAGTCAACCATTAACAGGAACGAATGTAACTCAAATTACTGATTACATAAAAGGACCTTTATTGCTGTCATTGATGACAACTTTTTGGCTTGTCGCACTCGGAGACCTTCTCTTTCTTTGCGCCAAAAAGCTGATAAAAAACAAAAGACTAATAAATACAGTCTATACTTTTTCAACTATTCTTTTTATAGTTTCTAGCTTTGCGTATAGCTTAAAACTATTAGGGTTCAATGATATAAAAGCCTATTTTTTTGAAACAACAAAAATGTACGACAGCTATTATGTAGATCCTAGAGATGTGTCGATGACTTTTCCAGAGAACAAGAGAAACTTAATTTATATTTTTTTGGAATCGATGGAAAGTAGCTACTCCTCTAAAGAGTATGGAGGAATAGAAAGTGAAAATTTGATTCCTAATCTAACGAACGAAGCACTTAATGAAGGAGTGAATTTTTCAAATAGAACTGATTTGGGTGGCATGATTACTATACCAGGTGCCAATCAGACAGTGAGCTCTATGTTTGCTCAAACCTCTGGAATACCATTACGAACCAGTGGATCGATTGATGAAAATAGTTACCGCTCAACACAGGAGTATTTCATGCCAGGAGCTTACACATTAGGAGAAATTTTACAGGATCAAGGATACAATCAGATGTTATTCATTGGGTCGCAAGGAACGTTTGGCGGGCGAGACAAATACTTTAAGCAGCATGGAAACTATACAATTAGAGATTATTACTGGTTTAAAAAAGAAGGAATTATCCCAGATGATTACTATGTATGGTGGGGGGTAGAGGATGAAAAAATATTCCCATATGCAAAAGAATCGCTTTCAGAATTAGCCAGTGCGGATCAACCTTTTAATTTCACAATGTTAACAACCAATACACACTTTGAAGATGGATTCAAGTCAGCTGCTACTCCTTATAAATTTACAGATCAATATAGTAACGTTATTTATTATTCTGATTATTTGGTAGAGGATTTGTTGCAATGGATTAAGCAACAAGATTTTTATCAGAATACGACAGTGATCGTTGTGGGGGATCATCTCACAATGGATAAAGATTTTTTTGAAAATATCGATCCTAATTACCAACGTACAGCATACAATGTTATTTTAAATGCGCCAACCACAATTCAGAAGTCTAATCACAACCGACTATTCAACGCGACTGATTTTTTTCCAACTACATTAGCTGCTCTTGATGTATCGCTTAGCAGCGATCGTTTGGGCATTGGAACCAATTTATATTCAAATACACCTACCCTTATGGAAGAAATGGGTCAGCAAAAGTATGTGCAAGAGGTAGCTAAGAAATCAGAGTTTTATAATAAAACATTCATTAAAGATGCACCATAACAAGCCATGTCTAGTAAACTACGTAGTTTGTATCCCTAATGTATTAAATGTTCTTAGACTAATTAAGTAAGTGTAATTTTGATTACTTCCATATAATTGTGTAAAAGTGAAGCAACAAAAAAGCCATTGATCTCAATTAGGAGTACAGTGTTTTTGCAGAAAGCATACTCAAATAGGAATGATATCAATGTCTCAAGTAAATTTTACTTTTTGAAAGCTGATAAGTTCAAGGAATGATAAATTTGAGTTTCCTCAAAAAATTGATAACAATTGAAAAATATAAAGCAAACGGGCAATTCATGGTAGAGATACGTGAATTGTCTGCTATTTTTAATGGTTTTATCGAAAATACAATCTCACTCTGTATTAAATTTGAATGTACGAAAAACAAACCAAACATTGTACTGAATCCCAAATCTTAGATTTAAAAATCTAAGATTTGGGGTGATTTTTTTATGGTATTAATTGACAAATTAAGTTAAACAATTCCTCTTTGCTTATGTGAATCAAGAATACTTCTATCGGTGTTTTATAGTTTAATGATCTTCGAGGGATATTATTTCTTTTCGATGCATTAGATTGGATAAAAGATTCATCAACTTTGTTGAAATCTGTTTGCTTTGGTAAACCATTTTTATGTAATAAACCATCCAATAATCTTAGGACAATTTGATATAAAAACTGGAAAATTGTTGTTATTTCATTTTTTGAGGATTAATATGTAGATGATAATAAAAATAAGTGGGTGAAAAATGATGAAGAAGGTCAAATTGTTAATTGGTATGGGAATAACAGCAGTGTTTTCGGGAATAATCATTGCAAGTACAGAAATTGTACGAGCGGATGATACAACTGGTGTTTTAATGTATCGCTTATACAATCGTAATAGTGGCGAACATTTTTACACAAAAGATGGGACAGAGAACGAAAATTCAAATAAATGATAATTTCATACCTTACTATCACCATGATAATAGGAGTATAAGTGGAAACTAGGGACGGTTATTTGAATGAAAAATAATTATCTAACTTAATTAGATGAATCAAAAATTAAAAAGGAAGTTTGTATGAAAAAAATAAATAAGGTCAACATATCCATTTTAGTAGTATTTTTTTTATTTTTATTGATTAATTTTTCTATAAATCTAGATGGTTTTGGTGATGATGGAACATTGTTTTTAAATCCACTGCAAGAATCATTCGACGGTAGTATGGTACTTTTTTTAAGAGATCGATACATACATTGGAGTTCTCGAATAATAATAGAATTTTTTACTCTATTATCTGTAAAATATCCCTTACTTTGGAGAATACTAAACACCCTGGCGATGACAACGGCTGTAGTATCACCCATATTCTTATTTAAATTTAAAGAGAAGAAATGGAGTTTGATCTTTGTTTCTTTCTTCTTATTTCTACTTATACCTAAATCAATGTTTAGTGAAACTGGCTGGATTGCTACAACAACAAATTATCTTTGGGTATTGGCCTCCTTATTAGGTTTTTTAGGAATTGCATTAGCTAAAAATAATAGATGGTATACATATATATTATCGTTGATTCTTGTTTTATATGCTGGGAACTTGGAACAAATGAATATAGTCCTACTCATTGTTATTCCAGTTATTTTTGTTTTATTTAAAAAGAGTAAAAAAAATTACATGCAATTAATACCTCATTTTTTACTTACACTCGGAAACTTATCGCTAATTTTGATATCTCCAGGTAATAAAACTAGATTCGAGATTGAAGTATCTAATAGGTTTACAGATTTTGAAAGTCTTACTTTTTTCAGAAAACTGGAATTAGGATTTTCTTCTACATATAAATTTTTATATTTAAATAATCAATTTGTCTTTCTCTTTCTTGCGTTATTAATATGTATAGCATTAATGAACAACAGTAAGTTATTAATTAATTTAGCTGCATTCATTCCGATGATGATTTTCGTGATTTTTAGTTTATTTGCAGATTATTTTTCCAAACTTTTACCAATAGTCGAATATATTTTCACATCTTTTAACAATTATGGTACTATTTTTCAATTTATGCATCCCATTACTTGGCTCGCCGACTTATTATTACTGCTTACCACTGGGAGTATTTTATTAGCTATAGTTTATATCTTTAAAGAAGATATACCAAAAGTAATTTTATTATTTTTTATTTTGGCACTAGGATTAATTACCCGTTTGATTATGGGATTTTCTCCAACTATATGGGCTTCAGCTTCTAGAACAAGTTTGTTTTTATTCTTTTGTGTCAATATTACTTCTTTGTTGATTATTGATGAGAAAAATAGTAGCTTTAGAGTTAGAAGCATTCTGATTGTTTTCGGGAGTATTTTGTATTTCAACTATTTTATTTAATCTTTACCGATTAATCATTCATTGGATGTCGTATGAAAATTTAGATTATTTATTGAATAACAAGTAGTGTTTTAAATTTGCGTAAATAAAATTGACCTATCGAATAGCCTAACTTCACCTATTGTAGTAAGGTTTTTTGATAGGTAGTTATTTTTCCTAAAGAAGCGTACCAGCGAATTCATGTAATGAATACTAACCATCTAGTGATCTAAAAATTGTAAGCGTCTACTTTAAGAAAAATTACCACTTATAATGGTCTTCTATTTTGAAAAATATATGTTTTCTTTTTAACTTATTATGTATAATGTCAACGGCACCTTTAAAATGTAGGAAAACCAACAATTTTAAATTGCCGTTTTGGGGGTGCGGACATAATCCTGGACCAAAAATGAACTCAGGAGGAATGCCCGTATGTTTTCCCACGAAGAACGTG
>NZ_CAKQBI010000067.1:0-5000 GCF_934216135.1 uncultured Rummeliibacillus sp. | reverse complement strand
GGACTAAGTCCACTTCAATATCGGAAGAAACAAGGATTTATTTGTTAAAAAAGGTCCAGAAAAACATCCGCACCCCCCAATTGCAACGCAAAAGTACACAACTCCGCAAGAAGCCTAGGTTAAAATAAAAAGTCATTGCGGGCAACCTGAAATTCCTCTAAAGTTATGGTTCCGACACTATAACTGGAGGTAAGAAAAGGGTATACCCTAAATGATCAATATTAAAAAAATACTAAATTATAGATTTATTGTACGATATATTGTACAATAAATAGAAAGATAAATAAATGGGAGGGATTTATAATGGAAGCAGTAGCTTATTCTAATTTCCGACAAAATCTAAAAAGTTATATGAAACAAGTCAATGAAGATGCAGATACATTGATCGTCACTTCAAAAGATATTGAAGATACGGTGGTTGTACTTTCAAAAAGGGATTATGATGCTATGCAGGAGACTTTGCGAGTATTATCGAATAATTATGTGATGGATAAAATTCGAAGAGGAGATAAACAGTTTGAATTAGGAAATTTCACTACTCGAGAATTACTTGAGGTAGAAGAGGATGATTAAAGCTTGGTCAGATGATGCATGGAATGATTATATTTATTGGTATGAACAAGGAAATAAAATGAATATAAAAAAGATTAATAAATTAATCAAAGACATTGATCGTAGACCATTTTTAGGAATTGGAAAACCAGAACCATTGAAACATGACTTGTCAGGGAAATGGTCAAGAAGAATAACGGATGAACATCGACTAATTTATGCTGTAAAAGATGAGACGATTTATTTTTATTCGGCAAGAGATCACTATTAAAAATATTCGTAATATGGTTCTGTTTCAAAGTTTAAAAACAAATCATACTACTACTTGTTTTACAAAAAATTAATTATGGTGGAATTCCTAGTAAAATTTTGATTTCAGTGCAGACTGAAAAGCCGAAGAGATTGCTTTCTTTTCGGCTTTTCTTATATATTCCTCAAATAGTTTCCATGCCCATAATCGTGGTAGAGGCAGTACGGATACTTTGGTAAAATTTACTGCGACGTTTGATTGGACGATGATCTTGTTCAATGAGATTATTGAGATATTTAACCGTTCTATGTTCTGTTTTTAGTATAGAATCCGTTTTTTGTAAATTTTTAACCACACTACCTATAGACGGGGCTTTATCTGTTACAAGAACCTTTGGCTCTCCGAATTGCTTCTTTAATCTTTTTAAAAAGGCATAAGCTGCTTGTGTATCTCGCTTTTTACGTGACCAAATATCTAAAGTTAGTCCATCTGCATTAATTGCTCGATGTAAATAGTGCCACGTTCCTTTGATTTTGATATAGGTTTCGTCCATTGTGATTTTACGGGAGAGGTAGCCATTTTCCAATCGGATAAAAGACATCACAGTTATGCAGTAGCAGCCCTGGATACGACCGTTTGTATGATTCGTAAGGCAGATTTGGATAATCATTTAGACAATTATCCTGAAATAACGCGCCGGATTTTGGCGGATGTGACTCGACGTTTGCAAGTATCGGAAAAACAAACGACTCAAGTGGGGATTGAAAATGTGGCATCGAGAATTGTAGCTTTTCTGGCTGATTATGTGGTAGACGAGAATAACCATACCTTTGTTGACTTACCTATGACGAGAAAGGACTTGGCTTCCTATTTAGGCACAACACCAGAAACGAGCAGCCGGAAGTTCTCAGCTTTGGAAGAACAAGATTTGATTCGACAACATGCCAAGAATCGAATTGAAATTATGGATTTAGATGAATTGCTGTTTTCAGTAGAATAGAAAAAGAGCTTGCCAGATTAGAGTCTGACAAGCCTTTTTTGCAGGTCTTATTTAATTATTATTTTAAAGCATCTACCATTATTTTGCCGAAAGTTAACAAAAACCCCTATATTCAATTAGGAATTAGGGGCTTCTTCATTTTTCTTTATTATAAAATTATTCGTTAGGATCGTCTTCAGCATCTTCTTGCGTTGAATGAACTGTACCTGGAACATGATCTGGGCTAGCATAAATTGTATAAAGTTTTAAGGGTACATTTCCTTTGTTAGTAATATTATGCCATACACCAAGCGGTACAAACACAGCTTCATCTTCGCTTACTTTTTGTTCAAAAGATAAGTTATCCTCAGATGGTCCCATTTGGCATAGACCATCCCCTTGTCCGATACGGATAAATTGGTCATTTTCATTATGGACCTCCAGGCCGATATCTCCACCAACAGGAATTTCCATAACAGTTAATTGTAATTTCTCTCCAGTCCAAAGAGTAGTACGAAAATTAGTATTATCTAATGTTTCCTTCTCTATATTTATAACATAAGGTTTCTTGTCGTTATCAACATTACCGATTAAGAATTTATCATTATTCATATTTATCCCGCCTATACTCTAAATCTTATATCTTTAGCTAAATATTTCAAGTAAAAACACTTTATAATATATGATACAATATTCGTACATTATAAAGGAGGTTTCTGGATTTGGATAGTATAGTAGTGTTCGAAAATGTGACCTTTAAACCTGGAGAAGAAAGTCTGTTAGAGGATATTTCTTTTCAAATTAAAGCGAATGAAATGATAAGGGTTGAGGGGCCTTCGGGAAGCGGTAAAAGTACTTTATTACGACTGATTTCATCGCTGATCCCAAGAACCAGTGGCGACATAATTTATAAGGATCAAATTTTGGAAGAAGTGAATTATCAAACCTATCGCAAATCCATTTCATATGTTTCACAAAATCCTCATTTATTTGGGCGAACAATTCGTGATAATTTTGAATTGGTTTTTGAAGCACATGATAAAGCTTTTGATGAAAAAACCATTTTAGATTATATGGCGGAATTTGGTTTAGCACATATTGATTTGGATAAGTCAATTCATAAAATATCCGGTGGGGAAAAGCAACGGATTGGTTTAATTCGGCACCTAATTTTTCCACCGGCAGTCTTATTGCTAGATGAAATCACTTCATCTCTAGATGAGGACAACCGTCATAAGGTTTGGGATAATTTGTTAGCCTATAAACAAAAACATCAAGTGTCCATTATGTGGGTGAGTCATATCCAAGATGACGCCGTGTTACCAGACTGGATATTCAAAATTCAGGACCACACATTAAGTATTGAAAGGGGTGCATAATATGACAAGTGAATTGACAGTATCACCATTATCACTCGTTTTCTCTTTTGTTCTGGTATTATTTGCCATATCTATCTCTTATAAAGAGAAATTAGGATTGGAAAAAGATATCCTGTGGGCCATGTTGCGGATGGTTGTTCAATTAATCATTATTGGCTATGTTTTAACTTACATTTTTCAAATAGATTCTATAATAGTTACGGCAGTCATTATGATTTTTATGATTATCAATGCGGCTTATAATGCTGACAAACGTGCGGATAAAATACCAAATGCTTTTAAAATTTCCTTAACCGCGATTGTAGTGGGGGTAGTTGCTTCCATTTTAGTCTTAGTTATTTCAGGTTCCATTCAATTTGTACCAGCGCAAATTATTCCTATTACGGGTATGTTGGTAGGAAATGCTATGTCAGTTATTGGTTTGTCATTCCGAAATTTAAATAATGAATTTTCTAAGGCACAACAGGAAGTAAATGAACGTTTGGCTTTAGGGGCATCCATCAAATTAGCTTCTACCGATATTCTGCGCGAATCAATTAAAGGATCACTGCAACCGACAATCGATTCTGCTCGTACAGTTGGTTTGGTACTCCTCCCCGGAATGATGGTTGGGATGATGTTAGCGGGAGCAGTACCTCTAAGTGCGATAATGTACCAGATTTTAATTTACTTCATGATGGTATCAACCTCAGCTATTACATCTTTAATTGCCGTATATCTTTCGTACAAGTACTTTTACACAGACTTTGGTCAATTGAATATTCTAGATAATGAAAAATAAAACTACAATACCTTTAAAGAAAGTTGCGATATGCTCCCCCTAAAGTAGACTTATTTTATTAAGTGTCTACTTCAGGGGGAGCATATCATTTTTAGTCATCAGTCCTATATATTGTAGAGCCGTTTTAATCTTTTTATTTGTAGATTATATATATACATAATTACCTACCTAATCATTTTAAAATGGCTCTAAATCGTTCTGTCAGCGCCTATTTTATTTGTCAAAATCAAAAGTTATCTTATTTTCAACAATTTTCAAGGTTCTGTTGCAAAGTTTAAAAACAAATCATACTACTACTTGTTTTACAATAAATTATGATGGAATCCCTAGTAAAACTTTAATTTCAGTACAGACTGAAAAGCCGAAGAGAGTGCCTTCTTTTCGGCTTTTCTTGTATATTCCTCGAATGGTCTTCATGCTTTTAATCGTGGCTGAAGCCGTTCGAAGACTTTGATAAAACTTATTTCGCCGTTTCATTGGACGATGATCTTGCTCAATTAAGTTATTGAGATATTTCACTGTTCGATGATCTGTTTTCAAATAGAATCCATTTTTCTGTAACTTTTTAAACGCACTACCTATAGATGGGGCTTTATCTGCAAGGAGAACCTTTGGCTCTCCGAATTGTTTATTTAATCGCTTTAAAAAGGCATAAGCTGCTTGTGTATCTCGTTTTTTACGTAACCAAATATCTAAAGTTAGTCCATCTGCATGAATTCCACGGTCATAAAGAATTTCTTGAACTTCTCGATAACTGAGATTATATCGAAGATAGTAACCTACAGCGACAATCTTTACATCTTCCTGAAATTGTTTGCCTTTAAAGTGATCCATCTTCTTTCCTCCAAGCTATCTTTTGACTCTAGTTTATCTTAAAACTAGTTTATCAGTAAATTTTGCAACAGAATCAAATTATCCTAATTATTTCTAATTGATTCTATATGCACTTTACTTAGCGATACATAAAAATTGTGATACAATTTAGTTGTAGTTTTAAAGGATATTATGGTCACTAAGTTACACATATAAATTTTTATGGAGGTGTTGTAGTATGGCAAA
>NZ_CAKQBI010000066.1:0-5298 GCF_934216135.1 uncultured Rummeliibacillus sp. | reverse complement strand
TTGATTAAGTTGTCTAATGAAATATCAAAAAAATCACTAAGCGTAATTAATCGTTCAATATCGGGGTAAGCAGTTCCTAATTCCCATTTAGAAATCGCCTGTCGGCTAACATTTAACGTCTGTGCCAGTTGATCTTGTGTTAAATTTCTCTTTTCGCGTTCTTCTTTAATACGTTTGCCCAAAATCATAGCCATAATGCTGTATCTCCTATCGTTATTTAATTTTTATTGTGCGACAAACCCAATAAAAAAGCACGCTAATTATTAGCGCACTAGTTTGCAACCAATAGTTGCGAGAGAAAATTATATTAAAAGAGACTATTTATAGAAAAAAGCTCCTGCATAGCTTAATTACTAGCTTGTATGTATAGTAAATCTACTAAGAAATTTGCTGATATTTTGGCTAAATAAGATTAATACTAGTCCAATTATCATAGCAAAAAAGGAAAGCGAGTCCGGTAGGAAAAAGCCAATACAGGTAATAAACATGCCAATTGATATTAGAAGGTTATCAGTTTTGGTTTTAATGATGATTTTCTTTTTTATAGAGGTATCTTCTTTAATTAATTCATCTAAAGAAAGATCGTACAGATTACTTATATCAATCAAGCGATCTATATCTGGCAGAGTTTTATTATTTTCCCAATTTGAAAGTGTTTGACGAGAAATATAAAGCTTTTCTGCTGCTTCTTCTTGTGATATTCCGAGTTCTTTTCGTCTTTTTTTAATTTTATTACTAAGTCTCATAATCTTCTCCTTTGACAAGAATAATGACATAAAGGACATTAACTGGCTATCAAATAGCTTTTACATGTTAATAAAATAGACATTTATTATCAATAATGGATCTTATTCCAAATAGATGTACTTGATGCTACTTTTATTATTTTATCTTGATTTTAATTCATCTATTCTAGAATTTGTGATCGTTATAAATTTTTATTTTCTATATAAGCTTATGCCAGGTATAGATATTCTATGTTGAGAGTTTATCAATATTTTTTACTGTTTGGCATGGTATCTTATTGATAGGAGAAGTAGAGAAAATTTTAATTAAGAGAGGGAATTTTTATGGAGTGAGGAAAGGGTGCTAAAAGTTTGATTCTTGCTGGAGCTGTATTTTCAGCATTTGCTATTAATGAACATGTATCTGCAGCTAGTTATCATGAACCAATTCAAAAGAACGTAGATGAGATTATTGAAAATATTCCAGACAGTGAACCGGTTGTTGATGTTGGCGATGGTTATATGATTGGTAAACAAGATTTTGATATTATTGATAGTAAGGGGCAACACCATAAGCAAAATTATAAAACAACTCAATATCCAGTATTAGACGCTGATAAAATGAAAAATAATCAAAAACAGGCAGAAGCAGCTGTTAAATTACCAGAATCAATTAAATCTGTAGGGCCGCTTATTAATAAACCAGTATCGGCCAATAATGTGAAAGTTTTAAATAAAGGAAAAGGGTATTGGTCGAAACCATTTAGCGGCTCAGGCTGGCAATATGCAGGATTTGCTTTTCAACCACAATATGGTACGGGGGCTTACCTAATGTGGACAACACATGTAGATTCTGGTCGTGTAGGAGATGTATTGCAAGCTAATGATAATTATCAGACTGGTAATTTAAATGGTACGGTCATAAAGCCTGGTCAAGAAAAGTGGGTAACTGGCTACGAAAATAAAACAACATATTATACTTTTCGACCAACATCCGGTACGACATACTATGTGGCTAATATAGATATGTAGAACATAAAATTAAATAAAGAGAAGAGTGTGGTGATTTGAGAAATCCGAGGATAAAAAAAATATGTAACATATTGGTAGTTATAACGACACTAATATTAGGTATCAATTTAATAAATTTGTCAGTTCATGCTGATGATGGATTAAAACAAGTTGATCCTAAGAAAACATATTTGGATTCCACTGAAGTATATATGGGGGCACCTGATGAAGAAAAAATTATTTTAACGGGTAGTACGAGTTATGTTAGTAACCCAGATAAAAAATCTGATTATGTAAATTATAAAGATGGCAAATTTCGTTTAGCTACTACAGCGGGACACATGCGTCGTGTTTTGAAAGAAGCTGGTATTAGTTTACACACGGCACAAACAACGCAACAAGAATCCGTAAGAATTTATCAAATTGGTGTGATACAGGATTTGGAAATTTTCAATAACAATATTAAACTACCGGTCCATTTGGCAAGAATTATAATGAACAAATAATATTTTAATTAATAAGTAAATAGGTAATTGGTATCCCATAAATTAAAAATTTATGGGATATTTTCATCTAAAATCGAATTGATAAATTAGGATAATCTTAATTTATCGAGATAAAACCATGTACTTTCTTTGTTAGTTAGGTTAAACTTAATTTATTGATTGATCATTTCTATTAGCGCTAATGTTTTGTTAAATCAATTAAACCTAAACTAACTATTTAAGGAGATACTATAATGGATGAGCAAGTCAAGAAAACACAAGAATGGCTAAATAAGACCTATAAAAACGTTAGTGGCTATCAAAAAGTAACTGAAAATGGTCAGACTGGTTGGCCAACAATATATGCGTTACGTGAAGGCTTACAGCATGAAGTGGGTATTAGCCCGGTAGCTTCAGGATTTGGTGAAGCTACTGAAAATGCTGTTAGTAAGGTACTAGGGAAATTAAAGAACGGTTATTCAGGTAATTTAGTTAAATTAATTCAAGGAGCTTTTTGGGCAAAAGGGATCTCACCTAGTGCACTAGATGGTAAGTATACAAATGCAACAACAAATGCAATTGAAAACTTGCAGCGACAGGCTGGAGTAACAGCAGATGGTAAGATGACCACACAACTCATGAAAGCCTTGTTTGATATGAGTGCATTTGGACTTGTGTTAGGTGGAACAGCTCAAGTTCGTGGTATGCAGCAATACTTAAATGGTCATTACCATAAATATTTTGGTATTTTACCATGTGATGGAATTTATCAACGTGATACTAATACAGCATTAATTTATGCTTTGCAAGTTGAAATTGGGTTGGCAGGTAGTGCTAATGGTGTCTATGGACCAGGGACCATTTCAGCCACACCAACACTAAAGGTCGGTGCCACCGGGGCGGTAGTCAAACTAATTCAATATGGATTGATGGTTAATGGTTATTATGCTGGTGAAATTGATGGACAATTTACGACTGCTGTTGGTAATCAAATTGTGGCCTTTCGTAAATTCATGAACTTACCACCATATACCAGTACTGCTGATTTAACAGTTATTAAGGGCTTGTTAACCAGTAATGGTAATGTTAATCGTGATGCCTCAGCAATGGATACCTCTAAACAATTAACAGCAAATGATGTTAATTACCTAAAGTCACAAGGATATAAAATCATTGGGCGTTACTTGACTGGATCGGTTGGTGATGGTGCCGCTGAAAGAAATAAATATTTAACGCGTACGGAGTTGCATGATATTATTTCGGCAGGTATTAGTGTTGTACCAATCTATCAAGATGGTGGTGGTGTTCTTGGTTACTTTTCAGAGTCACAAGGGATCAAAGATGCTAATTTAGCTGGTCAAGCAGCTCGTGCGTTGGGTATTCCAAGTGGAGCAACCATTTATTTTGCAGCTGATTTGGATGTTGAAGATGGTAACATTGATGCGACAATTATCCCTTATATTAAAGCAGTCGCTAATCAATTGTCAGGCTATAAAGTTGGTATTTATGGTACTCGTAATGTTTGTTCACGTGCGGCAGCAGCTGGTGCAGTCACTAGCGCTTATGTAGCAGATATGTCGACAGGATTTTCTGGTAATTTAGGTTTTCCAATGCCAAAAGTTTGGGCTTTTGATCAATTTGTTGAGTTTACCCTAGGGGGTATTCCAATTGATAATCTAGGGACTTCTGGTCGTGATAAAGGTATTAAAGAAATTAATAATACAATTTCAGCAAAAGCGGCATTGCGTAAAATTATTGACAATGCTAACTTAACTTTAGATGGACCAAAAGTTGTTATAGTCAATGGGGGCGGCCTACATGTGACAGCACAAGCAACAAGCACAGTTAACTCTGCAGACGGTAATCACTCAATTCAGATAACCAATGGTAAGTTTGATTCTGTCAGTGTGAAAAAGGTGTTAAAGACCTTTGGTGTAAATATTTCAAGTGATTCTTTTGAGAATATACTAGATGCAGCTATTTCTGGATCCGGTATTAGCCTGTCATCTGATCTAATGGATGGTGAGTTACATGTTTTGACCGTTAGTTCTGATGGTAGTGAGTTAGGTCTTGAACTAGTTGTTAAAGAACTCAAAAACGAAATTCTAGATGCAGAATTTGAAATTAAGCTTACTGTAAAAATTAACGTGGATAGTATGTCACAAAAATTAAAGAAGGTGTATAGCTATATTAAAAATATAGCTAGTGCATCACTTAATCCTGATAATAATGTTGCGTTAGATAAAGTTGTTAATTTAGTGACGTTTATTATTTTAATAGTGATATTGATTGGATCGCGTGGAGTAATTCCTGTTTAGAGAAAAAAAGCACCTATTAATGGGTGCTTTTTTTATATTGTTCAGAGGCTAATACTTGTTTTAACAGGTTTTGAAATTCAAAGTAGTCTTCGTTTCTAAATTTTTCTTTGTTGATTAAGTTATATCGTCCAGGATTAACCTCTAAGATATAGTAATCTGGTAGGTCCCAAACTTGTTTTAAAGCAGGCCATTGGTAAAATAATTTGCTATCAGATTGATTGATTTGAACACCTTCTGTATTAAAAACATACTCAACGGTAATTGATTTTTGATTTTTATTTAAGTAACGGTTTCTAATTTTTTTAAGATTATTTTTGGGAGTAAAAAATAAACCGGACAAAAAAAAGTATAGCCCACATAAAAAGACAAATAGCATAAAAAAATCGTAAAATTGCCATGTCACATTAAAAAAAATTGTATGGGTTACTCGTATAAACCCCATCAACATAAGAAATATGCCAGCAATTCCAACAAAATTGTTTGATATTGATATTTGTCGATGAGTCTTCAAGTAATGTTTATATATTATATAGACTATTTTATCGTCAATGGTAGTTTGGCAAGTAATCATTTAATTATCTCCTACAGTCGTTAATTTTTTTGCAAGATGGTTTTTTATTTTTTATAGGGTTCTATTTTTATTATTGTATCATTAATAATAAGCATACATATACCAGTATCACTGATTTAACAGTTATTAAGGGCTTGTTAACCAGTAATGGTAATGTTAATCGTGATGCCTCAGCAATGGATACCTCT
>NZ_CAKQBI010000065.1:0-5595 GCF_934216135.1 uncultured Rummeliibacillus sp. | reverse complement strand
CACGTTCTTCGTGGGAAAACATACGGGCATTCCTCCTGAGTTCATTTTTGGTCCAGGATTATGTCCGCACCCCCAAACCTACAATTTAAAGCTGCCCTTGACACTATTAAATATAAGAGGAATGTATTTAATATTTATCTGTTTACTTATCATTACTAACTACTATGATTTACTTCGTTCTAGCGAAAGCATCCATCTTTAAAATAACTTTTATAGTTCATAACATTGTACTGTACTCCGAAGTTTCAACTATTCTAGATTATTATCTACCAATTCAAAAAAATATCTAATTAAATATTTCTTTCGTTAATGAAAAAGATTTTTGATTTTTTTTAATGGAGATATGAGTAAACGAGAAATAATTTCTTCGAAAATATTCCCTTTTATGACTGGTAAATTTATATTTGAATAATGATTAGCGAGTAGATGATTTTTCATGCTATATACTATTCCTGGTTCCATATTAGAGCTAAAAATTTTAACTCCCTCATCTCTCCTATACTCGTATACTTTTTCTGTAAAAACTATAGGTCCTGTTGTTCTTAGAACACCTTTTCTTGCAACCCCTTGTTTAAATATACTGTAGTTATTTATATTATAAACAACTCCGTTTATAACATCTCTCATTATAGGAGATTTTTTTTCACACATTATATTCCATTGTTGATATTCACCATTTTCAACATAATCTATTTCTTTATGTAGTCCATATGTTGGATATATTTCTCTATCCCATTGACAAACTATGAATTTGTCTTCGTCGGAGATGATGCTATCAAGTGGCTTTGATGGAAAGCTTTTAACATCAATATAGAACCCCCCTTCATTATACAAAATTAAATATCTAAAAAAATCTGCTCTTGCAGCTGGATATATGGGATTGATTTTTTTATAACTCTCTAAAATATTAGAATCAAAATTTTCTTTAATATATAGCATAATATCCTTCTCACTATATATTTTATATGTCCACTCAGGGTTGATTTCTTTCATTTTTATTATTAATTCTACATAATCAGGATCTAGTGAATCAAATCCTTGCAAGTAAATTTGATGAATTTTTTTAGGTATCATTTGCTTACTCTCCTTGTTAATTCCCATAAAGTTTTAATCGATTTCGGCTTTAGAAGCAAAAGTGCTGGTATGTATACCGCAACTCCACTAAATCCAATTAATAATATCTGGAAAACATCCGAATAAAAATGAAACTTGCCTTTCAAGAATAAACAGAATACAAACATAACACTTGATGCTAACATATATTTCCAAACTTCTTTGAACAAGTTCAAGATATTGATATATTTACGAACCACATAAATTTGAATTAAGAACATTAAAGCTTCTCCAATCACGGATATAACTGCAGAGGCTGCTGCACCATACTGAGGAATTAAAAAAAAAGCAGCAATACTACATATCAAAAAAGAGCTTAGCATTGATATTGTTAACTCTTTAGCTTTTCCAATTACTATCATGTACTGTTGACCAATAAGTTGACTCCACCCCATAAATATAAGCTCAATTGATAAGATTGATAGAACTATATTAATTCCAGCAAAATTTGTACCATAAAATAGTCTCGAAAAAGAATCAGAAACTAAAATTATCCCAAAAACAATTGGAAAAGATAAACAAGAAACTAGAGATACTGAGATTTCAATGTATCTATTCATTTGGTACAACTCTCCCTTTTTAAAGTGATTAGCAATCCTTGGGAAAATTACAGTTCCTACGGCAGTCAGCAGCGATAAAAATATCCGTATTACTTTATCCGAATTATCAAAAAAACTTGTTTGGGTAAATGTAGAGAGGCTTCCTAACAGAATTCGATTAAAACTTATAAACAATGTTGCAGTTAATGCAGGCAAAAATAGTGAACCTCCTGCAATTAAGACTGAAAAAAAATCTACAATCTTTAGATCAATTCTAAATATTTTCTGTTTAGTATATGGCCACAGCGTTAAATTGCCAATAAAGCTAGATCCACTCACAATTAAAATATATTTAGCTAAGTCTTGGGAATCATGAACTAACAAAAAAATAATAACAACCGATATAATTCTGACAATAAAATTTCTCGTAACTGTGCTTTTAAAATCTTCTATACCAATAAAAAACCAAGAAACATCTATACCCGTAGCCAAAATTTGTATTCCCTGCAATAGAAGTATATATCTATATTCACTAATTATTGATAAATAAATAAAAAAGAAAATTAAAGATATAGCCATCATAATTATTTTTGCAATTACTATCTCCCAAAATTTTTTTGACATTTGATATTTCTCATCACGATAAAATGCAATTGTACGGCTACCATATAAAGATAATCCATAATTTGCTAGCAATGTAAAGTAAGAAATTATCGAACTAGTATAAGCATTGAGACCTATGCCATCAGTGCCTATCGTTCTTGAAATATAAGGTATAGTGATAACTGGAACCAAAAAAATAAATATTTGATACGACATAGTATATAAATAATTTTTTACTATCTTCACTTGAAGTAACTCCATTTCTTTATTGATAAAGTCTATATAATTGTGTAAAGGTTAAGGGTCATGTAAACGCCATTTTACTGTATAATGTTTTTAACCACAAAAAACATACTCAGGAGAACTTGACATGACCCAAGTAAATTTTACACTGTCCAACTTAGAGGTTCAAAGTATTATTGACCATTCGGTAAAAAATGATTTCTGGAAAAATTTTTAACCACTTTTTTAACCAATTGATGGAAAACCAGCAAACAAAATACATTCAATCCGAAGACTATGAACGATTAGAAAACCGTCAAAGCCAAAGAAACGGCTACTATGAGCGAGACTTTAGGGCTCGTATCGGTACACTTGAATTAAAAGCACCTATAACACGTGACAGTAATTTAACGATGTTTGAGCAGTATCAGCGCAATGAATGGCAGAATCGTTCACTCTCAGGTACCAATTATCCTTATCTGATGACAGATGTTCTCTATATAAGAGTTCGTGAGAATCATCGAGTATTTTCTAAAAGCTGTCATATTACGATTGAGATAACAGAAGATGACAATTGTGATATCATTGATTTCATGATTCAAAATGAAGAAAGTGATGACACATGGTCCACCTTTTTTGATTGCTTAAAAGACCGTGGACTAAAGGGGATAGAATTCATCATTTCTGTTGCCCATAAAGGAATAGTGTCTGCAATTCGTAAGTCTTTTACCAACGCAATTTGACAGAGATGCGAAGTTCATTTCTTAAAGAATATTTTAAGCACCATTCCAAAGAAAAATTCTAAACCCTTTAGAGAAGATGTAAAAGCCTTATTTAATTTTACGAATATTGAACTTGCTAAAAGAGGAAAGAATACATTAATTGATGAATATATTGATTAATCCAAAGATACAAAAGCTTGCGAAACATTTGATAATGGCTTCGAAGATACCTTTCAATACACAGTTATAGTAAATGCTCATAATCGACTAAAAAGCACGAACCTTCTTGAAAGACTGAGCCTAGAAGTATGCAGAAGAAAAATGATTATTCGTATCTTTCTGAACCGCGCTTCAGCTAATCGATTAATTGGGGCTATCCTTTTAGACCTCCATGATGACTGGATTAGTTCACCTTGAAAGTATATTAAGTTTAAACAATAGGAGTTAATGATAGATTGTATAATATTTTACACTGGATTATGGAATTAACTAAAAACAAAACAACTGTGGTTATCATTTTAAGAATTATTTAATACACATCTTAAACAGTTGAATACAGCTACTGTAAAATCATTATTCACTATACAGATGGGACAAACGAGTCTGTAAAACAGACAACTTATTTCGTATATTTTATCACTTGAATAATCTAAGAGATTATGTTAATCCATCTTATAAATCTCTTAAATACTGGATAAGTTATAGAATCAAAACAAATTAAGATTGATAAGATAATAATTACTTAAATTTTTTTAATATTTTATGAAAATATTAGTTTTGATCATACTTTTCATAAACATTTCTACTAAATGATTTTACTCAATAATTTCCAACTTCGATAATCTCTTTTAACAAATGATTGATTTAGTCTATTTAATAGTTTTTCTTCATATACACCATTTAATTCATATTTCTCAAAGTAATAGCATGCTCTAATAAAAGCTGCTTGCTGTACGTCTTCATCTAAAAATCTTATCCTTCTAAACAATAATGAAGACATTTGTACCAATGATATTTCTTTAATCTTATTATTTAATAAATTTTTATTTCTTACCTCAGCTAATAAATATTCTAAAATATATAACGTATCCAATGACTTCATGTTATTATCTGCTTGTTTTGTAATTCCATTTTCATTAATGTAATACTCTACAAGTGGACTCTGGACTTTTTTATATCTCTTAACATTTGGAAATATAGAATAAAGTAAGTGTGTATCTTCAAACCAGTAATTTATTGGGAATTCTGTCTCTAGCCATAATTCTCTTCTAAAAAATTTTCCCCATGCATAGGCGTTTGTTAATTCAAAATTATACTCCTGAAAGAATTCTTCAACATCTACTGATTCATAATTAAGTAGTTGTTTTTTTAAACCATTAAAACTCACATATGGTGCATCCAACAAATCATAGTCCCCTGATTTCAGTGTAGATATAGCTTTATTAAAGCTTTCAGTATATAAAATATCGTCTGAATCTAAGAAAAATATATATTTTCCAGAACTTTCTTCAATTCCTTTGTTTCTAGCAGCGGATAAGCCCCTGTTATCTTGAGAAATAACCTTAGTATTATTGGGTAAGTTCATATTATCGATGATTGCTAAAGTATTATCTGGAGATCCATCATTTATAACAATAATTTCTACTTTGTACTTGCTATCAATTTTAAAAACACTTTCTAAGCACCTTTCAATATATCTTTCTACTTTATAACAAGGGATTATTATTGATACATCAAAATGATTTCTATCTAGCCAGTTTCTTCCTCTAGATAAATAGATATACTCTTGCTCATTAAAATAAAATTTTTTTAAAACTTTTTCACTTTCTTGATCGCTCATTACTCTCTTACTTCTATTAATATTAAATTTCAATCTAAATAAAATAACATGATCCAATATAAAAATCGAATTATTTATTATTTTTTCTGTAACCCAATTTTTAATCATACAATCAGGTACTCTTGATATTATTAAATTTCTTACTCTAGATTTCATTGTTCTCATAAAAAAAACCCCTTGCATTGTTTCATTCTATTAAAAAAGATTTTCCCTGTATCCCAATTTTAAAGTATACTCCAACTATTTTTTTTAATTATTAATTGTAAAATTAAGTTAGACAAGTACTCTTTGCTTATGTGACTCAAGAATACTTCTATTGGTGTTTTATAGTTTAATGATTTTCGAGGGATATTATTTCTTTTCAATGCAATAGATTGGATAAAAGATTCCTCAACTTCGTTGAAATCCATTTGCTTTTATAAACCATCTTTACGTAATAAACCATTAGAGTTTTCATTCAATCCTCTTTGTGATGGTGCACCAGGATCTGCAAAATAGATATCAATATCATTGATATTACTGATTGATTTCCAATTTGAAAATTCCTTTCCACAAT
>NZ_CAKQBI010000064.1:0-5741 GCF_934216135.1 uncultured Rummeliibacillus sp. | reverse complement strand
GCCAGAGACATCATGATTGAAGATAGAAGACTCGTTATTAATCTGGTTGACTATAACTTCATAATCGAAAGGAGAAGACTCATTATCCGAGTGATCGCCAGAAACATCATGATCTAAAAGAGATGATTCGTTATCTGTTTGATTGACAGTAATCTCATGATCGAAGAGAGTAGGCTCACTATCAATCTGGTTGATAATAATTTGATGATTAAAGAGAGAAGTAGACTCATTATCCGTTTGATTGGCAGTAATTTCATCATTGTAGATTGTGGACTCTTCATTAGTTTGATTGACGTCTAGAGTTTTCTTCTCTTCTTTTGAAGAATTGTCATTTATATTGGATTCAGTGTTATCTATTGGGGTAGTAAGATTTGTTTCTTTAGAAAGCTGATCAGAATTCTCTTCATTTTCTTCTGAAGAATTACCTTCTTGCTCATTGTTATTAGAATCTTGCTCCGTACTTTCATACTTTCCTTTATAGATATCAGTTATAAAAGAACTTTGTACAAATAATTGCTCTGAATTATTAACTAAAACAATATGATCTTCCCCAATTCTACTTAGCAAACCTGCAAATGATTGATTGCTTAAACAATTGATAGTAATCCAATTGTATTTTAGTTCTTGTAATATATCTATCAAATTATTCTTATCTAGGTAGTTTACGTCTTGAGGAGAAACACGAAAATCCTTTGCATTTTTTGAAAGAGCATGGACTTGACTGAGTGGAAAATAAAAAATATCTTCATTTACCTTTACAATGAGATGATCATTTTTAACGTCTATTAAGGTGCCTTCAATAAATTGGTTATCATTTAAGTAAAAACCAACCGTTTTACCAAGAAGACCCCCTATTGTCTTTTTAAAGTAACCCTCTACCATTAGGGGGCCCCTTTCATTATTTATTTTTGAACAAGTTTTAGTATCGCAGTAAGTTATATTTAATCTTTTTTAGCTTTTTTAGCTTCAGTATTTTCTTCTGGCTCTTCTTCTAATTCAACACGAAGACCATAACTTACATTACGAATATGGAACATTACTACTCGAACAACTTCATCGTTTAAAATTACAGTTATATAATCATCATTGATCTCATCTAGTACGCCTTCTAATTTTTCAGGGCCCCCACGGTTGATTTGAATCCATTGATATTTAAGACCTTCAAGTGTTAATTTGAAATTATCAGCCTTTACATACTCAAATCCTTCAGGTAAAGCAGTGATGCCAAAATCCATACCATTTTTAGTAGCGTGCGTGATACTTTTGATATGGTCATTCCTATAGTAGACAATTCCATCTTTTTCAGTTAATACAGTAATATGATCATCTTCAGCACCTAACAATAAGCCGATGGAACTTTCAGGGCCTCCTCTATCAATTTTCACAACTTTGTTTAACAAAGAACTAACCATTTCTTTATTCATGCTTTTTTTTGCCTCCTTTTTTATGGTCTTTCTATGCATATGTCTAATATGAATTTGAGGAGATGGCAAAAGCCCAATGTTCCAAAATAAAATATGCCTTTACCCATATAAAATGGATAAAGTAATATTAATGTAAATATTTTTGAAGAGATGTTTGTGAGAAGAAGGGTGGACTTGAAATTGACTATTGATTATATTCTTTTTGATTTAGATGGAACTTTGACTGATCCAAAGGAAGGAATTACGAAAAGTATTGCCTATGCACTTAAGAAGCTGGATGCACCTTGTTTAGATGAAAAAACATTAGAATCATTTATTGGACCACCATTAATAGAATCATTTCGTGAAATATGTGGCTTCGATATATCGAAAGCTGAAGCGGCACTTACTTTTTACCGTGAAAGGTTTAAAAAAGTAGGTCTATATGAGAATATACTTTATCCAGGAATTGAGGGTTTACTATCTGCATTGAAAACAAAGGGTATAACTTTAGCAGTAGCCACATCTAAACCAACTATTTTCGCTGAAAAGATTCTCGACCATTTTAATCTAAATCAATATTTTGACATAGTAGTAGGAAGCAATTTAGATGGCACACGAACGGCAAAAAATGAAGTGATTCACGAAGTTCTAAAACAATTGTCTTTTCCTCCTAAAGAAAATGTTGTAATGATTGGGGATCGTAAATACGATATTCTTGGCGCTAAAAAAGAGGGCATTCCTTGTGTTGCAGTAGGTTATGGATATGGTAGTCAGAAAGAGTTGGAATTATCAAAGCCTTTCCATATTGTTCAGAGTATACAGGAACTAACAGCATATTTTTTTCAATAACTGATATCTGTAAGAAACAACGGGTAAATAGAGGAACCTTCTGTGGGCATATAAGCGGTTTTATCAAGTTGTTTTTCTAAAGCACTATAAAAACCCATAATCTTTTTAGTGAAAAATTAAATGAATTATTGAAAGGAGATACTACACAATATAAGCATCAAGATATAGACGTGAATTTATGTGCTGCATATCAACATATGCCATTATAGGTATGATTGTGGAATGGGTAAAACGAGATTTTATCTATCCTGTTTCCTATATGAATGAGCAACTTACGAAGATTTTAAAGGTGAGAGCCCAGTTCTAAAAAAGAACTATTGGCTTATATTACGCAAAAGCGAATTGTAAGTATTTGCAATCCGCTTTTTTAGAAGATTAAGTTATTTGTAGAAATAATCATAAATATTTTTGGCCAATAGTGAACATGTCACAATGATAAATAATACTCGTACATAGCCTGTCCCTTGTTTCAGTGCAAATTTAGAACCAATAATAGCCCCAAAGATTTGTGCAATCCCCATTGGAATCCCGTAGGCATAATGTATTTGACCTAAAGTCATGAACATAAGAAGTGCTGCGATATTACTTCCGAAGTTTAAGAAACGGGCATTACCGGCCGCCTTTAAAAAATCAAACCCGACCATTAAAAAGGCGAATATAAGGAAAGAACCTGTTCCTGGTCCCAAAAACCCATCATAAAAACCAATAGCAAAAATAACCACTATAAACAAAGCAAGTTTCGAAGGTGAAAGTTTTTTATATGTAGAAACACTACCCCAATCTTTCTTGAAAACAGTATATATAGCAACTCCAGCAAGCATAATTAGCATTAATGGTTTTAATACATTAGGATCCATTAGATGAACAATCCACGCTCCTAAAGCAGAACCAATAAAAACCAATGGGAAAAACTTTGCGACTGATTTGAAATCCATTTTTCCAGAACGGTAGAAAGTGATGGTGCTTGTAAGAGAACCCATCGTTCCAGCAAGCTTATTTGTAGCAACAGCCGCAGAAGGAGAAAGACCAACGAATAATAATGCTGGTAGACTAATTAATCCACCTCCACCAACTACCGAATCGATAAACGCAGCTAAAAAGCCAAAAATCACAAGAATTAATAATAATGAAAAATCAATATCCACATCAAATGGCATCAAATCAACCTCTCTAAATAGTGACTACCAAAATAGTAACTAAAATCTTTTTGGATGTAAATAGTTCAATAAGATTTGGTATGATAAATAGAAGAGAAAACGGAGGAATGTAAAATGGAGAAATTAGTTCAGCAGTTAAAGGCAGTGGGATTCACAGAATATGAAGCCAAATCCTATATTTCTCTAGTAAAGCTAGGTACTGTAACAGCTTACCAAGTAAGTAAAGACTCTGGTATACCAAGAGCACGGATCTATGATATTTTGAAAAATCTCGTAGAAAAGGGAATTGTACTAAAAGAAGAAAATACAGATGGAGCAATATACTCACCATTACCGGTCGATGTTTTTCTTGAAAGAGCCCAATCCAATTGGAAACAAAACTATCAAGACCTAAGTAAAAAATTAAAGCAACTAGAAATGATAGAGGAAAAACCAGATAATCGTGTTTTAACATTGAAAGAAAATGAAACCATTATTAGCTATTGCAAATCACTTATAAAAAAAGCGAAAAAGAGAATCGTTATTTCTATGTGGGATGATATGTATGGAGAATTAAGAAATGAATTAGAACAAGTAGGAGAAGATGTTCAGATTCAAGGTATTGCATTGCATGTGGATGACCCTGTAAAAACTGTAGATTTGCATCGCATTACTCATTTTACTGAAGCACCAACTAGTAAGAAATGGTTTATTCTTTCCATTGATGGGAAGGAAATGATTTATGGATCCTCTATAGATAATCGTGAATTGGCCTTTTACACGAATGACCCCGTACATATCTATTTATTAGAAGATTACGTTTGGCATGATGTGTTGGTGAATCGATTAGTAAGAAGAAACACAGATGATTTGGAGCAGTGGATATCAACAGAACGAAAAAAATTTTTTATGGAAGAATAATTGTGAACTGTGGAAAAGTAAGTGGATAAATCTTATGATACAAAGTTATGCACATGTGGATAAGAAAAGGCTGATAAAATCCTGTTGAACGATTTTATCAGCTTTTTTGCCTTTAAATAGAATGCGTATAATCTTCAGGTTGTACTCGTTTTAAATTTGACGCTTCTTTTTATAAATAATGGTTTTTTGCGGAGTTACGAATCATAAAATGGAATAAATATATGCATAAGGGTTTTTAGGTGAATTAGTTGACCATTTAAAAATAATCAGATATGAAGGGATAAAATGATTAAATCTTATCAGTTCATTTCAAGTTTTGATGATAATCTGGCGGGTTTCATAGACGTATATGGAATGTATATTTATATTGCATTATTTATTATTGTTTATTTAAAAACAGCTTTTGTTGTATTAACATTTCTGCCAGCTGATGCATTAGTATTCGCAAGTGGTGCTTTAGCGGCCATTGGTAAACTGAATTTTTGGGTACTATTAGTGCTCTTTGTCAGTGCAACTATTGCAGGGGATAGCCAAAATTACGCAATGGGGAATTTTTTTAGAAGGTGGCATGATAAAAAACCAAGGTTGAAATTATTTTTAAAGGACAAAATTGAAGCTGCGCAATTATTTGTTAACCAATATGGGCGATTATCTATTTTATTTGCTAGATTTGTACCTTTAATGAGAACGACTGTACCCTTTGTAAGTGGTCTTACACAATACTACTTCTCAGTGTTTTTAAAGTTTAATAGTTTAGGTGCTATTTTATGGACACTATTTTGGTTAAACATAGGTTATATATTAGGAAATACTACATGGGTTGAAAATAATTTAGTTTTATCATTATCGATCATTTCAATTATCCCATTGTTAGTGCCTGTAATTTATATTGGTGTGAATAAGATGAAGGGAATTTCAATAAGAAACTGAATAAATAACAGAAAAAGAGTTGCTTGAGTTGTTGACAAGTAACTCTTTTTTGCAGTTTGCGTTTTCAGATGATGTGTTAAATACAATACATAATACAACATTTATTTAGAGCTGAAAATGCTGTTTTAAAAGTGCATTTACTGTAGTAGAATATGATTGGCTTTTGGATAAAACCCCTCCGTAGATTTGTTTTAGTCGAACTGTTATCTATGATTATTTCTTTCAAGTATCGGTGTTTTTAACCATAAAAATAATCATTTCTATTAATATAAAAAAATATTTAAAGAAGTGTTGACTTTAGCAAAAGTGCATGTTAAGATATTTAAGTCGCTGAAACAAGGCGGTAACAAAATAACTTAAATAAAAAAGTTGTTGACATCGTAAATAAGATTTGATATAATAATCAAGTCGTTAAAACAAGTGACACAATATGAACCTTGAAAACTGAACAAGCAAGATGTTAATCAATAAACTTTGTTTTTAACAAAGACAAAATAGA
>NZ_CAKQBI010000063.1:0-6038 GCF_934216135.1 uncultured Rummeliibacillus sp. | reverse complement strand
TAATTCTTTAGGCGGAACTATCTTGAGTGTAGCACAGATGACTTTTTTATTTGTCTAACTTAATTTTACAATCGGCGCCTAGCTATTTTCGATAGCTATTACCAAATTTTAATACCAAACAACTCTTTCATGCCCGATAAAATCAAGGTAGGTAAGGCTGGAACAAACAGTACCAGTAAATAGATTGACAACGTCAATGGTGCTGTGCCCATTACTATATTAAAGAATGGGATAATCGTCACCAGATAAGAAGAAATACCTGCAAATAGAACAGCTGCAATTAAATATTTGTTTTCAAATGGGTTTCTTCTAAATAATGTTTTCGTGCTTCGCGCATCAAAAACATGCCATAATTGGCCATAAACCAGTGTTAAGAAAGCTACGGTTTGGGCTTGATTACTTGATAACCCTTGGTGAGCCGCCCATAAGAATGCAACATAAACCAATACTCCCATAAAAATTCCGCGAATCAAGACACGAGACCAAGTATAATTTGCTAGAACCGATTCGTTTGGATCTCTCGGCTGTTCCTCCATAATATCAGACTCAGCGACATCATATCCTAGTGAAAAAGAAGGCACTGCATCGCTTACCATATTGACCCATAAAATCATCAAAGCAGTTAATGTTGGTGTCGCACCAGGAACATTGCCGATTGATTGTGTAAAGAAGATTAAACCAATCAATAATGAAAGAACTTCTGCTACATTGGTTGTTAATTCATGACGCATAAAATTTTTAATATTGGCATAAATGGTTCGACCACTTTTAACAGATTGTTCAATTGTTGTGAATTTATCGTCCATCAGAATTAAGTCGGCTGAATCTTTCGTCACTTCGGTTCCAGCAATCCCCATAGCGATACCAATATCTGCAGCACGTAATGCAGGTGCATCATTGACACCATCACCGGTCATTGCGACAATTTGTCCGTGCTTTTGTAATTGTTTAACAATGCGTTGTTTATGTTCAGGTGACACACGAGCATAGATATTCGTATGGTTCACATAACTATATAATTCTTCATCAGACATCTTCTCGATTTCAATACCTTTAATCACTATCGCATCTACTGTATCAACAATACCTAATTCTAAGGCAATTGCTTTGGCCGTTTTTTCATGGTCCCCTGTAATCATAACAACTTCGACATTCGCTTTTTTCAATGTACTTACAGATTCTTTGACTTCTTCACGAGCAGGATCAATAATCCCGGCAACGCCGGTAATAATTAACTGTTTTTCTAACTCTTCGACAGATCCATTCATTGCTTCTTGTTCCGTAATTTCTCTATAACCAACAGCTAATGTACGTAAGGCTGCTTCTGCATACTCTTCGACGGTATCTACGAATGATTGTTTTGCTTCCTCTGAAGAATCAACTTTATGATTGATTAAAATGCCTGTACTTTTATTAACCAATACATCTGGCGCGCCTTTGGTATATACTAGATAACGCTCGTCTTCTTTAACAATGACACTCATCATTTTACGACTACTCGTAAAGGGCAATGTACGGACAATTTCTTTTTCTTGTTCTAGTTTTTCTTTCTTTACACCTGCTTTTAAACCTAAAACTGTTAATGCGACTTCTGTTGGATTCCCAAACGGTTTATATTCACCATCTGTTTCTTTGACAGTCGCTTCATTACATAAAACAGCTCCTTCTAAAAAGGCTAGTGTATCAGACAACTTGGCACTTGCTTCTGGTGAATGAATGTCACCTGTTGGCGCATATCCTAGTCCAGACACCGCGTAATAATGGCCGTTGCTATAATACTTAACCACCGTCATTTCGTTTTTCGTTAAGGTACCGGTTTTATCCGAACAAATATAAGAGGTTGCTCCTAAAGTTTCTACACTGGAAAGAGATTTAATAAGACCTCTATTTTGTGCCATTTTAGAAGCACCAATTGTCAATACAATCGACAATACTGCAGGCAACGCATCAGGAATAGAAGCTACTGCTAGAGCAATGGATGTCGAAAGCACAGAACCAATCGATGTAAAACTGATTTCCCCTGCCTGAATCATACCAATCACAAAAGTAAATAGAATGACACCAGCTGAAATCAGCATTAAAGTCTTTGTCAATTTATTAACCGTATTCTGTAAAGGAGATGGTTTATCTTCTACAGCTTGAATTAATTGTGCAATGTTTCCTAATTCAGTGTCTAAACCTGTAGCAACGACTAAACCAATTCCTTGCCCATTTGAAACAGTAGAGCCTGAAAATCCCATATTTTTTCTATCACCAATTTCAACAACTTCATCAATTGCTTCAGTATTTTTATGAATTGCATCTGATTCGCCAGTTAAATGTGCTTCCATCACTTGCAATTCATTCGTTTGAATCCAACGTACATCTGCTTCAACGAAATCGCCTACCTCTGCTTTGATTAAATCCCCCACCACAACATCTGTAGCAGTAATTTTTTCCCAGCTCCCATTTCTTAAGACCGTTGTTTGACGATTGTTCATCTCTTTTAAGGCATTTAAACTCTTACGCGCACTAATTTCTTGCCAGAAACCTAAACAAGCATTAATGACAATTAAAATAAAAATAGCGGCTGCTTCATACAAAGATTCTATTCCATGCTGCACATCTCCTTTTACTTGAATGGAATAAAAAGAACTCAGTAAAGATAATACAATAGCTCCCATCAATACGATGACAATGGGTTCTTTAAAATTCTTCAAGAAGACTTTCCAGTAGGGATTTTCTTTTTCATCAGGCAGCTTATTCACTCCGTATTGCTCTCTGAGAATACGAACCCGTTCATTTGTTAATCCGTTCGTTGAATCAACCTCAAATCGCTTGATTAATTTTTCTTTTTTTTCTTGATAAAAATGCATAAATA
The DNA here is from genome assembly GCF_934216135.1 of uncultured Rummeliibacillus sp. Lineage (NCBI taxonomy): Bacteria > Bacillati > Bacillota > Bacilli > Caryophanales > Caryophanaceae > Rummeliibacillus > uncultured Rummeliibacillus sp. The sequence goes on along the minus strand of NZ_CAKQBI010000063.1, from coordinate 3,178 downwards.
ACTTCCTTTCTTTTTTTCTAAACAACGCAAAAAGAGCGCAAGCAAACAAGACTCTCCTCACCCTTGGAGAATATGTCTTGAAAGCTTGCGCCCAACCTGATTATTTATGAAATTAGTATTAATTTAACAAAGATTTTCTACTTTGTCTATCCAAATGCCTAAAAAACATAAATTCTTTTTTTACTGCTCAATCATTATCGTAGACTGAAAAACTATTCTTCACTAGTTTTTTCTGTACTTGAAGAAAGCGACGTTCGCATCTCAGTATCAGCATGGATATTTTTTAGTTTGTAGTAATCCATTGTACCCAATGTTCCCTTTTGTAATGCTTCTGCCATAGCTAAGGGAACTTCCGCCTCTGTCTCGACAATGTTTGCACGCATTTTTTCAACTTCTGCGCGCATTTCTTGTTCTTCTGCAACTGCCATAGGACGACGCTCTTCTGCCTTGGCTTGCGCAATATTTTTATCAGCTTCGGATTGATCCGTTTGTAATTGTGCTCCAATGTTACGCCCCACATCTACGTCAGCAATATCAATGGACAGAATTTCAAAAGCTGTTCCTGAATCCAATACTTTACTTAAAACTGTTTTAGAAATAGCCTCAGGACTTTTCATCACTAGATCATGCCTTTCAGCTGAACCCACTGTTGTGACAATCCCTTCACCTACACGGGCAATAATTGTATCTTCACCTGCTCCACCAACAAGTCGTTCAATATTGGCACGGACAGTGACTTTGGCTTTAACTATAATTTCAATCCCATTTTTTGCTACAGCACCAATCATCGGTGTTTCAATTACTTTGGGATTAACTGATACTTGAACGGCTTCAAAAACATCTCTTCCAGCTAAATCAATTGCTGCGGCTTTCTCAAATTATAAATCAATATCTGCGCGATGAGGAGCGGTGAGAAGCGATTAGAGCATCAATCACACGATTGACATTTCCTCCAGCCAAATAATGTGCCTCTAATTGATCAGTTGTTAAGTCTAACCCAGTTTTCGTTGCTTTAATTAACGGTTGAATAATTTGTCGAGGAGAAACTCGTCTCAAACGCATCCCACATTAATGTACCTAAACCAACTTTAACACCTGAAAAATACGCCGAAATCCACAATCCTACTGGAACAAAACTAAAAAAACAGACTCATGATAAATAAAATTAGAATAGCAACTATGAATATCCCTATAGTTCCGTTACTTATTCTATCCACTGGATCCTCCTTTGTTATACAAATCTTTACTTTCATTACGCTATTATTTTATCATAATATATTTTTAACTATTTAGCTATTCAATTACACTTATTTACTTTTTTTGTAACTTGGTTTAATCATTACATTAATAAAATAGTGTACTCCTACATCATGAATCTATCCAATGATTACCGTTTCTTCTGGATATTTAATTTTCACCTCAACTTTATTTTCCTTTATAATCAAAGAGAAAAATACAGTTAGTACACCCACTCTCCCAAGAAACATCAATATTGCAACAACGATTTTCCCAATTGATGATAACTCCGGTGTTAACCCCATAGTCAAGCCAACAGTCCCAATGGCTGAAATAACTTCAAAAACGATATATTCTAAGCCTAATTGATTGACATTTGGAATCGTCTCTGTCACAGATAGAATCATTGTACTGACAATTATCACAGTTAAAAACATAAAGAATAAAACAAATGCTCGAGAAACACTTTCTTCCCTAATCGTTCGTTCACGAAATTCTGCTCGACTTCTCCCATGAAAAGTGGAATACATCTTGATTAAAAGCACACCAAAAGTTGTTGTTTTAAACCCACCTGCGGTTGAACCTGATGTTCCCCCAATAAACATAAGTAGCATTGTTAACATTAATCCGGCGTGAGACATTGAAAAATAGTCAATTGAGAAAAAGCCAGCTGTTCGAGGGGTTACAGAAAGAAATATCGTATTAAAGAATCGATGGATAATACTTCCTGTCCAAAAGTTCGAATTATTGTATTCAGTAATAAAAAAACCAATAATACCTATGAACAATAAAGTACCAGTCACTCGTAAGGCAATTTGACTATGTAGACTCAATCGATGTCTAGCTTGTTTCATTGTTAAGACATCATGCCAAACAAAAAAGCCCAAGCCTCCTGAAATAATTAAACAGCTGATTACCATCAAAACCCACGGATCGTTTTGAAACCCTACTAAACTATCGCCAAATAAATCAAATCCTGCATTACAAAAACTAGAAACTGCATGAAACAAACTATACCATAGTCCCTTTCCCCATCCAAATAAAGGAACAAATCGAAATGCTAACAAAACCATACCTATTCCTTGAATAGAAAAAGCAATCTTTACTACAGAAAATAATACTTTTATTTCACCAGACATTTGTTCTGTATTAAATGCTTCTCGTAAAATCATGCGTGTACTAAGTGCTACTTTTTGTTTCATTAAGACAAAAAAGAAGATTGGAATTGTCATAAATCCTAACCCACCAATCTCAATCAATAACAAGATAATACTTTGGCCAAAAACACTCCAATGCTCACTTGTTGTAACTGTCGTTAATCCAGTGACGCAAATAGCAGATGTCGCCGTAAATAGCGCATCTAGAAATTCTGTTTGCATACCGTTTCTTGAAGAAATTGGTAGCATCAAAATGCTAGCACCTAATAAAATTAATCCTAAAAAACCACTTGTTATCCACTGAACTGGTGAAAAAGAGAGTATTCTCTTTCTTTTTTTCATCTTTCCTATCCCTCACTATCTCTCTACATTTTTTTATAATCATTCATTTCTCTACACTATTTTAAATGTATTTTTTAGATAATAACTGCTCCATGATAGCATGAATAATAAAAAAATCCATACCATATCATATATAGTTAAAAAATGGTTCTATAATATTTGGTGTTGTTACTCACATTGAGTAAGGACATCAAAAATTTTTTTATAACAAAAAGACATGTGATTGTCCTATAATTAAGTCGTCTAAAACATAATAAGAAGGAAATCAGATGTCTATACCCAATTCTATCAAAATAAAGGATGAATTTCTAGATGCTTCAATCAAGTTAATTTTAAATCGCCGATTGTAAAACTAAGCTAGACAATTAAAAAAGTCATTTGTGCTACACTCAAGATAGTTCCCGCAAAAGAATTATAAGGAGTGAAGACAAATGACCTATACC
>NZ_CAKQBI010000062.1:0-6104 GCF_934216135.1 uncultured Rummeliibacillus sp. | reverse complement strand
AAAAATAAAAGTCATGTATATGGTGGTCAAAAAGTAAATAATATCAGTTATCAAATTTCCTGTAAATTTTCTTGAAACTACAGCATATTATTACTTCAAAACAATCTACATTTTTTATAAAAAAGGAAATGAATAACTGAAAAAATTATTATAGGAGAGAAAAAATGTCAAAATCTAAAAAAAATATCACCATAATTGGTTTAGGCTTAACCGTATATTTATTTACAGAATTTGTTTATAGACATGTGAATTTATTTGCAGAACCTTTATTTGTATTATACGAATCAAATTCCTCAATCGTCAGTGAACTTGCTAATTTAATGATAGCATTGCTGTTTACTCCCGCGTTGAGAGTCATAACTATTTTGGTCTGTTTAGTGCTATTGTTTTTTGTTAATAAAAAGAAATAACGTAGTATTTCAAAAGACAAAGAAGTGGGATGATGATTGCTATAGTATGTTATACGTGGTGCTAGGTAAGTGAGAATAAACAAAAAAGGAAACACGCAATAAAGTTTATTTCAAAACTTTATTGCGTGTTTCTTTTTTAGATTTTTTATATCTGTTGCTTTAGTAGTTACCAATAGTTTTCGCTTAATCAATCAAAACGATTTTTTGTTTATTGTATTCTTTACGAACCTTTTCAGGAATTTCTTCTGAAATAAGATAGGTAAGGTCTTCAATTGGACCGACGATATGATTACTGATGGTGCCGAATTTATCATTAGTTATCATCCCAAGTACTTCAGTAGAAATACGTATCATCTCACGTTTAATGTCGGATTCTTGCATAGTTGGCACGCTCGTTCCAACATCTAGATCTATGTTATAAATACCCATAATATAAAGGTCGGCTCGAATGTTTTGTAGTTGCTTATAAGCTTGTACCCCAATATTGATCATAGATTGTTTATAAAAAGTACCGCCAATATTGATAATTTCCAAATTAGGATGCTGTGCTAATGCTATGGCAATCGGCGGGCTATTGGTAATGATTGTTGCACGAAAATCTTGTGGGATTTCTTTTGCTAAAGCCAAGTTAGTTGTACTTCCATCAATGATGATGACAGATTCTTCTTTTAAAAAAGGGAGGGCTTTATGAGCTAATGCAGTTTTTTGTTCGCTAGCTACAGTTTCTCGGTAGTTAAAATTGGTAATTGGCGGACCAACACGTAAAGCGCCGCTGTGTACTCTTTTTAAGAGACCTTGGCTATCCAAATCTTTCAAATCTCGTCGAATCGTGTCTTCGGATACATTGAAACGTTGACTTAAATCACTAGCGATAACTTTTTGTTCTGCGTTTAATAAATCTAGAATTTTTTGATGACGTTCTAATTTCAACATGTTGCGTGCTCCTTCTTATTTATTCTTGTTTATCATGTCATTTATGCGTTTTTATGTCAATAATTTCCGTTTTAATACACTAAAACGGCATAAACAAGCAAAAACAAAATATTTTTATGCAGTTTTATGTTGACTAGTATTTGTTAAGCGGTTACAATGAGGGGGTAGTTAAAGGAGGGAATGTATGGAGAAAAAAATTATTTTGTCGCCTTCACTTATGTGTGGGGATCTAGCAAATTTGGAAGGAAGCATCCAAGAACTAGAAAGTATTGGGATGGATTCCTTGCATATTGACGTGATTGACGGTTCTTTTAGTCCCAGTATGCCTTTAGGGATCGAAACAATCAAAAGAATTAGAGAAATCACTTCAATGAATTTTGATGTACACATCATGGCTAAGGATAACGAATTTTTTATTGGAGAAATGTTGAAAATTGGCGTAGAGAGCATTACTTTTCATTATGAAACAAGCCTCCATATTGATCGATATATCCAGCTCATCAAGAATTCTGGAACAAAAGTAGGGATAGCTTTGAATCCAGCAACTCCGTTAAATGTATTACAATATATTTTACCCGAGATTGATAGGATTTGTTTGATGCTGATTAATCCAGGTTTTGCAACAAACAAGTCAGAAAAACAAATTTCTTACGCGCTAAAAAAAATTACAGATCTTTGCCAGTTAGTAAATGAGAAAGAGTTAGCAGTAGATATCCAAGTGGATGGACGGGTATCGTTAGAAACGATCCCGGGATTATTAGATGCAGGCGCAACAAATCTGGTATTAGGAAGTACAAGTTTGTTTCTTAAAGGAAATACATTAGCAGAAAATCAAAAACTACTTTATCAAGCGATGAAGCAATCAGTTAGGAAAAATCAATAGATGTAGTGGTCCTGAATAATAGAAATGGAGGGGAAATAGTTGAGTTATAAGGCGGCGAAACAAAATATTGTAAGAGAAATTACTGAAACATTAGACCGTATTTCTTCAAAAGATGTGGAACAATTGATAAAGAAAATTGAAAAAGCGGAACGAGTTTTTTTCGTGGGGGTTGGCAGAGTACTGTTAGCGCTAGAAGGAATGGCAAAACGCTTAGGGCATCTAGGAATTCAGACAGTAGTCGTAGGACAAATCACTGAACCGGCAATTACAGATAAAGATTTATTGATTGTTGGTTCTGGTAGTGGGGAAAGTGCTTTCCCACTAACTATTGCAAAAAAAGCAAAGGAATTTGGGTCCCAAGTTGCCCATATAGGATCAAACCCAGACAGCACAATGAAAGAATATTCAGATCTTTTTATTCGTATACCCGTACAAACAAAATTAGCGTTACCAGAGGAAATTTCTTCTATACAGCCAATGACTAGCCTGTTTGAACAAAGTGTTCTTTTGTTAGGAGATAGTATTGCTTTAGTGATGATAGAAGAAAAAGCAATTGATATGTCAAAGTTGTGGCAATACCATGCTAACTTAGAGTAGGTGAAAAATGAAAGCGGTACATTTCGGAGCAGGGAACATCGGCAGAGGGCTTATTGGACAAATTCTACATCAGAATGGATTCGATCTATGTTTTATTGATACGAATCCTGAACTGATCCATCAATTAAATCAAGATAAGGGTTATACTATCGAAATTATTGATGAAATGAACAGGAGTGATTTCATTGATCATGTTGTGGCACTGAATAGTTTATCCGAGCTAGAAGAGGTGATTACAGCAACAAAAAATGCAGATATCTTAACAACATCTGTTGGCGCAATAAATTTAGTAAAAATTGCACCGATCATTGCGCAAGCCTTAAGTAAGCGATTTGAACAAAAGCATAGCATCAATATCGTAGCTAATGAAAATGTGATAAATGCAAGTGATGTGTTGAAAAAAGAAATTTATTCTTTGCTGTCAGAAAAAGAACAAGAGAATTTTGATGAATATGCATATTTTGTGAATACGGCAATCGATCGACAATCTTTAGGAAAAGTTCTTGGAGGAAAAATGATCTCTGTTGTCGAACCTTATTATGAATGGATAATGGATCGACAGCAGTTAGATCCAACTACATCTTTTGATATGAAAAATGTAAATTTGGTTGATGATATGGAGCCTTACATTGAGCGAAAGCTTTATATCGTTAATGCTGCTCATGCGGCAGTAGCTTATTTAGGCGCACTGAAAGGATATAAGACGATTCAAGAAGCAATCCAAAATATGGAGATTTTCAATCTAGTCAAGCAATTTTTAATGGAGAATATAGAGTACTTTGTACAAAAATATCATTTTTCTAGAGAAGAATTAACATCTTTTGTGGAAAAAACATTAAACCGTCATGGGAATCAGAAACTCTCCGATGAAATTACTCGTGTAGGAAGTTCCCCTATTCGAAAATTAGGCCCTAATGATCGTTTAATTGCTCCCATAGTAAAACTAGATTCATATCATTTACCTTACGATGCAGGAATAAAAGTAATTGCTGCGGGATATCATTATCGGAATCTTGCTGATCCAGAAGCTGAACAACTACGTCGAATGATTGTAAATGATGGGTTGAAAGCAACGATTAAAAAAATTTCTCGTTTGGAAGGTAAGCTGCTGAATGAAGTTGTCGCTGCTTATGAGTCCCAGATTTAGAGGAGGAGAATATGCTAAAAGAACAATTGTCAGGAAATACAATGTTTATGGATGCGATCGATTCATGGCAAGAGGCAATCCGAGTAAGTGCGCGTCCTTTGATAGGAAAGGGAATAATAGAGGAAAGCTATGTACAAGCGATGATACAAAATGTGTTGGATAACGGAAATTATATTATATTACTGCCACTAGTAGCAATGCCTCATGCGCGTCCAGAATTTGGGAGCAAAGGGGTCGGGATGAGCTTTTTATGTTTAGATAAGCCAGTCATGTTCCCAAGTGAAGAACCAGTAAAATTCTTCTTTACCTTTTCTTCTGATTCGCCAAAGGGACATTTAGACTTAATGGCCAATCTTGGAGAATTGCTGAGTGATGAAAAAATGTATCAAAAATTATTCGATGTGAAGACAGAAAAAGCATTGTTAGATTTGATAAAGAAGTAAAGGAGAGAAGAAAATGGAGGTAGCAAACAAAAAAAAACGAGTCTCCATACGAGCTAAAGTTCAAGCGATTGGCGGTTTCTTAACAAATATGGTATTGCCAAATATAGGCGCATTTATTGCATGGGGAATTGTTACTGCATTATTCATTCCAACCGGGTGGTTCCCAAATGAATCTCTGAATGAACTCGTAAGTCCGACAGTCAGCTATCTATTGCCCTTACTACTTGCCTATACTGGTGGTCGGATGGTTGGTGGTACACGTGGAGCTGTTTTAGGTACAATCGGAACAATAGGTTTGATTATTGGTGCTGACATACCAATGTTCATGGGAGCAATGATTATGGGGCCACTTGGTGGGTGGATGATGAAAAAAACAGATAATTTTTTAGATGGGAAAGTTCCTGCTGGTTTTGAAATGGTCGTCAATAATTTTTCTATAGGAATTATTGGTTTCATACTGATGTGCCTTTCTTATCTGGTAGTTGGACCAATAATCCAATCAGCTAATCAATTTGTAACGAGTGCAATTGAAGCATTAGTTTCAACTGGTTTTTTACCGATACTGTCCTTAATCAACGAACCGGCAAAAGTCTTATTTTTAAATAATGTTATTGACCAAGGTGTTTATTATCCATTAGGTATGCAACAAACATTAGAGGCAGGCAGATCAATTTATTTCATGGTAGCATCAAATCCTGGCCCTGGCTTAGGACTATTGTTAGCTTATTCTTTATTTGGTAAAAAGGCAGCAAAACAGACAGCACCAGGTGCAATCATCATCCATTTTTTCGGCGGAATACATGAGATTTATTTTCCATATGTATTAATGAAACCACTCACTATATTATCTATGATTGCTGGTGGAATGACAGGAATCATCACTTTTGAATTATTTGATGCGGGCCTGGTAGCAGGCCCAAGTCCAGGTTCTATTTTTTCTTATTTAGCTCTAACGCCTCGAGGAAATTTTTTGGGTGTCATGGCGGGAGTGGTCACAGCAACACTGGTTTCCTTTTTTGTAACATCAGTAATTTTAAAAGCAGATAAATCAACAGATGAAGACAGAAATTTTGAACTATCAGTTCAAAAATCGAAAACGATGAAATCAGAAGGAAGAAAATTATTAAAAGAAGAAAATGCTAGAGAAATATGTACCGAGAAAAAAGAGATGAATAAAATTTCCTTTGCTTGTGATGCAGGAATGGGAAGCAGCGCAATGGGCGCAACAATATTCAAGAAAAAATTGCAAAAAGCAGGTATTACTGATGTTGAGATAAAAAATTATCGAATTGAAGAGGTACCAGAAGATAGTGATTTGGTGATCGTACATCAAGATTTGGAGGAACGGACTAGAAAAGCACATCCTAACATGAAAATTGTGACATTAAAGAATTATTTGCAAGATCCAGTAATCAATGGATTAGCAGAAGAAATCATTGGATTAAAAACAGAAGACTAATTTATGGGAATTTTTGATTAACCTTTATTAAAATTATTTTGCCTAATATAAAAAGGTTGTGACATGGCTTGTGTCGCAACCTTTTTTTGTCGCACAAATAATTAATCGGATATTTTATGTTCATATTTTTTGTGATCAACGAGAACTGATGGGGCAAAGATACATTTTAGATACTTTTAACTGTTAATTTACAAAACAAGGTGAAACGAATAGAAAAATGAAAAAATCGATA
>NZ_CAKQBI010000061.1:0-6414 GCF_934216135.1 uncultured Rummeliibacillus sp. | reverse complement strand
TTTCAAAATATCGATTTGAAATCAATGAAGTTACAATTAAATATATGAAGCACAAAGCTTCTAAAAAAGTAAAATGCGTAGAATTACGCTGATTTCTGCTCCAACAAATGAGGTGATGATTATGGAAAAACAAGGACAATGGCTATTATGCCCGCATTGTCATGGAAAAACTCGTATATGGATTCGCAAGGATACTGTGCTTCACAACTTTCTTCTTTTTTGTCCGAAATGTAAAAGGGAAGAATTGATTGATTTAAAGCATTTTCAAATAACACTATTGAAACAGTCAGACGCTAAGACGCAGAACTGAACTTGATATGTAATCAGGTTTGTTCTGCGTATTTTTATTGGATAAGGAAAGGAAGTACACATATGAAATATACAGATATTGAAATTGTTCGTGCCAAAGGACAGGATACTGAAGCATTATTAGAATATTTGAAGATTGTCGGAAGTGAAACCGATAATTTGAGTTTTGGTGCAGAAGGCGTTTTGTTGGAGGTAGAAGAAGAACGAAAATATCTTGATCAACAAACAAAATCACTTAATGACATACAGTTACTCGCAAAGGCAAATGGTGAAATTATTGGAACAGCGAGTCTTATTCGTAAGAAAAAACGTATGAGTCATCGTGCTGAATTTGGCATTAGTGTGAAAAAGGCGTGGTGGGGATGTGGTGTAGCATCCACTTTAATGGAGTACATTCTTGAATTCGCAAAATCAACAGGTGTAGAACAGATCAATCTTGAGGTTCGTAGTGATAATAAGCGTGCAATTGCGTTATATAAAAAGTTTGGTTTTCAAAAGCTATGTACTTTCCCAGGCTTTTTCAAAATCGATGGGGAGCTTATTGATTTTGATTTCATGAATCTTGAAATATGTTGAAAATTAAAAAATAGTGCCAGACGCTTAGACGCAGTGCAGACCGATGAATAGGTTTGTACTGCGTTTATTGTTTTTTAGGACGAAAGGAGAACACATAAATGTACCATTTAAGATTGAAAGGCGAACATTACCAAATAGGAATCAAAAGAGGAACGATTTTTCAACGAGCCAACATATCGTTTCCGTTTCATCTCGATTCTTTTCAGTTAGAACATGGAACGCAGAGTGAGAAAATACTTAGGAAGTTTTTCCCGGAAGTATGTGAGGAAATAAGAGGTGTGAGTGATACCATCGGTGTTGACTACACATCCTTCATATCATGGATGTTGTGTATGGGTTGCTGTATGTATAATCTGGAAAGCAATATTCCCGTTGAGATCAGAGGATGTACCGCTTTCGCTTATGCAAAGAATGGTAATGTAATTTATGGTCGCAATAATGATTTGCCCCCATATTTACGAGATGGCAGCAAAAGTGAAATCTATTCTCCTACAAACGGAAATCGTTTCAATATTACTACATCCTCTTTTATTAACGGAGAAGAAGGGGTAAATGAACATGGTTTAGCAGTTGCTATGACCTTTGTTATGACCAGACTTGAAAAAATCAAGCCTGGTTTCAATTCTTGCTTCATTGTCAGGTACCTGTTGGAAAAAACTAGTAGTACGGACATGGCTGTTTCTTTGCTTATGGAATTGCCAGTAGCATCCAACTGTAACATTCTGCTCGCAGATAAAAATGGGGAAATGGTTGTTGTCGAATGTACTCCAACTCAAAAAAGAGTTCGTGAAGCTGTGGCATCGGATAATGGCAGTATTGTATGTACAGTCAACAGCTTCACTTCTGACGAATATGCTCCTTATGACGATGCAAATGGTGATGATTACAATTCTGCAGAACGATATAAAGTTGTGATGGATAGCTTTAACGACAAGATTACCGACGATTATTTGGGGACCACGACTCGCTTGCTCAAAGGTGAATATGGCTTCATGTGTCAATATGAAGATCCAAATTTTCAAACAGTTTGGAGTTCGATATTCAACCTAAAAAGTTTGATGATCTATCGGGCAGAAGGCAATCCGCGAAAAAAGAAATTCGTATCGGATAGCAGGCTGCATGACATGAAGTTTGGCAAATAGAAGTTTTGTATGTATGGCGAAGAAACAAGCGCCCGTGGAGTTTAATGATGCAATTTATACTTTTTTGAAAAAACTGTCGAAGTAAGGTAGGATATATTTTATGGAGGAACAAGAAATGGAAAATAGTGCACTGGTTGTAATTGATCTACAAAATGACATCACAAAAAACTATAAGGAGATTATTGAAAGAGTGAACTTGGCAATTGATTGGGCTGTTCAAAACAAGTTGTGGGTTGTTTATATTCAACATAATAATTTGTCTTTAAAAACAAGAACTTTTAAACCAGGTAGCCATGGAGCTGAATTCGTACCAGAACTTAATATTGTATCCAATCATATTTATACAAAGTCAAAGAGTAATGCACTGACGAGCGATGCTTTTAAAGCTTTTATTCAAGGACATGGAATTAGTGATTTTTATGTTGTTGGTGCTGATGCTGCAGCATGTATTAAATCTACTTGTTACAACATGACAAAAAGTGGTTATTCTGTAAGCGTGTTGTCGGATTGTATTACGAGTTATGATAAAAAGAAATTGCCAGAAATGTTTGCGTACTACAAAAGTAAGGGGTGTGAAGTTTTAGCGCTTCAAGAAGTAAGGAATGAACATGAATAAATACTATTTGAAAAATGAGCTGAATTTTACGATTGTATGGATCCTTGTGTATTGTGTCTTGCAGTCTTTGGCAAATCCACTAAATAAAATGATTGGCATTGAATATGCTGCAAGTGCTGCTTTTTGTATCTTACAGTGTATTGTTCTTTTGATATTTATCCAAAAGAATAACCTTTATGAGAAATATGGACTATGTAAACCAATAGTCTCTGCACGGTATTTCTTATATTATGTGCCACTATTTATTTTGGCATCATCCAATCTTTGGAATGGTATTGCGATTCATTATTCACTAGTTGAAACAGTTTGTCGCATTATATGTATGCTTAGTGTTGGATTCTTGGAGGAAGTAATCTTCAGAGGTCTGCTGTTTAAAGCCATCGCAAGGGATAACATCAACTCCGCTATGATTATTTCAAGTGTGACTTTTGGCATAGGCCATATTATCAACTTATTTAATGGCAGTGGCATGAATGTTGTTAGTAATTTGTGTCAAATTGTCTTTGCGGTTTTAGTTGGCTTTATGCTAGTTACAATCTTTTATCGTGGCGGCAGCTTAATACCATGTATTCTTTTTCATTCGGCTATCAATACACTTGGTACTTTTTCAAATGATTTGAATCTTACTACAGAACTACAATTGCTTCATCTTTTTATACTGAGTGCGATTCCTGTAACTTATACATTGATTTTGACAGAAAGACAGATATGAATTTATTAATTGAAAATATAGATCGACTTCATACGACTGTGAGGGGAGTTGATCGGATACAAAGAAATTTAAAAATAGATACAGAAGATGTGGTGGGTTATTGTAAGAATCTGATATTAAATCCTCAATGCCATATATATCGTCGAGGTAAGAATTGGTATTGCGAAATAGGTGATATAAAAATTACAGTTAATGCCTACAGCTATACGATTATTACTGCGCATACTTTTAGTAAGGACGTACAAATCAGTCACTGCTTTATCGATGGAGATATAAAAGGTGCTATTGCCTATATGAAAGATCATGATGGATTTCAGGATATTCTTCCTACGTTTGTTTCTGTTTTTGAAAATTGTGAATATCGTACATATGAAATACCGGATAATCTCAATGACATATTACGTTTATACCAAATTTATTTTCGGGATATTTTTTACTTAGATTTACCAAAAAATTTGGCTGAAGATAAGCTGTTGAAAGGACTTAAGAGCTTGTTAAAAATGCCAAATGCAGATGAATTACTTTTAGTAAAACAACTTCAATCACAATTTGAAAACGAAGGTTACCATGCTCTGTTTGGAAAAACACAAGGTTATTATGGTCCTTATATTTGGAAGGATACAAACTCAACGACCTACAATGTTGAACTGCCTGATGGAGTTGTGGAATATACAATAAATATTCTGAGAGGCTTTGTTTTTCGAGGTTGGATGGATTATTTGACTTTTGGTCGATATGGTACAGGAGGTTGGACTTTGCCAGATGGAACAATCAACTGTGTTGAACAAGCGTATGACTTTAAGAGTGAACGGTTTCTTGTTTCATTTTTGAAGCACGAAGCACAACATTCTGTGGATATGAAACAATTCCCTCAAATTACACCAACAGAGCTAGAATATCGTGCAAAGCTAGTAGAGCTATATTATTCGAGTGATTCAGGGTTATTGAATAAAATTATATCTGTGGCCAATCCAAATAAAATGGATGATCCTCATGCGATTGCTTCTAGTTGGATCAAACAGAAATTTAAAGATACTGCACTATCTCGTATACAAGCTCAGGCATTAGAGTTATTTCATGCTAGTACAAAAGAAATGAAAGAAAAATATGGAGGACAAATATATGAATAATAAAACGAGTATTACCGCATTGATGAGTTCGTTTGGACGAGCATTTCATGCAGAAAATGAAGAACATCCAGTTTTTGTGGATGATCTTGCCAAAAATTTGATGACGAAAGAAGAATATACGACTGTTCAGAACTATATTCTTGGTGGAGCAAAATTTTTTGAACCAGATATGGATTTTTCTAAAGTGGAACCAAAAGAGGTGCTTCGTAGAATTGTAAATATACATATTGCACCATCACCTCTTTGTCGTCAAGCCTATACGGAACAAGCTCTAAAAACAGCTTTACTGACTGGTACAAAACAATATGTCATACTTGGGGCAGGAATGGATACGTTTGCCTTTCGAAATGATAAGTACAAAGTGTTCGAGGTGGATCATCCTTTGACACAGAAAGATAAAATAGAACGAATTAAACGTGCTGGTTGGGTAGTTCCTGAAAATCTTCGTTTTGTTCCTGTAGATTTTACAAATGATAATCTAGAAGAATGTTTGATTACTTCTAGTTTTGATCCATCTATTAAATCCTTTTTCTCATGGCTTGGTGTAACCTACTACCTATCCAAAGAAGCAATTGATAATATGCTTTGTGCTCTTTCAAAAATATGTGCAGAAGGCAGTACACTCGTATTTGATTATCCAGATGAACACTTTTTTGATGCGCCTGAAAAACGTGTACAAAATACAATTATGATGGCAAAAGCAGGCGGTGAACCGATGCAGTCGTCATTTTCTTATAGGAAACTTGAAAAGATGCTAGAGAAACATGGCTTTTTGATTTATGAGTTGTTATCGCCAGAAGATATTCAAAGAAACATTATTGATAAGGCTGGTGCAGACATGAAGGCATTTGAACATGTCAATTATTGTCTTGCGGTAAAGAAAGTGTAGGAGGAAAGATATGGAAAATAAACTAATTGGTTGTTGCGGATTGGATTGTGAAAAGTGTGATGCGAGAATCGCAACAATTACAAATGATGATGCTTTACGTGAAAAAACGGCTGCGTTGTGGACAAAACTTAATGGTGTATTGATTACACCAGAAAGTATAAATTGTACGGGTTGTCGTGTAGAAGGTGTAAAAACACCTTTCTGTGATAAACTCTGCTCTATACATAATTGTGTTCGAGAAAAGGGATTGGATACTTGTGCAGACTGCAAGAAAATGAATGGATGTTCGACGCTAGATAGTATTGTCAAAAATAGTCCGTTTGTATTGGAAAATCTAAAGCATATTCAAAATGAAAAGTAGTATTATGTCCAAACAAATACGACAATACATTGGAATCGTGACAGCACTTTTTGCATACTACCTCGTTCATGAGGGAGCACACTTGTTGTATGCTTTGTTTACTGGTGTATTTAAACAAATTAAATTTATGAGACTTGGCGTGCAGATCGATGTATATACCGAGCACATGACAAGTTTACAACTAGGCATCTTTTGTGTTGTGGGAGTACTTGCAACCCTAATTGTAGGCTATTTACTAACAGCACTCGCAAAGAAAATCTGCAAAATAAAGAGTAAGCTATTTCGTGCCATGTTTTACTATATGACAATCGCATGTTTATTTCTTGATCCACTTTACCTTAGTTTTTTGCATAGTTTTCTTGGCGGTGGAGATATGAATGGAATTGCCTTACTTTGCCCAGAAGGTCTTGCAAGATGCTTTTCAGGTATTCTACTTGTGGTTAATGGATTTGTATTCTGGAAACTGGTATTGCCTATATATCGGCAGTCTTTTTCTAAATAATACCAGGATGAACATTAGGTTTTTGTAGGTATATTAGTTGTTTTATTACTGTAAATCTTGTTTTATCTCTATATTTCTATTTGTGGTTACGAAAAAAAGGTGTTGCTCGACTTTATAATATTTAGCACACTGATATTGACACTGCTAAAAAGGTGTTGTATAGTATTAGCAGGCAAA
>NZ_CAKQBI010000060.1:0-6551 GCF_934216135.1 uncultured Rummeliibacillus sp. | reverse complement strand
GAACCGCCGTATACGGAACCGTACGTACGGTGGTGTGAGAGGTCGGGAGTTAATTACTCCCTCCTACTCGATTTTGTGTAGCTGCGGTATTTTAATTAAATGAATAATTGGTAGAATTAAAAACTCCACATGTTATTCAAAAAAATAAGTCAAAACTATTGACTAATTTGTAGTAATTCTATAGGATTTAATTGACTAATGAGTCAGTCGAGGTGAAGAAATGACACAAGCAGATATTCGTAGACATGAAAGAGAACAGCAATTGATCAAAATTGCACTTGAGTTATTTGCAACTGTTGGGTATGAAAATACTAAAATTTCGGATATTGTAGCTAAAGCGAATGTTTCTCAAGGTACTTTTTATTGGTATTTTAAAAGTAAAGAAGCTATTGCTGAAAAGGTAATTGAAGATGGTCGAAAAAGAATTTTAAAAGCTATTGCTATTGGGTATAGAAATTCAAAAGCTTCCGTTCAAGAATCAGCCGTTTCAACAAGTTATTTATTTGAGCAAATATTTCAATTTGCTGAGGAAAACCCCTATTTAATACACATATTGTTAAAAGGAGTTCATACCCAGCCGTTACTACAACAAAAGGTCGATGAGATTAAATCTGAAATGGAAATAGCTTTTGCAAATAATATTGAACGAGCAAAACAATTGGATATGCTAAATCACTCAGTAGATTCTAAATTGCAAGCTGTTTTTATCATGAGTTTATTAGAAGGTGTGTTATCTCGGTGGTTATTTAGCGAACAAAGTGAAAATCACCCCTTCACTGATTATTCATTACAAGAAATAATCGAAAAAACCGTTCATTTTGAATTTTTCGGTATTTTCGGTGTCTAAGCAGGAGGAAAAAAAGTGAAGAAAATAAAATGGCTTTTTGCAGTTGTTGCTGCATCAGTTCTTGTACTAAGTGCTTGTGGTAGTAATGAGACAAAAAAAGAAGCAAGCAATGATGAACTTTCAAAGATTCAAAAAAATGGCGAAATGACCATCGGTATTATGGGAACATATGCCCCTTACAACTATATGGGAAAAGACAAAGAATATACAGGCTTTGATGTTGATATTGCTAAAGAACTAGCAAAACGCCTTGATGTTAAAGCAAAATTTGTGGCACAAGATTTTTCTGGATTAATCCCAGGTTTACAAAAAGGTAAATTTGATGCATTAGTAAGCCAAGTAACTATTACAGACGAAAGAAAAAAAGCAATTGATTTCTCAGATCCTTATATTACAAACGAAGTAAAAGCAATCGTGAAAGAAAATAATGGTGATATAAAATCTGTAAATGATTTTAAAGGTAAAACAATTGGTGTTGGTCTTGGTACTAATGATGAAACATATTTACGTAATGATTTAATGCCGAAAGTCGGCAATTTCAAAATTAATACTTATGATGATGTAATTACAACATTAAAAGATTTAGATGCTGGCCGCATTGATGCAACTATTAATAATGTCTTTGCATTAAAACCTATCGTTGAAGAAAATGGCTATAAGATTAAGGCTGTTGGTGAAGCAATTAAAGCTGACAAAGCAGCGGTAGCTGTTAAAAAAGGAAATCCTAAATTCGTAAAAGCGATTAATAGTGCATTAGAAGATATGAAAAAAGATGGTACTTATAAGAAAATCTTTGTTAAATGGTTTGGAGAAGAACCTCCAGCAGAATAAAGAAAGTAGGAAGAAAACATGGATTTAATCATTGAAAATATCCCATTTCTATTGAAAGGGGCATATTACACTTTACTGATAACCGTGGTATCCATGTTCTTTGGCTTAATAATAGGCTTACTTGCTGCGATTGCTCGTATAAAGGGCAATCGCTTTCTGCGTAATATAGCAAGAGTCTATGTTTCGATTATTCGAGGAACACCACCACTGGTGCAAATTGTCATTGTCTATTATGGTTTAGTAGATTATGGGATAGAGCTTGGACCATTAACAGCGGCGTATATAGCTTTAAGTATCAATATTGGTGCATATGTATCAGAAGCATTTCGTGGTGCCATTCAATCTGTACCAAAAGGACAAACAGAAGCTGCACTTGCAACTGGAATGACTGAAAAACAAGCGATGCGCCGAATCATTATTCCACAAGCGATTCGATATGCAATCCCTCCACTTGGAAATACATTTGTTGGAATGTTAAAAGAAACATCTTTAGTTTCTGTCATTGCAGTAACAGAACTAATGCGTTCTGCTCAATTATTAGTTGCTCAATATTATGTTTACATGCCATTCTATCTTTCAATTGGAATTATGTATTGGGGAATGAGTACATTCTTTACTTTTATATTAAATAAAGTAGAAAAACGCTTATCGGTCTACTAGGAGGTGCAGAAGATGATAGAAATTGAACAATTATACAAAAATTATGATAGTCATGAAGTATTAAAGAATTTAACTTTATCCATTCCTGCACATCAAGTAGTAGCCGTTATCGGTCCAAGTGGATCAGGTAAAAGTACATTCTTAAGATGTATTAATGGGTTGGAGAAAATTACGCAAGGTAAAATATCAGTAAATGGCCATGTAATTGATGCAAAAGCATCGAAAAAGGAATTACAAAAATCTATATATGCCATTAGACAAGAAACGGGTATGGTGTTCCAACAATTTAACTTATACCCACATAAAACTGTTATAGAAAATGTTATGGAAGCGCTAATAGTTGTAAAGACATTGCCAAAAGCGAAAGCTCACAAGATAGCTTCAGATTTACTAGAAAGAGTTGGATTATCAGATAAAGAAAATAGCTATCCTTCTCAAATTTCAGGAGGACAACAACAACGTGTAGCTATTGCAAGAGCTTTAGCAATGGAACCACAGCTTATGTTATTTGATGAACCTACTTCAGCACTTGATCCTGAACTAGTAGGTGAAGTATTAAAAGTGATGAAAGATCTAGCAGAAGAAGGGATGACAATGATCATTGTCACGCATGAAATGAACTTCGCAAAGAATGTGGCGAATCGTATTCTGTTTATGGCAGATGGTGTAATTGTTGAAGATGCAGAACCAAAAGCATTTTTTGAACACCCGCAAACTGCAAGAGCACAACAATTTTTACATCAGGTTAGTGAATTCTAAGGAGGAGAAAATATGCAAATTACAGCAAAATGGCAGGGGGGACGTGCTTTTGAAGCAGTAGGAGCATCTGGATATAAAATGGCTATGGATGCTACCTCAAACTATGGTGGGAATGGGCAGGCTCCAACCCCAACAGAAATGCTTTTAAGTGCATTAGCAGGTTGTATAGGTATTGACGTTACAATGATACTAAAACCTCATTTAGAAAAGATCACAAAATTAGATATTGTAGTAGATGGAACAAGACGTGAAGAAATGCCAACAGCTTTTACAGCTGCACATCTAACATTTAAAGTCGATGGTGATATCGATGCCCATAAAGTATGGAGAGCTATAAAATTAGGTGAAGAAAAATATTGTGCAGTTTCTGCCTCATTAAAAGCAGATATTACGCATTCATTAATATTAAATGGAAAAAACATACCGTTTGAATAAAGAAATATTAAAAAAAGAGTAAAGAGATAAATTGTCTCTTACTCTTTTTTAATCTATAAAAATGATTTTAAGAATAATAAGTGATTTAAGAAGAATTATATATAAAAAAGAATTCTAAAGAAGGAAAGTAAAATTGGATGAAGAATCGAAATAAAAATAGCAATGGCATTAATTCTAATAATAATAATCTCATTTTGATATAATTTCTGTGAATTATATCATTTTTTTAAAAGAATTATATTGAATATTTAAAATCATCAGAATATAATTATTTTTATAGTAAAAAGAAGGGGTGTAGTTTATGGAGGAAATAGTTTCAAAGATTAATGATTGGTTATGGAGTCCAGTACTAATTTATGGAATTTTAGTAGCTGGGCTAATTTTTACATTTAGAACAAAGTTTATGCAAGTACGATTCTTTAAGGACATGTTTGTTCAATTAGTAAAAGGTGAGAAATCGTCATCTGGTGTATCTTCATTTGAAGCATTATCAATGGCGCTAGCCGGACGTATTGGTGTGGGGAACATCGCAGGTACGGCAACTGCAATTGGCTATGGTGGGCCAGGCTCGATCTTCTGGATGTGGGTTTTAGGGTTTATAGGTGCTGCAACATCTTATGTCGAATCAACGCTAGCTCAAATTTATAAGGATGAGAAAGATGGAGTCTATCGAGGAGGTCCCGCTTACTATCTTTATAAATTTACGCAAAAAAAATGGATAGGAATGATTTTTGCTGTTGTAGGCGTAATAGCTATGGCTGCATTAATGCCTTCTGTTCAAGCAAACTCAATTGCAGGAGCAATGGATAATGCTTTCCATATCCCAGCATGGGTGACGGGTGCATTTTTAGTCGTATTAATAGGTGTTATTATTATTGGAGGACTTAAACGTATTGCAGCAGCTGCTTCAATCATTGTCCCATTCATGGCAGCGGCGTATATTATAATGGCTATTATAATCATTATTTTAAATTTTGATAAAATTCCAGAAGTGTTTGGTTTAATCTTCTCAAGTGCATTTGGTCAAAACGAAATGTATGGAGGTATTATAGGTGCAGCAATTGCCTGGGGAGTTAAACGTGGTATTTATGCCAATGAAGCTGGACAAGGTACAGGTCCACATCATGCAGCTGCAGCAGAAGTATCACATCCGGTTAAGCAAGGATTCGTTCAAGCTTTCTCAATTTACTTTGATACTTTCCTAATATGTACAGCAACCGCATTTATCGTATTATTTACGGGTGCTTATAACGTTCAAGATGAAAAAACAGGGAAATTTTTAGAAGAAAATATTCCGAATATTCAACCAGGTGAAGCGTTTACACAATCAGCAATTGAACAAGCATTCCCACTTGCTGGTTTTGGTTCAGGTTTTATCGCTATAGCATTATTGTTCTTTGCTTTTACTACTATTATGGCATATTACTATATAGCTGAAACAAACTTAGCCTTTATGTTAGAAGGAGCTAAACTAAAAATCTCAATTCGTGTCATGCAAGTAGTGTTCTTAGCTTTATTATTCTACGGCTCAGTAAAAACAGCAGCTATAGCTTGGGCGCTTGGTGATGTTGGTCTCGGCTTAATGGTGTATGTAAATGTTATTGGACTGTTGTTCTTAGCAAAACCAACTTTAATTGCATTGAAAGACTATGAGGAGCAGAAAAAGCAAGGTTTAGATCCTGTATTTGACCCTCGTAAATTAGGCATTGAAAATGCAGATTATTGGGAAAAGCGTTTAGAAGAGAAGGAAGAAATGAAAGGCGCTGTGTAAGAGAAATTTTATCAAAAATATGGATCTGCTCCTCTTTTGAGAGGGGCAGATTTTTTGATTCTAATAGTATAAATCTCTTTATTAATGTTACACTTTTATTAAAAAGAAAGAAAATATTGTAAAAATATTGTGTGAGAATTTATAATAGGATTAAGAGAAATGTAGAAAGAGGACAATTCATGAAAAACAAACTATCTATTGGTCAGATGGCGCGGTTGAATAATGTTTCTATAAAAACACTTCATTATTATGATGAGAT
The DNA here is from genome assembly GCF_934216135.1 of uncultured Rummeliibacillus sp. NCBI lineage: Bacteria > Bacillati > Bacillota > Bacilli > Caryophanales > Caryophanaceae > Rummeliibacillus > uncultured Rummeliibacillus sp. The sequence continues at coordinate 989 of NZ_CAKQBI010000060.1, read as the reverse complement.
TGGATTGTTTAAACCGATTGAAAAGGATGTAGGAACTGGATATCGGTATTATTCAGTCGAACAATTCAAGCAACTCGATATAATATTGTGTATGAAAATGATTGGTGTACCTTTAAATGATATAAAAAAGCAATTAGAAAATCGCAGTTTAGATGATTTTATATCGGTGTTAGAAAATGTTCGGAATATTACGCGTGAAAAAGTTAATGTATTAAAACGAATTGAAAAAGGATTGTATTCACGAGTAAGGGAGTTTGAAAGTACTATAAATGAAAAAAACATAGGAAGACCCTACTTTCAGCGTATTAGTTCACATAATATTCTACGCGTAAACAAAAAAATAGACTCATTTAAGGAGATAGAAGTAGAGTTACGTCATCTAAAATCGCATTATGAACATATTGTGCCTATTGTTATAGGGAATGTTGGTTATTTAAAAAATATTGAGGATTGTCATGACAAACTTAAAAATTCCTATGAAGGCATTTTTATAATAGTTGAACAACCTTTACATATGGATATTGATTTGTTAACGGAGATAGAAGAAGGGGATTTTGCAATTATAAGGTGGAGTGATGAATCTGGGGACGATCAAAAGCATATAGAAAAGCTTTTACGATATATAAAAGTTCATAATTATCAACCAGAAGGTCCTTTATACATTCGAAAAAATGTAGATGGTATCATTTCCAACCGAACAAAAGAAATACGAGTAAAAATCACACCATTAACTATATGCTAAGGAAAAGTTTATCCTCGACTCTTCCGATTCTAAAATCTCCATCAGCTCTTATACTATAAAAGTAAAAGATTAATAGATTCAATTTAAAACTATAACAACTCTTAACGATGGAGTTTGGTTATAGTTTTTTTATTAGAATAATACTTTTATTTTCGACATAACCTTATAAAAGGGAGTGTCAATAATTTTGTGTAAATGACTTTTCAACCTTTTCAAGTAGATCGTCACTTTGGTATTCAATTAGACT
>NZ_CAKQBI010000059.1:0-6560 GCF_934216135.1 uncultured Rummeliibacillus sp. | reverse complement strand
ACCTTTTGTGCTTTTGAAAGCAGCTGATCTTTCACCCCAGCACCATTCACCACATTGTAAGGCACAACACCTACATTCGCATAAGCTAATTGATTTCTAGGAGCATATGCTCTCTATTGTTTTTACGGGATGCAAGACGAAATTGAATAGTCCTTTTACGAATTCTTTTCCTGCTTTGTAGGCACCTTTTTTGATACCTTCTGCGGTTTCCCACAAAGTAAGGAGCTGTTTTTGTTCATCGGTTAGATTTTCTTCACCTAGTTCTTTTGCGAGTTTTAAAAATTCTTCTATGGTATATGCATTTGCGAGTTTCTTTTGTAACTCTTCCTTCGTATCAGTGTCTTCTCTAGAACAAGTATTTTCTAAAAGTAATTCATCGATTTGATACTTCTTCAATGTGCCCACTTTATAGTTTTCTAGTTGTATCTTTCCACTTTTCGTATGTGATTGAATACAATCTATGTAGTTTTGCATTTTCTGCACATAGTTGGATAATTTTTCTAATGTTTTACTTTGATTGTAATCAAATTGATGGATTTTTTCTACCGTATCATGGGGGTGTTTACACAATCATAAATTCAAACATAAAAAGAAAAAGCCCCTAACCTCTTGAGAAATTAAGGACTTGATCTGTAGTTTATTTTCTGAAGTTCCCTTTGGCTTGAACCTAGTCTTAATATAAGATATATTTTATTAAGCAATTCAAGGTTTTAAAAATCAATATTTTTTTAACTCATCTGCTAAATCTAAAAATAATGTATCAATATCCAATACTGAGGAGTCCACATTATTCCAAAATATGGAAGGTTTGATACCATCTACTTTCATCCCAGGTAACCATTCTTGCATAAAATCCTCAAGTTCTATCTTTTCTGCTTTATAGTTCTTCCAATCATCAACTGCACATAAATTTGCGAATTCTTTTTTCGGCCAAAAGGGCATTAGAGGATTTCCATTATCATCTTCTGAGATTGCCCACCCATCATCGAACAATCCCCACACCTCTTCAAAGTCAGCTACTTTCTTTATAAAGTATTCATACCTTTTTGAAGCAGGGAGAGTACTCACTACTTCAATTTCTTTGTTATTCAATAACAATACCTCCTATTTTATCCTCTTTCCATAGCCATCATGTTTATGCTGAGTTCTATGACTTCTTATAGTTTGAAGGTCACTATATTCATATCCATAACCTTTTCTTGCTTCATAGCCACGTCTATGTGCCAGATTATATCCTTGTGGAACTCTTATACTTTTTCTCTTTCCTATTTTCATTTCATTTATATCACGTTTTATTTCACCTCTTAAAGCTGTAGATACTTTATCATCATTTGCAATCGCTTTAAGTCTACTTTGTTTACCTGACCTTCCAGGATTACCTGTACCCTTACCGCTACCCTTCGTCTCCACCTTCGCCATAGAAAGCAGCTGATCTTTCACCCCAGCACCATTCACCACATTCTAAGGCAAACACCTACATTGGCATAAGCGAATTGATTTCTAGGGGCATACGGCAATAAATCTAAACCAGAAATTTTTTTGTGCTGCACCTTTTACCTTGCTGGCGCAGTCTTTGGAAGATTTAAATTTTCTATATCAAAAAAGCCCTTCAGCACAAAAGAGGCAAAGGACTTAATTTGTAACCAATTGTTAGAATTGTTTCAGTGCCTGGCATCTGCTCTTATTTCTTATTTTATTATTGCAATACGCCAACATTTATTCTTTGTATGTCCAAAACATCTGAAATCCCTTGCTCACTCATTTTTTTTAGTAAATACTCATATCCTTTTTCTAATGCAAGAATTTTTTCTTCTTCATAAATAGGAACGAGCGAATAAATTTTTATATCTCCCTGTTTAGTATGGACTTTATCTAGCCCAACTTCTTTAGGGCGACATAGCATTATACTTGATAACTTTGTATTTGATGCAAATGCCTTAGGGGGTTCTCCATTTGGAAGAATAACACCTTCTTCAATCCATCCATCGTAAATATGAGGAATATGAGCCACTTTTCTTAGCCAATCAATCGGCCAATAGTGGTCTTGATCTTTCATATCGTCTTCCTCAACTGTCCAACTTGAAGGTAATTTTAGTAGCAATTCTGCATATTTGAAAATGCTCTCCTCATTTGAATAGTCCATAGGTTCATCACTCATACCTGTTGTAACAAGCGTTACAAAATTTTGATTCATAGATGGAGGAATAATATGAATATTTACAGATACTCTACTACCAGGAACAATCTCACTTATACTGTTTTTTACAGGACCAAAATATTTAACCACACGCTGTAGAAGCTCATCATGATGATCTTGATTGCTATTGTTTGATTCAATAGAAGTAGTTACTTCTCCTTTTTGATTTTCCAACAACCTGACGATTTCATTTTGCCCTTGTTCCCTTGCAAAAGCTAATGCATCCATATTTTTCATAGCTTCACCATTATATTTAATATCTATATCTATACCTTTTTCAACTAATAGTTTTGCAATATCTACATATCCATTACTAATTGCACCGAACAATGGATTTCTTTCTGGTTCGCTTACGTCCATATCGGCACCACAAGATAATAAGTATCTAACTATATCAATATGTCCTGCAGAAGCTGCTTCGTTCAATGCTCCTCCACCATATACTCCGCCTTGCATATTAATATTTGAACCAAGCTCTACAAGTTTTTTGACTATCCCTAACTCTCCTCTAGAAGCTGCGACATGAAGCCACGATCCGAAAGGAGTCATCATATTTAAAAGGTCAGGATCAGAACCGATTAGTTCAACTACTTTTTCAATATTACTTTCTTTTATAGCAGAACGAATTTCTTTTGCAACTTGTTTACTTTCCATTTTCAACTATTTCCTCCTTTTTGCAATATCGCCAAGTTTCTCAAGCATTTCTACCATATCATCTCTGTCTCCACCAGAATCCCTTACTTTTTTAATTTACCTATATAAAGCAAACATCCCCCTCTCACATTAACCATTGTTTATTGCCACGAGCTTTGTCATTATCGTTTATTTAGTCACTATTCCATACAAAAAACTACCTCCTGCATGTAAAATGTCATCTCGCCTAATTCTCACACTTTTCTTCCTAGATCACTGTTTACAAATTACTCCTTGACGGTCCAGCCTTCATGAGCTCTCGATTCTCAAACAAATTATTTTCTTTTTGTCTCACTCAATATCAGCTGATTTAATATAAATAAAAAAAACCCTTGAAAAGCTTTAAGCCATTCAAGGTAACAAGTAAAATTTTACTCTATTTCAATTCCGTCATAAGCATCTCCTAGGGATTCAAAATCATCACTATACCAATACCAACTCTCACCTTCTCCTTTACTTAGTAATATTCTATTTAATAAATCAGTAAATGAAATTGCTACAACTGTACTACTACCTACTATACCATGAGAATCCCAGTGACTATCATAGCATTTTCCTAACCTGTCAGGATGTAAATCAATCGATAAATAATTACCACTACCTAGGTCACCTAAAATATACCAATGTGAGGAAATATCATATTCGCATTTTTCCCCCACAATTATAGGGTTTGCTAGCACAAATTTATCAGAAGGAACGATAGAAACGCCAAAATCTACATTAGTAAACAACTCCACTCCTCCACAAATCGTATAAAATTCAAGTAAATCTTTCGGAAGAACGTCACCCTGTTCAATATTTTCTGGAAGTCCTTGAGGTGGGTAAACTTTACAGTATTTTGTTTCATTTATTTTTTGAAGAATCTCTTTTATACTCATAATAGCCTCCTAATTATTAGTCAAGTGTATATAAAAATTTATTTAATTGTCTGTAATATTCTCTCCTAGTTAATTCCGTAACCTTTGCAGCATCAAACATATCTTCTGATAATTTTTGTATCTCTTTAGGACTAACATTTTTCCAATCAACTTTCGCTCCTACAGGTCTACCTGTTCTCTCCCGTAGCCATTCTCTATAGACCTTTTTAGTTGCTTCGTGCATCCCACCATTATTCCTATCTGTGAGAGCAACTGTCGGTGACTTACCAACTTTTTCTTTATATCCTGGAATATTTTGCTTTGCCCACTCATTCATTACTCCATGATGATTTTCGAGACCGTGCTTTCCATTTGCAGGACGATAAGAAACTACATCATACTCTTTTACAACTTTTACCGTACCCTTAGTCTCCATCTTCGCCAAAGAAAGCAGCTGTTTTTCCGCCCTAGCACCATTCAGCGCATTGTAAGGCACAACTCCTGCATTGGCATAGGCTAATTGATTCCTAGGGGCATACGGCAATAACTCGAAACCAGAAATTGCACCTTTTACTTTGCTGGCGCCGGCCTTGGTAGCAACTTTCGTTGTTGCCATTCCGGTTTTTGATACAGCGCCCAGACCCTTTGTTCCCACTGCAGACAATCAGAGAAAGGCTTGATTATAGCGGCCACTCAAGGTTTAGTATAAATATCTTCTAATATAATAACTCTTTAAATAAGTTTTCTGCCCTGTGTAATTCTTTTAATAAAGGATTTTGATAATCATCAAAACTATCCATATAGGCTCTCACACCACCAACAATATTTATTCTGTTTAAATCTTTATTATTTTTAAGTATTTCCAGTGCATTCTTATATCTCTTATATATTAATTGAAAAATATCTTTTTTTATTTCGTTAGGATATTCATTTTCAAGAATATTTATTACCGTTTTAACTTGGCTAGTTAATTGCACTTTCTTATCCATAAAATCCTCCTATCTACTTTTCGTATGTGATTGAATACGATCTTTTTAGTTTTGCATTTTCGACACATCGTTGGATAATTCTTCTAAAGCTTTACTTTGATTGTAATCAAATTGATGGATTTTTTCTACCGTTTCATGGGGGTGTTTACACAATCATAAATTCAACCATAAAAAGAAAAAGCCCCTAACCCCTTGAGAAATTAAGGACTTGATCTGTATCCTATTTTCTGAATTGTTTCAGTGCCAGGCACTAGATCTTAGAAGGCTTCGATTGGATGCGCGATTGCATCGATTATACTTTCGTTGTGTCAAAATATAATTAGAATTCTATTCTATCAAAAAAAGCCCTTCACCCCAGAAGTGGCTAAGGACTTAATTTGTACCCTATTGTCAGAATTGGTACCTGGTACCTAAACCTTACTGGCACCAAAACTTAACTCAAAAAGGCAGGTAACCGAATTAACCATTCTTCAAAGTTATTAGCTTCTTTTTCTATATTATTTTCTTCATGCGAATAATAATAAACTCCTGTGTTTGGACACTCACTGGAAAGAAGGCAAAAGTAGTCACCATTACCTATACTATAAAAGGGGATAAAATCTTCCTTCCATACACCTTGTTTCATTTCGTAATCATAAGTAAATTCAATAGTATCATTTCCATTCGTTTTACCATTTGATACATTTAAGATATCTCCTGGAAATGAATATTCCGACATTAACTCAATAAAAAACTTAAATTCTAATGGAAATTGACATCCAAATTTTTTTTCAATTTTGTCCCATTCACTTGCCAAAGGAGTATCTAAATTTCCTATTTCTTTGTCTAATATACCATCTAATAAATTTGCAACTTCATCTCTTGTCAATTACTCTTCCTCCTTTAAATTCCTTCGCCTGGTAGTATATACTCTTTTCCTCTTTCTTTATAATGCTCTCTAATCTCCTTGGCTCTTTGAGATGGAGTTAATTGTGAAGCTTTATTATGACGTGTATGATTTCCTTCCCCTCTATGTGTACTTTGTTCTAATTCATCTAATATCCCACCATTTTTAACAGGAACTTGTTGTCTATGGTGTGCTTCTATATTTTTAATACCATGGGTCATTTTAGTCGTTGGTCCTTTTCCTTGACGCATTCTTATAACTTCTTCTATTATTTTTGGTTTGTATCTTACTGGAGGTATAGACATGGGTGGGTCTGGATTTGGATAATTTGATGGACTTAGTTTAGCATTCCCCTTGCTCTCCATCTTCGCCAAAGAAAGCAGCTGATCTTTCACCCCAGCACCATTCACCACATTGTAAGGCACAACACCTACATTCGCATAGGCTAATTGATTCCTAGGGGAATACGGCAATAAATCGAAACCAGAAATTTTTTCTACTGCACCTTTTACCTTGCTAGCACCGGCCTTGGTAGCGACTTTCGTTGTTGCCATTCCGGTTTTTGAGACTGCACCCAATCCTTTTGTTCCCACTGCGGAAAGTCCAATGGTTCCTAATCCATAAGCAAACCATTCCGCACGGGATTTGGCGTCTCCGTTGATCACATCTCGTTCATACGAATCACGGATCGCCTTCGAAAAATAATCGAGCGTTTCGATTGGATGCGCAAGTGCGTCGATTGTACTTTCTATGGTTTTTACTGGATGCAAGACGAAATCGAATATTCCTTTTACGAATTCTTTTCCTGCTTTATAAACACCGTTTTTGATACCTTCTGCAGTTTCCCACAAGGTGAGGATTCGTTTTTGTTCATCGGTAAGATTTTCTTCACCTAGTTCTTTTGCGAGTTTCAAAAATTCTTCTAGGTTAGTTGTATT
>NZ_CAKQBI010000058.1:0-7211 GCF_934216135.1 uncultured Rummeliibacillus sp. | reverse complement strand
CAATATAAAGATATAGGTAACACAATAGGATAAGGGTGGAGAATTGTGTCCCCACCCCAACTATTTACAAAGAGCCAGGATAATAAGGTAATAATTGTTCGCAGATGAAGATATAAATTGTGCTGAACGCGGAACAATTTTCAAAACCGCGGAACAACCAGTGAAAATCGCGGAACGACAACCGAAAACCGCGGAAGTTACATCAAATATCGCGGATAAACTAGCGGAACAAATAACGGGGTCGCTAGAAAAATTTTTGAATACTTTTTTTACAAGATATTGAAGATATGCATTTACTGAAAAACTAATATTTGGTATAATTTGTTAATGGTTAAAATTAAAACATTTTGTAAATAAAAGGAGGCTTAGAAGTTTTGGATAAGAGAGAAAAAGGAAATATTTTAGGGCTTGTAGCATTATTACCCATCATCATAAATATTGTAATTTTCTTTTTACTAAGAGGGCCTGATGCTGATATATCTGTGATAATCGCCATCTATAGCGTATTATCAATAATTGGTATTGCCCTTGCAATACGTTCTTGGCTTTTGTCGAGACGACTTATTCTTTTAATGACCGGTTTATTAGGAAACGTACTTGTTCTAGGGGTTGCATCTTTATTATTATTAGCGATGGGAATTGGCGAAAAATAAATTATTTAAAACTTTGACGAGCGTTGATCTAAGAATAGGTTAACGCTCTTCAAGTAAAATTTATTGTTAAAGGGAGTCTTATGAAAAAAATATTACAATCAATTAAATTTTTCGGAGTAATTATAGTTTTATTATTAATCATAGCACTTTTTTTCCCTACATGGACTCCGCATAAAAATGGCGAGAAGAGTATTAGTACATTAGAACAAGTAGAGATTAATGGAAGTGGTCATGAAATAATGATTCGCGGTAAAGACCGGCATAATCCGGTTATTATTTTTGTACATGGGGGACCAGGATGTTCAGAAATACCCTATGCTAAAAAATATCAAGACTTACTAGAAGAAAATTTTACTGTTGTAAATTATGATCAACGGGAAAGTGGAAAATCATATCATTTTTTTGAGGACTATTCGAATCTTACATCAGAGTTATTAGTGGATGATTTATTAGCTTTGACAGATTACATATCCGAACGTCTTGGCAAAGAAAAAGTATTACTGATTGGTCATTCTTATGGTACATATATTGCAACACAAGCTGCCTCTAAAGCTCCAGAAAAATATGAAGCCTATATTGGGATTGGGCAGATGAGTGATACAGTAAAAAGTGAGATAGAAGCTTTGAATTACTCTATTAATCAGGCTCAAAAAGAGGGAAATAAGGATGATGTTACAGATTTACAAAGGTCAACGGAAAATATTAAAAATGGTGATACATTTACCCCAAGAAATTATGTTGCGAAATACGGGGGCAGTGTAAGACTGATTGATAATCCCGATGGAAATAATCTGGATATGCTATTAAGTAGTGAATATAACTTATTAGATGTTATTCGCTATAACTTTGGAGTATCTTACTCGCAAAATGCTTTGTTAAAAGAAGTATTAAAAAATCCATTACCCACTAAAGTAAAGAAACTTGAAATACCTTGTTATTTTGTTATGGGAAAATATGATTATATGACGACATATAACGAAGCAAAAAACTATTTTGACCGGATTGATGCCAGTCAAAAAGAATTTATCACTTTTGAGAAATCAGCGCATTATCCACAATTTGAAGAGAAGAAAAAGTTTGATAAATGGATGGTTGATACATTTGTTAAATAAAAATATATATATCAGTAAAGTCTACCAATTAAAAAAGAGTAGGTTTTGAAAAGTTACAAAGAATCTTAAAGGTATTATGTTTATATCGCCTAAGGAAAACTAAACGCAAGAATGTTGTTTTAACTGCATCCTTGCGTTTTAGTTTTTCCTTTTTTATTTTTTACGAGAATATTATTGTAATAGTATAGTTCAATCTGTTTATATTTAAAAAGTACTATAATTAAGTATTAGTATCTATTCATATAAATTAAAAGTAATGAGAAAATGATAATAGTTATAAAATATCGAGATTTATCTACTGCATTGGATTAATTCTACATCAATAAATTGCGTTAGATAAGCTAAATTTATGAAAAAGGAGAAGGTTTAGTGAAACTTAAATTTAAAGTAATCGTATTATTTACATTTTTATTAAGTTTTATATCTATTTTAACGATTCATGCATCTGCAGAAACGTTACAGGAAGGAGATTTCAAATATACTATTTTAGATAGTAAAGTTGAAATTGTAGGGTACATAGGAGCCGCTAAAAATGTGGAAATTCCAGCTGAATTGAATGGAATGCCTGTCACTAGTATTGGAGAAAATGCGTTTTTTTCTAGAAAAATAACAAGTGTCACCATTCCAAATAGTGTAACTAAGATAGGGGATACCGCATTTCGCTTTAATGAATTAACGAGTCTGATTATCCCAGAAAGTGTGACTAGTATAGGAGGTGGCGCATTTAGTGAAAATAAATTAACGAGTGTGATCATTCCGGATAGTCTCACTAGTATAGGAGGAAATGTATTTGAGGCTAACCAATTAACAAGTGTGACGATTCCGAAGGGTGTGACCAGTATAGGGAGTAATGCATTTGGTAGAAATCAACTAACAAGTGTTATCATCCCAGAAAGTGTGACTAAGATAGGGGGTTATGCATTTAGTGAAAATAAATTAACAAATGCAATTATTCCGCAAAACGTGACAAGTATAGGAGATTATGCGTTTAGTGAAAATAGATTAACAAGTATCACCATCCCAGAAAGTATGACTAGTATAGGGAAGTATGCATTTAGTGAAAATAAATTAACAAAAGTAACAATTCCGAAGAATGTGAGAAGTATAGGAGATTATGCATTTGCTTGGAACAAATTAACAAACCTAACCATTCAAAAAGGTGTTACGAGCATCGGGGAGCGGACATTTCTTAGAAATCAATTAACAGACATATCCATCCCAAATAGCGTGAACAATATCGGGGATTTTGCTTTTAGTAGTAATCAATTAACAAGCGTGATAATACCTAGTAGCATGACTAGTATAGGTTATGGGGTTTTTAATAATAATCAATTATCGAGTGTCACCATTCCGGAAAGTGTGACAATCATAGGTAGTAGTGCATTTGATTCAAATCAATTAACAACAGTTACAATTCCAGAAAGTGTGACTAAGATTGGGAGTTTTGCATTTAATTCTAACGATTTAAAAAGTGTAACAATCCCTAAAAGCGTGATCAGTATAGCGAGTAGTGCATTTAGAGGAAATGAATTAACAAAGGTTATAATCCCAAATAGTGTGACGACGATTGGTTCAGATGCATTTAGTTATAATCAATTAACCACGATCAATATACCGGATAGCGTGACAAGTATAGGATATGATGCATTTAGTCAAAATCGATTAAAGAATATTACCCTTCCCGAAAATTTGACGAAGATAGAGGATGGAACGTTTAGTGGAAATCTTTTAACAAATGTAACAATCCCTAAGAATGTATCAAATATCGGACATGATGCATTTCTGAATAACCAACTCACAAGTGTTACGATTCCAAATAGCGTGACGAGTATAGAGCATGATGCCTTTAAAAATAATCAATTAACAAGCGTCACCATCCCTGAAAGTGTAACAAGTATCGGGAAAGGCGTTTTTGGAAGCAATATACTAACAGGGACAAGACATTTATCAGGATGGTATCTTGATGAAAATCACTCAACAGCATGGGACGAGTCTACATCAGGTGTAACCATATATGCTAAATGGTCGTATTCGCCTGTATTTGATGGAGTCAAAGATGTAACTATAAAACTAGGAGATAGTTTTGATGCCTTAAAAGACGTGAATGCAACAGATAAAGAAGATGGGGACATTACACCAATTATAAAAGTAGATGGAAATGTAGACTCAACAAAGGTTGGAAATTACATCCTAACATACAAGGTAATTGATAGTGATGGCTATATAACTGAGGTAAGAAGAAATGTAAATGTCAGAAGTAACGAAAAGCCTATATTAACAGGAAGTTTAGCTCTGGCTGTCAACGTAGGAGATCAAGTTGATATTAAAACCGGGTTGACTGCAATAGATCAAGAAGATGGAAATTTGACATCCCGAATTGAAGTTGAAGGAAATGTGGACTTAACGAAAATTGGCACTTACACCGTAACATACAAGGTGATAGACAGTGATGGAAACGCTGCATATTTAAAGCGAAATGTAACGGTTAACCCTGGTAAGGTAAAAAGTTTAAAAGTATCTAGCAGAGAGACAAATTCTTTAATACTAGCATGGACAAAACAAAGTGGGGCCTCAGGATATAAAATCTATCAATATGATAGTAAAGGCAAATTATTAAAAACAATAACAACTAGCACGAACAGTTATAAAGTTAGACAACTTACTAATGGAACAATTTATCAGTATAAAGTTCGTTCGTTTAAAACTATTGAGAATAAGAATAATTATGGAGCATATAGTAGTGTTCTTACTACGACAACGAATCCGACTACTGTAACATTATCAAGCGTAAAAAAGAGTACCTCAACAAGTATAAAAGTAAAATGGAAGAAGATCACTACCTCCACTGGATATCAAATTCAATATTCTACTAGTAGTAAGTTTGCTAGCGGTGCGACAAAGAATGTAACAATCGCCAAAAAAAATGCTGAAACTAAAACGATAAAATCTTTGAAGAAAGGTAAAAAATATTATGTTCGTATAAAAGCGTACAAAACATTATCGGGAACAAAATATTATGGCTCTTGGAGTTCTAAAAAGAGTATTACGATAAAATAACTGTATTTCTAGTTGCATAATAAATGGGTGAGCAGTTTAACTTTGCTCACCTGTTTTATTTTTACATTATATTATTTGTCACTTAAGATGCTGAGACAAGATAGTATTTGATCTTAATAATATTATATAAATACCAAGCCTTATATATCCTTTATCAATAAATCAGAATTCACAGGAGCTATTTCTATTTCCCTTGCCCAAATAGATAATTGACCAATATGGTGGACTTCATGTGTCACAATATGATTAAGTACTTTTTCATACGGGAATTTATACTGGTCGTTAATAACTAATTCTTTTTGAAGATTATATTGAATTTCGGAAAGTAACCTTTCTGTACTTTCTCTTGTCGTTCTTGCATATTCCTTTACTTCTTGCAACGATTGAATTGTCTGTATGTCTTTTTTAATAACTGGCTTTCCAAGCATTTGATGAACCCAAATTTGTTCACAATCGATTACATGAAATAGTGTATGTAAAAAGCTTTTCATCCCACCGATTCGTTCTTTTGTTAACTCTTCATGTGGAATCTTCTCACACCATTCAAACCATTCTTCGCGAACTTTCCAATTATAGTTAAATAACATATTTATCATATTTGAGAGAATCTCCTTCTGTAATTAATATTTTTCTAATAATTGAACAAGAAGTTATCTGGAAATCTTTTAATATAAATTAAGTTATTCAGGAATAGAGATGGTAATTGTATTTGTATTGCGGGTTGGTGTAATCGTTTTTGTAGCTATTGGGTGCTCCTCCTGTTGTTCGGTGGTGTCAGTGCTACCAGACTTTGGTTTACTAAAATATTCATCCATTGATTTCTTGTCTGTTTTATAAATTTTAATCGTATAAGGTACATTGATATATAAGTTTGCAGTTACTTTTTTTTGATCCCCTGAAATAAGTGACATATCTTGTGGAGTGATTGCTACTTTATCAGTTTGTTTACCGTCTGACAGGATCCGAATCAAATAACTTTGGTCGTTATTTGTAAAATCCTTAAGTTCAATGGTGAATTTTACTTTTTCTAAAGTTTCCATGGCATCATCCTTTCCACAGGCAATTAATATCATAGATAATAAGAAACATAGAAACCAACAATTTTTCATAATAGCCTCCTTTAATTGGTGAAATTATACTATTCAAAATTTTTCCGTATAAATTTATAATTTATAATAATCAGAATATACGGAAAATATATTCTGTTAAATCAATAGGGGGAGATATTCTATGAAAAAGAAGTTTTCTGTATTCGCGTTGTTGTTTACATTTTTATTTGGCTTTTTGTTGAACATTGATGCTACTAACGCTTTTGCAGCTCAAGGTAATAAAGAAAGTTTGGAAAAAAATAAAGTATACGATAATATTGTACTGCCTGAAATTAGTAAAGACAGAGTAGAAAAAATTAAAGAATCTATTAAAAATCAAAAATTAAAGCCAGTTAAGCAACCAAATATTGATCAAAAAGATTTAAAAGATTACTCTTCTATCAGTTCTCAAGGAAAGTATATCAAAAATGAAGATAAACTGGGTAATATTTTAGAAAATGCGAATAATCCTGCGAATAATCCTGAGATTACAGCTGCAGATATTACTGCTACAGATAATAGAGTTAAAGTAACTAATACTACTGTCAGTCCATATAATTCAATTGCACAAATTGATTTCTATGATCAAGTAACGGGAAGTGGATATTCATGTTCCGGAACATTTTTAGATCCTTCAACAGTACTAACTGCAGCACATTGTGTTTATGATTCATACAATGACCGCTATTATACAGGATGGTATGTATATCCGGGTGAAAACGGAACGAGCTTACCTTATGGAGGATTTGCTTCTACAAATGCTTATGCTTCAACAGGTTGGATGGCTACAAACCCACCAAATGAAGGTTCTATTTACTTAACAGATGTAATATATGATTTTGCTATCATTAAACTATCTAATTCTTCACATCCATATAGCCAATCTGTAAGTACAAGCATGGCAGCAGGTGATTCAATTACAACGATTGGTTATCCTGGTGATAAGGCTTTTGTATCAAATGGTGCTAGCTATTATTATATGTATAGATCTGCTGGGAGCATCTCTTCATTCAATAGTGGTGCGATAGTTCATACAGGATATGTGACAAGCGGAATGAGCGGTGGTCCAATTCGAAAAGGATCTTCCGTAATCTCAGTAAATAGTACAAGTTCTTGGGCACCTAAATTTACAAGCTATCATACAAATTTGATTAACACATGGAAAGCACAATAAAAAAATAACTTATAAAAAACATCATTGAAACGATTCGTTTTAATGATGTCTTTTTAAGTGCGCCCGGCATGGGTGATTACTTGGTGGTGAAAGTCCACTACAGGCTTGGCAGTAGGAACTGTTAGCG
>NZ_CAKQBI010000057.1:0-8115 GCF_934216135.1 uncultured Rummeliibacillus sp. | reverse complement strand
ATTTATTTGAGCTGTGGAAGGTAAACGCGGTTCTGAATGTCTCTTAAAATCTGTCTCAAATATTGACTTCAATCCAAAACTGGTAAGGAAGTGCTTTGGAACACATCAAGTCTCTTTACTAACCCTCGTTTCGTTGCGGGTGGTGCTACAGCACCTTTTGCTGATATCGTTGCTTACTCAGCTGCTCAAATCAAACATTCTTTGGAAATTGCTAAACGGGTAAATTCCATGAACTATGTTTTTTGGGGTGGTCGTGAAGGTTACGAATCATTACTCAATACTGATATGAAACTTGAACAAGAACACATTGCTAAATTCTTCCACATGGCTAAGGATTATGCTAACGAAATTGGTTACACAGGACAATTCCTGCTTGAACCAAAACCAAAGGAACCAACATCACATCAATATGATACAGATGCGGCAACAACAATTGCCTTCCTTAAGACCTACGGTCTAGAAAAAGACTTTAAGTTAAACCTTGAGGGTAACCATGCTTATCTTGCAGGCCACACTTACGAACATGAAGTTCGTGTGGCTCGTGACGCTGGCTTACTTGGTTCGCTTGATGCCAACATGGGTGACAAGTTGATTGGTTGGGATATTGATGAATTCCCTAATGATATTTATGAAGCAACCCTTGTTATGTATGAGATGCTTAAGAATGGTGGCCTAGCTACTGGTGGTTTAAACTTTGATGCTAAACCAAGACGTCAATCATTCACTATGGAAGACCTCTTCTTAGCTCATACTGCAGGTATGGATACTTATGCTGCTGGATTGAGAGTAGCTGCTAAATTACTTGAAGATCGTGTATTTGATTCAGTAATTGAAGATCGCTACAGCTCATTCAAGTCTGGTATCGGTGCCGACTTTGAAAATGATAAGGTAACCTTCAAAGAACTTGAAGATTATGTGATCGATAAGCCTCAATCAGAATTGATTGCCGCAACAAAATCTGGTCACTTAGAACAATTGAAATCAACATTAAATAATTATATTTTTACCGTATTAGGCAAATAAGCGAAAAGGTGGCGAATTGCCACCTTTTTATTTTGAAGAGGTGAATGACATGGAAGTTGTATTAGGAGTAGATTTAGGAACAAGTGCGGTTAAGGTTTCAGCCGTAAGCCGTGAAGGAAAAATTGTCGCCCAACAAAGTGAAGCCTACAGTTTGAATCAGCCCGAACCAGGTTATAGTGAACAAAATCCGGAGGATTGGGTAACCGGAACAACTGCGGCTATCGACCGGTTGATTAAAGTGGATGGTATCAAACCGGATGAAATTACTGGGATTAGCTATTCTGGACAAATGCATGGACTGGTTCTATTAGATGACCATAATCAAGTTTTACGCCCAGCTATTTTGTGGAATGATACCCGAACAACGGAACAATGCAAAGAAATTCTAGATACAATGGGACAAGATTTTATTGATATCACTCGTAATGTTCCACTAGAAGGATTTACTTTGCCTAAACTTTTATGGGTAAAAGAAAATGAACCAGAACTCTTTAATAATGTATCAGTATTCTTATTGCCCAAGGATTATCTAAGATATCGGATGACCGGGAAAATCGCGATGGAATATTCGGACGCGGCAGGAACCGTAATGTTAGATGAAGAAAACAAAACTTGGAGTACGAAGATTGCGGACGCCTTCGATTTGCCTCAAACAATCTTCCCGCCATTAATTGAATCCATTGGATTCGCTGGTACGATTGGAGATACGTATGCGAAGTTCTCCGGATTGAAGACGACGACTAAGATCTACGGCGGAGCCGCTGATAATGCGGCAGGAGCGATTGGAGCCGGAATCTTAAGTTCTAATCAAGTCCTATCTTCAATTGGAACTTCCGGAGTAGTATTGAAGTATGAAGATAATGCCGATGTCGATTATAAGGGAGCATTACATTTCTTTAACCACGCTATTCCAAATAAATTTTATACGATGGGAGTGACCTTAGCGGCGGGCTACAGTCTGAGTTGGTTTAAGAAGACTTTCAGTGCCGATCAAGATTTCACAGAATTTGTAAACGCCGCAGGCGATTCCACCGTCGGTGCTAATGGTTTGTTATTTACGCCATATATTGTTGGCGAACGGACTCCATACCCTGATGGTGACGCGCGCGGTAGTTTCATTGGAATTGATGGAACCCATAATAAGGCAGACTTTACCCGGGCTGTATTAGAGGGAATTGTCTTCTCGTTCAAAGATATTATGCGAATCTTTGCCGAAAAGGGTAGTGATTTTGATACGGTAGTATCAATCGGAGGAGGCGCTAAGAGTCCACTATGGCTCCAAATTCAAGCCGATGTTTTCAATAAAAAAGTGGTTACTTTAAAGAATGAACAAGGGCCCGGCTTAGGAGCGGCAATGATTGCCGCTGTGGGAGTCGGTTGGTTCGATTCATTGAACGATTGTGCCCAAAAATTTGTGTCATATGATCAAGAATATGTGCCTAATAGTGGTAATGTTGAAAAATATGAAAAGATGTATCGATTGTATAAACGAGTGTATGGTCAAATTGCAGAAATCAGTCATGGATTAATGGAATATAGACTAAATAATCTCTAGAGGGTATTTATAAAGGCTTTCTCCAAATTAGTGGAGAAGGCTTTTTTATGTGAAATGAAACATGTTTCATGAAATGACACGTGTTACATAGGTTAGAACCCTGTCGCAAGGCATTTAAAAATGTTTTATTTGCATTTGTAATTAATTTATGATAAGCATGTAAACAAAGTAAAGCAAAACGAAAGGGAGTACCAGTTATGAATACAAAAAGAGATTTTATTGACACTAATACATATACACAAGAGGAAATCAAATACATGATTAATCTTGGTCTTAAGATAAAAGAATCAATTAAGAATGGTTACTAGCCACTACTTCTAAAAAATAAGACGCTTGGCATGATTTCTGTAGAAAGCTCAACTAGAACTTCTGCAGAAGCTATAAGAAAATTAGATGCTTAGTGGAAAGTAATATTAACAGGTTATAACTATATTAGTTGCTAGGAATTGGATAGTTAAAAAGAGGACTGAACGATTTTAGAATACTGTTCAATCCTCTTTTTTAGTGAATAAGCTAATTTTTAATTAGTAAATAATTTTATTATTGAATATTATTTTCATGTAACTTTGCAAGTTTAGTAGCATTTTCAGTAACGCGTTTTTTGCTAAGTGGATAGAAGAATAGAAGCAATAAAGCAGCAAAAGCTAAACAGAAAGTTGGAATACCGGTTGCTAAGTTATAAATACGGTGAATAACAGCGTCATTCTGAATGACTCCGCCACCTGTAGATGATTGGTATCCAATGAAAGTAAGCATAAAACCACCAAATCCACCAGCGATAGCTTGAGCAACTTTTCGTGCAAATGAATTTACTCCATAAACAATTCCATCTTCACGGACACCAGTGAGTACTTCGTGATTATCAATAACATCAGTAATGAATGCCCAAACCATTAAATTGAACATACCGGCACCTAAAGAACCAAAGAAAAGCATTACTAAGTAAAAAGCAACACTTTGAGTATGTACTACTAATAAAGTACCATACATCAAAGCTCCAAAAAGTAAAGCAACAATTGACGTTTCCTTGCGTCCAAATTTTTTAGTGAGATAGTGACCAAATGGGGCGAGTAAGATGACAGTAGCAAAATTAAAAATTAAAGCAACAGCCATAGCACTCTTGTTTTTAAAATAATCGTTGAATAGATATGAAATCATAGTTCCCGAAAGATTTTGATTAATAACAACCATGATATCAACTAAAACTAAAACAACTAACGCCTTATTTTCAAATAGACCCTTAACTAAACGACCCAAAGGGACTTTTTCACTTTTTTCGGTCCTAACACGTTCAGTTGTTAAGTGAATGGTTAATTCATAGCACACCCATCCTAGCACTGCACAAGCTGCTACAACCCAGAAAAAACGAGTTCCTGAAATTTTTTGTGTTGCTCCGATGTAAATAAATAATGGAATAATGTAACTTGTAATGGCACTACCTAAAGCCGAACCGAGGGCACGGAATGTAGATAGAGAAGTTTTATCATTAGGATCACTACTAATCGCAGAAGCCATCGATCCGTATGGAATATTAACGGTAGAGTAGAAGATTCCCCATCCGAGATAAGTAATGAATACCCAGAGTAATCGAACTGGAAGAGCCCAAGTTTGTACAATTGGCACGAATAATAGCACTAGAAAAATTAATAATGGGTATTGCATACGACTCATCCAAGGTTTAAAACGACCTGATTTGTGAAGTTTACTGTTATCTACAAGTCGACCCACGGTAATATCTGCGAATGCATCTACAAAACGTGCTATGAGAAATAATATTCCAATCTGGGCCCCTGTTAATCCAAGTACGTTTGTATAAAAAATCATCAAAAATGAGTTAACAACGTTGAAAGAGAAATTATTTCCAATGTCGCCAAACATATAACCGACCTTATCCTTAATATTAAAAGGTTTAGTATTTAAGGTAATGGTTTTTTGTGTTTTATCCAAAAGTGTCACGCTCCTTTAATTTTTAATCTGATATATCAGTACAGCAAAATAATATCACTTAAAGAAAGCGTTTTCAATGGAAAATTAATATCACATAAAAAAATACAACATTGTGGAATAATGTTACACAGATAAAGTTAAAAAGTAATTTTTTACTTATTGACAGCGTTTACATAACATATTAAAGTGATTACATACTGATGTATCTAATATATCACTTGTTGGATAAATATTTTCTTTTACAAAGTTAAAAAAGGAATGGTGTGACTTTAGATGAAAACAAGCCGAAATTTATTGAATATTAAAAATAATGACGATTATTTAGATATTAAGACCGATGGAGCTAACTTTAGGGTATATCTTTTAGATGAAAATATTATTCGGATTCGCGGAACGTTTGATGATGAATTTAAACCCGAACAATCTTACGCATTAGTTAAGACAGCTTGGGAAGATACAACTGACGAATTATTAGCGAACGAAAGAAAAAAAGTTACTCCAATACAAATTCAAATGGTAGAGAAAGAAGATAAATATACAGTACAAAATGGGAAATATGCACTACATATCTATAAAGCACCATTTTATTTTGAGATTGTAGATAAATATGGAAACGTAGTACATAAGGATCTGCCACGACGTTCTTTTGTTATGGATGATAATGGACGGGAATACCATTACAGTACGATGGGAGATACGAATAAATTTTATGGATTCGGAGAAAAATCTGGGGAATTAAATAAATTCAAACGACGTATGCGGATGCATAATACAGATTCATTAGGATGGAATGCCAAAAAATCAGACCCTCTATATAAAATGATTCCGTTCTACATTAATTTTAACACTGAAAATAATATTGCAACTGGTTTATTCTATAATACAGCACATGATTCAGTTTTTGATATGGATTGTGAACATAGTAATTATTGGTTAAGATATAGCTATTTTCAGTGTGATGGTGGAGACCTTGATGTATTTTTTATTGGCGGACCAACTATTAAAGATGTAGTAGAACATTATACGGATTTGACTGGAAAATCTGCAATGATGCCAATGTCTTCATTTGGATATATGGGCTCTACAATGTTCTATACAGAACTAGAAAAAGATGCGGATAAGGCTATTTTAGATTTCGTTGATACATGCAAAAAGAATGATATTCCTTGTGATGGATTCTTTCTATCTTCAGGATACACTTCAGGAAAAGACGGTAAGAGATATGTATTCAATTGGAACAAAAAGCGATTTTCAAATCCCCAAAAATTTGTTGAGGAACTAGAAAAAAAAGGAGTTTTGTTAGCTCCGAATATTAAGCCAGGAATGTTATTGACACATCCTTTTAAGAAAGATTTTGAGCAAAACAAAGCATATGTCAGAAACCAAAATAACGATGATGATCAAGTTGATCAATATTGGGGAGGTGCAGCTCACTTTGTTGATTTTACAAGCCCGAAAGGTAGAGAGACTTGGAAAAAATATATGAAGAGGTCCTTAATTTCGAATGGAATAAGTTCAATCTGGAATGATAATAATGAATATGAGATTAATGATGATAATGCTAGAGTAGACGCTGAGGGTCAAGGCAAAACCATTGGTGAATTGAAGCCTGTTATGTCGACGATGATGGCAAAGGCTGCTAAAGATGCAATTAACGAAGCTATGCCTGAAAAAAGGCCATATTTAGTGAATAGAGCGGGCTTTGCTGGTATACAAAGGTACGCACAAACTTGGGCAGGAGATAATTATACAAGTTGGACGAACTTAAAGTATAATGTTCCAACTATCTTAGGCATGGGATTATCTGGTGTGGCAAATCAAGGTTGCGATATTGGTGGGTTCGATGGGCCACTACCAGAACCTGAACTATTTGTCCGTTGGGTACAAAATGGGATTTTTCAGCCTAGATTTTCAATTCATTCATGTAATACCGATAATACAGTTACTGAACCTTGGACATATCCGAACTATACTAAATATATTAGAGATGCAATTAAACTCAGATATTCGTTAATTCCTTATTTTTATTCTCTTTTACACATTGCAGCTACTAAGGGTGAACCGATTATGCGTCCACTTGTCTACGAATTTCAAAATGATCCAGCCGTTGCGGAGGAAAGTTTTGAGTTCATGTTAGGACCATCATTATTAATAGCCAATGTCCTTGAACGAGATCAAGTTCAAAAACAAATATATCTACCTGAGGGCACGAAATGGTTTGATATGAAAACTTCGAAATACTACGATGGTGGTCAAACAATTGAAATACCTGTTGATTTATCTAGTATTCCGATGTTTTTAAGATGTGGCAGTATCGTTCCACAGAGTAAAGAGCTTAATAACGTTCATAATGATTTAATTAATAAACTTGAATTGATGATTGAGCCAAGTACGGAAACTTCGTTTACAATTTATGAAGATGATGGGGTGTCCAATGACTATAAAAAAGGAGAATTTTTGGAGACCAAAGTTCGAGTTAAACCCGATTCAGATGGAGTAAATATTAATGTACAACGTGAAGGAAGTTATCAAACTAAAGTTAAAACTATTGAATTAGAAGTTTATTGTTCAAAGATAGCACCTTTGACAGTGAGAATTGAACAGGAAGAATTGGATAGATATCTTAGTTATGAAAAATTTAAAGATACTAATTCAGGATGGTATTTTGACGGAGAGAAACGAAGAGCCTTAATCCGTTATGCAAATCCAAAACAAAATATTTATCAAGTTGGAGTTAATTTTCATGTGAAAGATTTGATTTCAATTTAATAAATAAAAGAAATTCCGTATTTTTACGAAATACTCCCTAATTATTTAGGCCCTAAGTCAACAAGTGTTGATGAAGAAAATCAATTCATTTACGAATTGGTTTTCTTTTTTAGCTTTAAATATAAATTTGATATATATAATCTCTTAAGTGTTTTCAGTTTCTATATACGTAAGTGTGCGATGGATTAGTAGTTTTGGTTTTAAGTAGTTGTAACAATCTTTCTTTGTTTTGATACCGAATGGTATCAGCAATGGATTGAACAACAAAGTAGACTTCAGAAAAATCCGAATTAGCACTAATATCTTCGGAAACAACTTGTTTAGAGGTTAAACAATCCTTTAAATGTGATTTCTAAGTAGGATTTTTCGACTCTATCTGATTGAATGGTTTTAAATATAAACTCCAATAGTATTTTAAAAGGCGATATTCTCTAGAGTTCCATTGAGATTGATGCATAGTAGCGATTTTAACTTGAGTGGTTACACGATTTAACAGTCTTACGACTGGATAAGCTATAGTATCGTTCGAAGTGATAAATAATATTTCTATTTTCGGTATCAGTTTTAAGGACATTATCTTGTATAAAGACAGTACAGAATATATTATCATCTGCTTTCAATTGGGTTTTAGTCGACATGATTGTAGCACTAAGGATGAGGAGATGTCCTTTTTTGCGTAAAAAAGTGTCGATAGACAATTTTTATTATCCATCGACACTAGTTATTGTAGAGCCATTATTTAGAGAGAGCGTAAAATATCTTGTGTAAATGCATAAAAGATTTCTGAATTGTATAGAAATAGGGAATGCCTTCCCTTATGA
>NZ_CAKQBI010000056.1:0-9207 GCF_934216135.1 uncultured Rummeliibacillus sp. | reverse complement strand
AAAAACCTTATAAATCAAGGATTTTAAACAAAATATGAAAGAGGATGAAACCATGAATCCATACGAAGAGTATATGCAAGGCATTGTTAAACCAATGCGTGAAGAATTAGTTAATGCAGGCTTTACAGAGTTGAAAACACCTGATGAAGTGGCTGATCATATGCAAGAATCTAAAGGAACTTCATTGATAGTGATTAACTCTATTTGTGGATGTGCAGCAGGCCTTGCTCGTCCAGCTGTTATTGAGGCAATTCAACAAGCTGAACACAAACCAGATCATTTAGTGACTGTATTTGCAGGACAAGATCGTGAAGCAACTGCACAAATGCGTAGCTTCTTTGAAGAAGTTCCACCAAGTTCACCATCTGTAGCTGTTTGGAAAGACGGTAATTTAGCGTACTTTATCCCACGTGAACAAATTGAGGGATATGCAATGGAACAAGTTCGTGACCATTTAGCAGGTGTTCTTGACCAAGTATGTGCGGATTAAAAACCATTGTTACAACGGCAGGACGTCCAGATCAGCAGTCGCTTCGTTTAGCTGATGCAGCTTGTCAGGCGCTTAATGTCCCTTTTATAGAAAGAAGAAAAAGATCCGTAAAAAAGATTGCTGAATTTGAATCTGCAAATGTGATCGTAGCAGGAAAAAATCGTTATGAATATTATCCATTTGGAGTGACGGAGCCATTTTTCTTTCATCCAAGTTCTGCAGCATTTCGATTAAAGCGAGTTGCACGAGGAGAGCATGATCCCTTTTTAGATGCTGTCAATTTGCAAAAAGGTGATTCAATGCTAGATTGTACCTTGGGAATAGGTTCTGATAGTATGTTGGCAGCTTATACGGTTGGAGAGACCGGTAAAGTTGTAGGGTGTGAAGGTAATCCTAACGTAGCTTTTGTAGTTCGTGAAGGTATGAAAAGATATGACATTACAGAATTACCTTTACTAAAATGTATGGAACAAATTCGTGTTATTTCAATCTTAGCGTTAGATTATTTGAAAAAACAACCCGATCATTCATTTGATGTTGTTTATATGGATCCAATGTTTGAAGAACCGATTGAAGAATCCAATAACTTTACCCCATTGAGAGATGCGGGTTTACATGAGACTTTAACCGATAAATGGGTATTCGAGGCTAAGCGAGTAGCGAAAAAAAGAGTTGTACTAAAAGCACACTTTCGATCACCACTTTTTGAACGTTATCATTTCAAACGAGATATTCGTTTAAATGCGAAGTTTCATTATGGAATTATCGAACTATAATAGAACCTGCGATCTTATACTGATCGCAGGCTCTTTTTTTCTATTCTTCCACAATATTATTACGAATTGTTTCCATCAATTGAATCATTTTTTTCATTTCTTCATCTGAAATTCCAGATAAAACATGTCGTTGATACGAATCCAATGAATTTCGAATGTCATTAAAAACATTTTGACCTAAGGGTGTTAGTTGGATTCTTTTTTCACGGCGATTATTGCCATGAATTTGCTCTATATAATCAAGCTCTTCTAATTTTAGAACAGCTCTTGTGATTGTTGGTCGTTCCACATATAAGTGCTTTGCAATTTCAACTAATGTAATATTTTCATATTTATTAATATAAAACAAAATAGACCATTGAGATGTAAAGAGATTATATTCTTCTAGTTTCTTATTTAATACATTATTTAAAGGACGATAAAGCAATAAAAAGTTATGAAAAAAATTTGTTTCCTCCATAGAAAGCAACCTCCAGAGTAGCACTGATTAAATTATTCTTATCTATTTGAGTATAGGAGTTATTGAAGTGCATTTCAAATGAATGCGCTAATAAGGAGGATATTATTAGCTAGCACTAATGTAGTTTATCGCCTGATTGAAAAGACAAAGCAAGAAAATTATTTCCAGCTTTGTCTACTTTTTAAATCATCTCGCCTCATTAATACCACTAGTTATAATTTTAAGCAATAGAATAGTTGAATTTAATATTCCTCTTTTAGGTGTGCTTTTTTTCCATATAAAATATGTTGTAATGGTAAGCATAAAACTGCACAAATACCTAAAATAATATACAAACCATTGTATCCTACAGATGGTATAAACAACCCTTGGATGAAAGGCCCTAGACCTAGTCCAATGTCAGTTAAGATAAAGAATGTTGAAGTAGTAAGTCCCACACGATGTGGTGGAGCTTCTGAAATTGCAACTGCTTGTGCACTTGACATATTTTTATTAAAAGTCAAGATTATAAGTAATTCACTTGATGTATCAGTATTTTTTATACAATGTGTAACATTATAATAAGTTATTTTAAAGCTGAACTAATACAAAATTAGTTCAGCTTTTATTTGTGTTTAAAGATATAACTTATATTCAATAATCGGGCCATATTGTTGAATAACATTCTTTTGTGAAATGTTGCCAAAAGATGCTTAGGTAAGGAAGGTTGCAATTGTTACACCAAATTAGATATAAAAACTGTTCATAAAAAAACAGATGAAGCCTCTGCTACACCTGCTCTACAAGCAACTTTATATTAATTAGATTAATTGCATTATAAGTTTATATTTCTGTACTTAGATATCGACTAATTTGCTGAATTTTTTCTTCATTGCGACGATAGTATGTCCATTTCCCCATTCGCGTGGGAATTAGAAGACCTGCTTTCGCCATCATCGATAAATATTGTGACATAGTAGATTGATTCATATCAATTTTTTCTGTAATTTGACCGACACAAACACCTACTTCGGATGGCTTTGCCTCTGGTACTTTTGTATTTTCATAACCAAAATTCACTTCTGGTTCTTTTAGTAATTTCAATATTTTTAATCGTGTTTCATTGGAAATAGCCTTAAACACGTCAATCATTTCTAAATCAATATTTTCCATATTACCCTCCTTATATTAAGAGCAAGTTTTTAAAAGTATCATTATTATCTACTACATATTGCAATATTTCAATGTAATCAATTTAAAAACCCCTTTCTACGTTCAAACAATTAAACTTAAGTCACAGAAAGAAAAGGGGGAATATATTATTTGTTAATTTGTAAAACGTTATCTAAGCTATTACGTGACATAACTAAAGTGCTTAATGGTTTGTCTGGTGTTGGGTAGCCGATTGCGATTCCCATAAGGATTGACTCTTCTTCTGAAATATCAAAGTTTTCACGAATTTCATCTGGATAACGGATAAGTTCGTAAGCAGGAACTGCCCCTAAACCGTGGTGACAAGCAGAAAGTAAAATACCATAACCAAATGCACCTACATCATATGCAGAATACAGTGAAGAATCCTTTGGTAGAGTTAAGTAAACGATAGCTGGTGCATTAAATAAAACAGCATTTTGTGCTAATAAATCTTGAATACCATCAGCACCAATCAACTCTTCTGTCTCCTTCATATAATTTGCTACGTTATTTTTAGGATACTCTTTCCACTCACGAGGAGGAACTACCTCTGTATAACTTCTTTGACGAGCTGCAACTTTTTCAGCGTGTACTTTACGAATGTTTTTTAGTGTTTCACCTGTTGCAATATATGCTTTCCAAGGCTGGCTATTTTCATATGAAGGCGCTCGCTGTGCCTCAGCAATAATTTGTTTTAATAATTCGATGTCAATTTCCTTATCTGTAAAGTCACGAATTGAGTGACGTTGTAATAAAAGATTTGTGTTTTCCATTTTGATAAAACCTCCTAATATTAACATATTGAAATATATCAATATGTTATAGTGTTATTATATTGAAATATACCAATATGTCAATTGGTTTGATTTATATCAAATTATTTATAGTAATAAATTGGGTAAATTAAGAGGTAGGTAACTCTTTGAGTGTAGAGTAATGGGTTGTTCAACAATCGGGAGCGTTAGTTAAAGATGAATTAAGTGATTTTAGGTTTGAGAACTTCTTATAGTTATTCCATTATAGGGCGCGATTGTTAAAGAAGCGTCTCTTTTCTCTTTCAACTAAAGGGTGCTTTTGTTTAACAAGAAAGTTAAGGTAGCCTTGTTAATTATAATTTAACAAGGCTATTTTGTATCCCATTAATATCTATTTAAACTGCTCAAAATGGTTAGCAACCCAACGACTTTGATTCTCCGCTATATATTGTTCCACAGCTATTAGCTTGTTCACTAATTCTTCCTTTGAGAGCTTCATGTACTTCTTTTTAACAACATCTATATTACGATTAGGAGAAATCTTTCTTAAATTTGATTCATCAAATTTAAGAGGCGTTTTGAGCTTTTTACGAACCATATTTACTTTATATGTTTTGCTATGCTTTTTGTAATAGGTATACAATTCATCATTACTCTTTATTGTATTGGGATGAATCCCTTTTTCTTGAGTGTCAAAATGTTTCGAATGCTGACTAATATTATGATAGGTTACAGGAATGCCTTGTTCGATAAGATATTCAATTGTTTCAATCCCAATGGAAACAGAACGCTCTTTACGTTGTTGATGTACTTTATCAAGCCATTCTCGATTATCTGAATGGGTTTTGCTGTATGGATGGTTCATGATGACGTTCCTCTCTATATTTTTTGATTAAATCAATTTCCTTAAGTTCGATTTTTGCCTGTTTTGCCATTTCTTTTGCTTTTCGAACTTCAACTTCTAATCCTAACTCTTTAAAACGCTTTTCCATATCTTTAGATAATTTTATAACCTCTAAAAGTTCTTCTTCTTGGCTTGGTTCGGGTACTTTGGCCTTACAGCCTAAACATTGCATTTTATTTGGGCATATATAATCAGTGACACATGTACCACCTAGTACTTTGTTGAATACACCAACTTTCTCCTTGTAATCATCTAATTCTTCTTGTAACTCTTTTGGGCTTCTTAAATACGCATCATCTATATCTACATAACTTGAAATCACATCTTGCAGTTCACTAACTGATTCTGCAATTTGTGAAGGAGTTGGTGCTGAATAATAACCAGTAATCCTTAAATCTTTTTGATGCAATATTTTTGCTACAATATCAATCGGTATTTTTTGACGTTGTACGGCTTCTGTAGCGAATGCATGGCGTAGGAGATGGCTTTTGATTTTTATAGGTTTTCCATTTTGTGTTTCAAAATATAGACCGTGTAGAAGAAAACGAATACAAGAGCTGATGGTAGCATTTAGCAGCCCCTTACCAGCATATTGAAAGAAATATGGTTTTGGTTCTTTGAATAAATGTTTTCTTTTATCACGATATATAATACTCGGAATCTTAGAGTTGGAATAATGTTCTTTCAACATCCTCGAAACAATTTGGATTAGCTCCATTGTTTGTTTACTAATATAGAATTCTTCTAAAGCATCCCTCCCTTTTGGAATAGCTTTAAAAGAGAAGTGGATTTTACCGTTTATTTTTTTAAATTCAATGCACTCTTTTGTATTATTGATTTGCAATAGTTCATTTACTCTTGCACCAGTTGTTGTCAAAATATCGATTGCTAATAAACCGAAAGTACAGCCTGTATAAAACGGTTCTACATCAAATAGAAGACCCTTTACTTTGTCCTTATGTCTAGTTACGAAAGAAGAGTTTGTGATAATGCCTTTATGTGCCAAACTGAATGGGTTAGGAAGTTCTGATTTTTTTTCCACATAACCCCATAAAGATAAAAATTCAAGTCTATTTTCAAACACTTCTTTTGAGCAATTTTCGGGCAATTTCGAAAGAACGTTATTTTCAATTAACTCATTAAACCACAGACCTTCCACTTCTGATTCACCATTTAAAGATTCAGCTTTTATAAATTCAAGAAAGTATGAGTTGTTTTTGTTGGAGTATGTTGATTTTCTTTTGGTAGCTGAACAAATAGTTTGTGAACTAAATTTTTCTTGATGATTAAGAACAAAAGATCGTTTATCCCATAACCGAAAATAAAAACGTTCTCCTACTCGTTCAGGCTCATCATATTGAAATTCTAATGGTAGTTCTAATGACTTTGTTTGAACATTCTCAATAGTCTCTCTGAATGCTTCTCGAAGTCTTTTTATCTGATTCCATCGGAAATTTGCTTCTATACGAATTTTCGGAAGATTCGGCGCAATAGCATCTGTATCATCTTTACGAATAGTTTGGGCTTCCTCCTTGACTATCTTATGTAAAGAAAATTCTCTTAGATCAAATTTAGGATCAATGAGTAAGAAATGCTTGAAGTATTTTCTTTCCTCAAGGTTAAGTTTCTGATGTAACCATTTATTTGTTTCGTAGGTTAATATCTTATATTGACTAATGAACTGATATCTTTTGCTATTCGAATCATCTGGAAATATATCACCTTTTAGATACTTATACCCATGTGTTTCTACATCAAATGATTCCATTGATGTTAAGTTAAAGACTGAAAAAATATCTTTGAATCTCACGTTAATAGTTCTAATTTTATTAGAAATTGATTGATAATCTAAATTTCTATCAGTGCTAACGAATACCCCAAATAATAAATGATTTACCCATACAGTTTCTATACAATTATTATCTATGTAGTAAAGGAGTCTTTCATCAACTTTGTCGAGTAAAAATTCCTTTCGATTATTTTGTAGACACAGTAACTTAATATCTATTTTTCCATTCCATTGCTGATACCATTCTGATTTTGGTATCTGTTGTGCAGCTATATTCACATTTACTCCAACCCTTCAATCAAATCTCTTAAATTTTCATCAAAAATTTCATCTTTTAGCGTTTGTGATACTTGTAACTTTTTCGAAGATTTCCGTAGCTTATTATAATCGTTTTCATTTTGCTTCATTTGTTTTAACATTTGATCATGGGCTTCACGATGCTTTGTTTCATCAAAATAATGTTCATATACATTCATCGTATCAGGATTTCTCCACTTCATATATTTAATCAGTTCATTTTTCCGTTGCTCTATTTCAGATTCATTTATTGAAATATTATAAATCTCTCGTAGTCTTGATGTTACGAACCAATGTCTTGCCTTATGAGGATTTAAACTTAACTTATTTGCATGCATTGCTCGATTCCAATGATAGTACCAAGCATGATAAGTAAAAGGAGTACCATTAGATGATAAAAAAATAGGAGCACCATCGGATAATTCATGAGAACATAAATGATCTTTATCAAAGAATTTCCGTTCGGTATCAATGTAGTGAAATAACCGTTTAACGGTGTCTTTACTGAATCGTAGAAACTTTACTTTTTTTCCATAACTACCTTTGTTAAAAGTAATAACTTCTTGATGGCTTTTTCTATTTCGATAATCTCCAATAGTTAATTCAATAATTTCAGATGCTCTTGCACCTGTTTCAAATAGCATACGGGCAATGATCATTTCTCGTTGTGACCAATTTACTTTATTTCCAGCTTGATATACTTGATAAGGGAGATTAATATCATCAATAATTTGTGGTTGCCATTCTTCGTTAATGATTTTAAAATAGGAATCTGTTAATCTGCGATGCATTAAAGGATCTTCTGTTCCGGCAACAGAAGGCATTCTAGGTTTATCAACTCGGACACCGTTTATTTCTTCTTTGTATCGATTCGATATAGCTTGACCATCAATTAATGGATTATTATAAGTATATTGATTTAATCGGATCATTGCTTTATAAAATGATTTTAATGCTGATAAAAAGCGACTAACTGTATTTGGACTTTTATTGGTTAGATTTATAAAACGAAATGATTCTCGATCTCGAATCTTGCAGTTCATTTCATGCATTAAATAATCTTCAACAACTACTCGTATCTTTTCTTCTGCATCATTCCATTGCACTCGTTCACCTTGAAAATTACTTTCTTCCTCTAACCATTTGAAAAAGGGAAGTAAACAGTTTAAGTAAGATGTTGCAGAACTCTTATCGATTCTTCCTAAACAATCATTATAATAATCTGTTAGCGGTAAAAATGGTTGGTTTTCTTTAAATACTAAAAGCTTATACTTGCTTTCTATATGCTTTGGGCAGTATTCATACCAATACAAAAGCAATCACCTCCACAATTAAAAACAACTATTTTACTTTAACTTTTTTCTATGTAATATGGTACATACTTTCTTTAATAAATTGCACTAAACAAAAAAATGTACACCACTAAAATTTATTTAGTAATGTACATTTTAATAATATGTGCAACATTATAAACAAGATATGATGAAGTCAAGCATCATGTACAATTACTTTTCTTTAATGTTACAGAACAAAGTACCATAACCTATTCCAAGCAATGCTCCAGCAACTAATAAAACTATACCAGTTTCTGATTGACTTAAGATAAATAATCCTAACAATAGACAAATGATTGCTGGATACATAACAAAGTTTGGACCTTTTAGATCAAACTGACGTCCAGTGAATGGGCGAGATATTAGAACGGCAACTGCGTATACTATGAAGAAATATCCAGCTGCTTCTGTCACGTGGTTTTCTTTAGCGTAAAATGTTAGAAATGATAGAACACCAGAATAACAAAATGCAGTAACAGTTGCGATTAATGTAATTGGCACAGATTTTCGTTCGATGAAATTTGATAGTTTAAATCCTTTCATCTCATCTAATTGATCTCGTGTTAGCTTAATTTCTTGTACATGAATCAAAATAGATAAAATTAGGCTAATAATGATACAGATTAAACAAAATACAAATATTGCATTAAAATGAAAGTGATCTAAAATAAAAATTCCGATAAATGGTCCAATAGCTGTAGCAAGAGTCATGCTAAGTTCATGCTAAGCGCAAAATAGCCGATTCCCTCACCATTTCTACTGTTTGGAATGACTTGAGCTGCAATGGTACCTGTAGCAGTACCTGCAACTCCAAAGCCAAAACCATGAAGTACGCGATTAGCCATTAATAGGCTTAAACCACCAGGAATAAAATAGATAATAGAACTAATAATCATGATGAAAATACCTAATAATAGAATTCTCTTACGACCAAAACTATTAATATACTTTCCTCCTAAAATACGACCAAACAATGCTCCGATAACAAAAATACTTGATGCTAACCCGGATGTACTTTCATTGGCTCCAAAGTGTTCAGAGGCAAAAACTGAAATGGTAACCATTAGTAGATAGAAAGTCAACATTAAAAAGAAGTTAATAGCAGTAATACTGATAAAATCCTTTGTCCATAGTTTTTCTTTTTCCATATATATCTCCTCGTATATTAGTAGTAAGAGCTCTTTCCGATAGAATTTCCAGTTGATCCGGACAACTGGTGATTCAATTGG
>NZ_CAKQBI010000055.1:0-9241 GCF_934216135.1 uncultured Rummeliibacillus sp. | reverse complement strand
TTCTTTCGTCGGAAATACAATTTGAGTGTACCATAAATGCCTTTTTATTTTTCTAACTTAATTTTACAATTCGCGTAGTTTTTTATAGGGGTTATTTCTAATTATGGACCCTATTTAGATGTGTGAAGATAATTTATCCATCATCTTGTCATAGCTGTCAACAACGTCATATGTTACTTCACTATTAGAAATGATTTTAAAATGCTGACGTGCGGCTTCGATTTTAGCATTTTCAACACCTTTTAAACTTAGTTCAATATTTTCTGAAACCCCTTTGGTTTCGGCAATGAAATAGACATGTTTATGATCCGTTTCATTCAAGACAATCGCCCAGTCAGGATTATATTTACCTACTGGCGTATTTATATAGAATCCACCAGGCAACTTAACATACATTTCAACATTCTGTTCGACGTCTAGATCACTAGCAAATCGTTTTTCCACTTCAGAATCCACTCGAACTTTATCATACAGATGTTTTTTCGCATCAAATACATTTTGCCCCATAATTCCTTGAATATCACTATTAGCAAATATGGCATCTTCATCCCATACTTCATCTAATTTGTTATAAACAATATGCGAGATAATATTTTGTGCTTTTACACCATTGATGATGTTGCTAATTTGTACAATGAAGTTTTCAGGATTTGATTGATATTTTGCAAATTGTTCATGGTGGATACCACTTAAAATATATGCAACTGTTTTGCGAAGTAATCCTACATTTTGAGAAACTTCTCCAATTAAATCATATTTAACAGTATTTACCGGACTATATATATCAGTTGTTCGCTTACCATCTACTGTAAATATTGTCCCTGTATCAGTAGCTTGCATATTGCCTTCAGTGATACGAGCTTTTAGTGTTTTAACAGTTAAATTTTTATTGATAAGTTGAATCGACTTTTCAATAATTTCTTGATCATCAAAATCGACTGTATAGTAAGATTTACGATTTATTTTTGACCATAAGTTTTTAAATTCTTTACTTGCATATTTTTCACGGGTTAATTTTAAAGTAGTTCGTTTATTCTCATTTTCAATAGGTAGATCTTTGAGATTGTATACACTATTTATTAAATTTTGAATTGGAAGGGCGAATACTTGAAATTCTTCATCTAAAACTTCCTGAATAGCCTCTAGTTGTTCTGTAGCTGATAGGTTTTGGTAAGTAGAAGAAGTTTGCTTATTTTTTTCGATCAGTTTCCCTGATTTTAAGCTGGCCCATATTCCGGCTGCCTGCGTATTATCAACCACCATTTTTGCAGTCACTTGTCCATTGCTGTCTTCTACAACAAGTTCTCGCCCTTCAAATAATTTAGGTTCGATAAGTTTTGGTCTATTTTTGATTGCATCCGCTATTTCCGATTGAAGATCCCGAGCGAAGCTTTCGTAACTTTCGTTGGCGATAACAGTCAATACATTTACTTGTTGAACCTCGTTTTCACCCAAAGATTGTTCATCTTGGCGATCACCTTTTTGATTTACCGCTAAACGTAATCCACGACCGATTTCTTGTCGTTTTTTAATATCCGATGAAGATTGACGTAATGTCGCAATTTGGAAAACGTTCGGATTATCCCAACCTTCTTTTAGCGCTGAATGAGAGAAAATGAATCGAACAGGCTCTTCAAATGATAATAGACGCTCTTTATTTTTCATAATCAGGTCATATGCTGAAATGTCATCACTCGATTCACTACCACGTTTGATTTTGCTATCAACAGATTTTCCTTTTTTATCGATCGAAAAGTATCCAGCATGAACCTTTTCTGGAGATTCCAATTCACGTTCAAGATAAGTTCGATATTTTTCATCTAATAAAGTATCTGTTAATCGATCTCGTACAATATTTTCGTATTCTTCTTCGAAAATTCTTGCGTACGTACCTTTATCATCAATAGCTTCATAATCTTTATATTTGACTACTTCATCAATGAAAAATAATGATAATGTTTTAATTTCACGTTTGAACAGGCTTTCTTCTTTAGCAAGATGAGAATGGATGGTCTCACGAATTTGTATGCGCCTTAAATCCTCATCA
Organism: uncultured Rummeliibacillus sp.; assembly: GCF_934216135.1. Lineage (NCBI taxonomy): Bacteria > Bacillati > Bacillota > Bacilli > Caryophanales > Caryophanaceae > Rummeliibacillus > uncultured Rummeliibacillus sp. The sequence continues at coordinate 7,194 of NZ_CAKQBI010000055.1, read as the reverse complement.
TTGGTATTTCCAACAACTTCTCCAACAGATAGTTTTAGTCCATTCGTAAACTCAACAAATTGATCCACCGCATTAATTTCTGAAACGACAAATCCACTATTATAAGATTCTATTTCACCCGAAAGAGGGTAAATGTTGTCTCTTTTATCTAACAATTTTGATGTCTTTACAACATTTCCTGTAGCGGATAACTTTTCAAATTGAATCCGTGCTTTTAATGCCGGTTTCTCTTTAATAGATTCGAGATACAGGTAGCCACTAGAAGCATTTGAACCTGATATTTCAATTCCTTTCACCGCTATTTTTTTTACTAGATGTTTTTGATATGCATCCACAGCATCCAATCGATAAACCATATTATAGTTATCCCGATGTGTCGCTGAGTAATTAATGAAAAATAAAGGGTTAAACTTTGCTAAGCCAACACGTGTAGCATTCAGTTCGGCCTTTGATCCGTTTCCTAAAACTGATTGCGGTTCATCTATAATCATAATTGGATTCGTTGCTGCAATTACATCAATCGGACGGCGTCCACGGAATTGATCTAATATCATGTCGATTCGCCGTGCATCAGCTCCACGTGCATTAAAAGCCTGCGTATTAACAATCATCACATTGATTCCAGCATCACTCGCAAAGGCTTCGATTTCATCCAGTTGAATAGAGTTATAAATAAAGTGACGAACACCAACACCGTATGCTTGTTTAAAGTGTTCGGCGGTAGACTCAAATGTTTTGGCGACACCTTCACGAATAGCGACGCTCGGAACGACAATGATAAATTTCGACCAACCATATTGCTTATTTAATTCAAGCATAGTTTTGATATACGTATATGTTTTACCCGTACCAGTTTCCATTTCCACTGTTAAAGTCAAACAATCTTTCGAGTTATCAATCTTTGTATTTTTATCCTTACCACCAATGGACATCTTAACAAGTTTATTATCCGTAAGTATGCCATTCTTTTTTTGCGTTGCTTGAATATTTTTTAAAAGATCACTATCTGGTAATGAAATATCTGCATTTTTAAATCCATTGACAATATCTAAAGTAATGTTTTTTTCTTTCCCTATATCCATCATATAAGACATGCTGGTTTGCCTAGGCTGTCCTTCAAAAATAGAAGTAATCGCCTCTACGGCATCTAGTTGAAATTGTTGGTTCTTATACTGAAGTTTCATCTTTGACCCTCCAGATTTATTTGATAATTTCGCATCAAATCACCTTCACTTTCGTATCAGGACTGATAATACGGAACTGTTCCATCACATTCACCTTTTGAGCGGATTTATCAAAAGTTGATTCTTTAAAGACTGCAATCAAAGGTTTGAGTGTGGCAATTTGGCGTGTTAATTCATCTGTTAAGTTTCCACCAAAGTAGCATACTACTCCCGATAATTCTCCTAAATAATCATATTTGATAATCTGTTCATCATTCATCGTGTCAATCGTAATTGGTCGATTATATTCTAACGCACCATCTACTAACACGTCATAGAGTAAGTCATAATCCGAACGGTTATCAGAGTGATTATCAATATCTTGTAGTAAATCTATTTGATCGAGTTCACCAGCTGTTTTAAAGACATCTTCTTTTAAACCTGTGGAATCCACCTTTAAGGCACGGAAACCACTTTTATCACCAACTTTTTCAGCAGCACGACGGATTCTTTCTCGAGAAATTTTATCAATCGTAGTATATCCCGCTTTACGTGCTTCTGAATCTTCAGGAGTCTCTTCATCAAGGGTACCGAGGATAAACTTACGATTACCACCATCTTCTGCGTTTAGTTGCATTACTGCATCTGCTGTAGTACCTGAACCTGCAAAAAAATCAAAAACCGTAATATTTTTACTGCTAAACAACGTTAAAAATAATTTGATTAAATCAGTACTCTTTGGCGAAGAAAATACCTCACGGTTATCAAAAAGTAATTTGAGTTTTTGTTTGGCCTTTGTGGTAGTTAGATCTAGATGATAATCAGTAGGCTTATTGTTAATAATTGCTTGATACTTTAAATTGGTTACGATACTTTTTAATCTTTTCGTTGTACTAAAATTTTTTTCAAAAATTTTAGTATCTGTAAACTGTAACGAATTAGTTTCAAAAAGTTCCATAAATTTATCTATAGAGTACGTATTTTCTACAAATTTATTATTTGTTTCTGAAATATATCGAATATATCCTTCACCAATTAATTCATTATCAATATCGAGTATGTCCTTCTCTTTTCTAAAATGAATTTTCTGTTTTTCAGGCTGATAGTAAACGCTGTAATGTTTTTTAGAACTGTAGTTAGTAACTACATCATTAAATTTATTTTCCCCTACCAGAATGCGTTTTCCGCTATTATGAACGAAATTACCATTCTCATCTTTAATCATTTCTGTGGATCTTTTCGGTATGTTTTCAATAAATTTAGATTCATTAATTTTTTTAGCGTATAAGATGACAAACTCACTGCTAACGGAAATAAACTTAGCGTTTTTTCTGCCTTTAGGATTATTTTCGACTGATAAATTCCCAATAAAATTATCCTCACCAAAGGTTTCATCCATTAACAATTTTAAATTTGCTTGTTCGTTATCATCTATAGAGACAAAAATAACACCTGTATCCGATAACAGATTTCGAGCTAACTTTAAGCGTGGATACATCATAGTTAACCAATCAGAATGGTAGCGACCATTGGTTTTTTCATTCTTTACTAATCGATTCCCATCTTCATCTAAAATTCCTTCTGATACGTCATTCTCTTTTTGTGTTTTTTTGAAGTTATCTTGGTAAACAAAGTCCTTTCCTGTGTTATAGGGTGGATCAATATAAATCATATCTATTTTTCCAAGATAAGATTCTTGCAATAATTTCAATGCTTCAAGATTATCCCCCGTAATAAATAGATTCTCAGATTTTTCAAAATCTACACTTTCTTCCGGCTGTGCACGCAGTGTTTTAGTGGTTGGTGCTGCAGCTTCAAAATAGGATTTGGCTTTTCCGTTCCAAGTAAAATCGTAACGTTCTTTTTGTTCTTCTGCCTTGACAAATAACTCACGTAATTCATTCAATAAATCAGTATCTACTTGACGTGAATGAACATCAGATAAATTGATTTTTTCTGGTCTATCAGACATCTTTATTCTCCTTTTAATTTGGCTAGTTTCTGTTCTATTGTATATCTTTCTCTAGCCAATGCTTGTTTTTTATTAGTTTGGATAGATTTTTTAATCTGTGTATTGATTCGATCTATTTCCAATTCCAATCCATTGATTATCTGTATTTCATCTACTTGTTTCTTCAATGGTTTAGAGATATCCCCAATATCTAACAATTGACGAATAAAATTGTCACGAACCTCATCAATAGATAATCCTTTAATTTGCAGATGATTTTTTACTTTTTTAGAAATACATTTTCCTTGATAGTACATTATAGCAAGTTCATCATTGACGATGAATAGAATCTCTTGCGGTATTTTAGTGACAATCTCCTTAATAACATTTAAATCAAATTCGGGCATGTCAACACTAAAAACCTCAATTTCCTGTATTTTTTTAGCAGGCAGATTAATTGTATTAGGCGCAAGTTTACCCACCCAACGGATACGCTCAATCTTCGTAGCATCATCAAAGTTAAATCGATCTTTGGGAATAATACGATTCACAACTGCTTGTTTTGGAATCTCTAGGATCATCTACTCACTCCTAACAACTAAAAAATCAATTAATTCAAAATCATTTAATCCACTGATATCATTTTCTAAAGCTGTGGTGCCTCCCGTCGTAAAGAGACTATCAATATCTTTTTCTTGTTTACCATTAATCATTGAATCAATTGCTTGATTCAGTAAATTCGAATACTTACTCATATCTTTCCCCTCAAGTGTTTCTATGTTAAATGATTGCACGAGGTTCTCAATCGGTACAGATTTTTCTCTGGATAGATACCGCATATCATCTAGAATTTTTTTAGGATTAAAATGATTCGAAATAATCTCACCATTTTCAGCGATATAGACTAAATAAAACGGATGTAATCGATTTTGTTTGTCTATATTCATAGCGTTGTTTCGATTTCTTAAAACAAAGATAACACCTGCTGGATGATTACTATCAGCCTTTGTTATCGCATGAATTCCATAGGGCTTTGCTTCGTAATCTCCGTATTTTTCCCTCAATTTTTGCAGGTCAAGTTGAAACTCGTTCAGACCTAAATCCATAATATTGATGCCACTTGACATATCCTCTAAATCAACCACTTCATTCTGTAACGTTTCTAGTTGTTTTTTACGATATTCCATATCTGGATCTGTATTATCGATGGTATCCTCCCCTGTTGAGGATATAGCCACTAACTTTGCTCGGTTCTCAACCCGTGCTTTTAAATTAATATATTCATCAAGACTAATATCAGGCCAAATATTGACCATTTGAATGACATCGTTGGTAGATCCAATTCGGTCAATACGACCAAAACGTTGAATAATACGAACGGGATTCCAGTGGATATCGTAATTAATTAGATAATCTGCATCTTGCAAATTTTGACCTTCGCTAATGACATCTGTCGCAATCACTACATCAATTTCACCATCTAAACCTAATGCATCACGATTTTTAGATTTGGGACTAAATAAAGTAAGCAACTCATTAAAATCGTTTTTTCTTCCTGGAATGGTTGACTCTGTTCGTGTTCCCGATATCAAAGCTGTATGAACCCCATCTTTTTGGATTAATTGATTAGATAAATATTTATATAAATAGTCTGCTGTATCAGAAAAAGCCGTGAAGATTAGGACCTTTTTATTTCCTTTATTAATCGGATTATCTATCTTTTTAAAAATTAGTTCTTGAAGTGTTGCCATCTTTGTATCGTGTTCCGTAGTAATACGATTTACAACATCCAATAGTTCAGTAAACACATACTTATCCGCTACTAATTTTTTTTCCCATGATTGATAATCCATATCTGCTAGATCAATTTTTAAGTCCTGTCCAACGGTAAACACATCATCTTCAAAATCATCTGTATCGCTTTTTACAATGCCATTTTTTGATTGTTTATACTCTTCAATAACTTGTAATTTCAAACGAATATTATCTAAAATTCGTTCACTTGTTAATGTAAATGCATGAATAGAACTTTCAGCTCGTTTGAGTAAATTCGTAATCATCAGCTGATTGCGTCCTTTTTCTCGATTTGCCCAACTTGAAGCTCCAGCTTTTGCCTGATCTGTGTACTTCTCTATTTTAGAGGGATACACATATTTAAGCGGCGTATAAACTTCCAGATTTAGCAAATCGATAAACTGAAATAGATCATTATAGGTTATATCTAAGTCTGTTAATTTCGGACTTTCGTTAATTGGAGCTAATCTTTTTGGAAATTTCCCAATATCCGATTGAGTATAATATTTTTCTATATGTTTACGACTACGAGAAATAGTCACGCTATCTAATAACTCAAAAAAATCAAAATCCAACATATCAAGTAAGTACTCCGTTGTACGATTTTCAGTTTCCAAAGAAGACCAATCTTTAAACGCTCGTTGAGCTTGACCAAAAATTTCTGTTACTGTTTTTTTAGTAGTCAAAGTTTTCGTAAGATTACTACTATCACCTTCCGATGCTAGCATCAATTGATTACGTAGATCAGAAAAATCGGTATTCACAGGAGTTGCAGATAACATTAAGACTTTTGTTTTTACTCCTGATTTAATAATTTTTCGCATTAGCTTTTGGTAACGATTTTCTACACCTTCTTCTTTTTTATGTGTAGTACCCTCGCCATTTCTAAAGTTATGACTTTCATCAATTACGACTAAATCATAATTCCCCCAGTTTATCTTTCCTAAATCAATTCCATTACTTTCACCACGTTTGCGATCCATATCTGTATGAAATAAGACATCATACCGCAAACGATCTTCAGCTAATGGGTTATTTTTGTAGTTATTCTTGTAATTATTCCAATTATCTTTCAATCTTTTCGGTACTAAAACTAGGACATTTTTATTACGTGATTCATAATATTTAATGACTCCTATAGCTGAGAACGTTTTTCCCAAACCAACAGAATCTGCCAAAATAACACCATTGTGTTTCTCTAATTTACTAATGGATCCCAACACAGCATCCTTTTGAAAATCATACAATAATGACCAGATTTTTGAGTCTTTAAACCCTGTACGTTCATCAGGAATATAATCCTTATCTAAATCAGACAAAAATTCACCAAACAAATTATATAACGCAATATAGTAGATAAACTCTGGGGCATTCTCTTGATATGCAGCCGTAATATTATCTAATACCGTATCCGTTACCTCATCGACATAATCCTGATTATGCCAAACTTGCTCAAATGCATTTAAGAATTGTTGTGTATTTTCATTTTCGAATTTTGAAATATTATAAAAAAGCTTTTCACCTTTTGTTGTTCCAATTTCAGCGGTTGTAAATTCATCGAAAGGTGCATATACATTTATATTTCCTTTATTTTCCACGACCATGAAATTATCAGAACGTTGACCAGAAATATTTGACTTAAACGTAACTTTTTGACGAATCCATTCTGCAGCTTCTTTAGCGATGGCCTTTTGAGATAATTCGTTGCGCATTCTTAATTCAAATTCATTCCCATACAGCTGACTTTCACGATTTAGACGAGGAATAAAGAACTCTCTTTTTTCTTTCGGTGCTTTTTCTTTCGTAAATAGATCACTAGTAAATAAAAACTGAATTTGATCAACTTTTTCTAACTCTTTTTTTAATTCTTCATACGCATAGATTGAAAATGATGCTGCAGCAATTTTTAACTTGCTCTGTGCTTTTAGTTCTTTTTTTAAATCATCCACTACACGTTCATCAATATTATTAAAATTTTTCATTTTCTCCCAACACCCCTTCTAAATAATATTTTTCCTTACTCACCGAATGACCACCAACGTCGCTTTTTCTTATTTATCTCTATATCTTTGGGTTTGTTAACATCCTTGGATAAAGTAGCAGGTGTTGATTGAGTTGTTAATGATTTTAACTCTTTGATTTCTTCTTTATATTCTTCCAATAATTTTTTATCTTGTAGGGCTAAACGTTGTTGCTGATCTAACAGATTATGCATTTGCGATATTTGGCTATCTTTATTTTCTAGTTGCTTATCTTTAACAAATAACTGTTGTTCTAGTATTTTAA
>NZ_CAKQBI010000054.1:0-9685 GCF_934216135.1 uncultured Rummeliibacillus sp. | reverse complement strand
TGTACGTATTGAAAAAATATTTTTCGTCACTTAAAAATGGCGTGAGCCATTGATACATCAACATTTATAGAGGGAGGAACTTAAATGCACAACGTTCAAGATATTATTGAAGCAAAAGAATTTATATTAAGCAAGACAACTAAAAAACCTAAGATTGGTTTAATACTAGGTTCCGGACTCGGCAATCTTGCGGATGAAATTGAAAATCCCATCAGCATTCCCTACAGTGAAATTCCCCATTTTGCAAAGTCTAGTGCAGTTGGTCATGCCAATGAGCTTGTTATTGGTACATTGAACGGAAAAACAGTAGCTGCTATGAAAGGTCGCTTCCACTATTATGAAGGATTCACATTAGATGAAGTGACATTCCCTGTTCGCGTGATGAAAGCTCTTGAGATTGAAACACTAATCGTCACAAATGCATGTGGGGCTGTCAATACTAACTTTAAGCCAGGAGATTTAATGTTAATCACCGACCATATCAACTTAGTCGGTGCAAATCCTCTAATCGGCCCTAATAATGACGAGTTGGGAACACGATTCCCTGACTTATCACAAGTTTACAATCAAGATTTGCGCAATCTTGCATTGGATGTAGCAAAGAAACAAAATATCACATTACAACAAGGTGTTTACGCTTGGTGGAGCGGACCAACATACGAATCTCCAGCAGAAGTTCGCATGATCCGTGTACTTGGGGCTGATGCATGTGGAATGTCAACCGTACCTGAAGCTATCATAGCTACTCATGCAAGTATGAAAGTATTAGGCATATCTTGTCTAACAAATATGGCATGTGGAATCCTAGACCAACCTTTAAATCACGAAGAAGTGATTGAAGTTGCAGGTCAAGTAAATACGAAATTTGTTGGTTTGATCAAAGGGATCTTAGAAGAAATATAGGCTACGAATGACTAGAGATTAAAAAAAGAAGTCTGATGATATTATTCAGGCTTCTTTTTATTATTTATCAGAAAATGCTACCAACTATTTCATCATTATCGTTCGTTTAAAATGAATAACTTTTTTTGTTGCATAAAAAGTTTTGCACTGGAGCAAAATTATAGAATCAAATCTAATTGGAGAACAACATTTATGATTATTCTTTCACTTTTATTGATGTTAGGCGGATTATTTATTATAAATGCGATTTACGCTTACCAAAACAAGAATATTGATCCTGACTTTTTATCCACTTTGTGGTACTACATTAAAGTCCTCCCTTTTTTCCTGTCTGCGAGTATGATGATTGGATATGGAGTTAAATTTTTAACAAAAATTGTAGATAACTTAACCTTTTCGCTTATTGCATCTAAAGGAATAGAGATTTTCGTGAGTGTAGCCATTGGTTACCTATTTCTAAAAGAAGTTCCAAATTGGCGTACCGGGGTAGGTATTATCATTATCTTAATCGGCTTTTTAGTATTGAAAGGAAAATAGAGGATATATTAATGATTAAAAAAGTCAGATTGAATAGTCTCCTATTGCATCTGACTTTCTATTCTGCTCTCACATCGATACGGTATTCTTAGTAAGATTTAAATTTTTTATTAACTATCTCTTTCTCACAATATAGCTTCAATTGCTTGTTCAATATCTAAAAATGAACTATACGGCTCAAAACGTTGTAATACGCGACCATTTTGATCTACTAAAAATTTTGTGAAATTCCAACGAATATTACGACCTATTAAATAATCTGGATAATTCGTTTGAATAGCATTGTATAAAATCTTTTGTTGTAGTGTTTCACGGGTAAATGGTGGACAATCTACCTCGTGTTTCAAGTAATTGAATAATGGATGTGTTTTATCTCCATTGACATCGATTTTATCAAAAACCGGATATGTAACTCCAAATTGAAGTTTGCAGTGACTAGCAGTAGTTTGACCATCTTCAGGATTTTGTTCACCGAATTGATTGCATGGAAATGACAGTACACTAAAACCCTTTTCTGCATAGCGTTCATACATCTTTTGTAAATCCTCATATTGATATGTAAATTCGCAATGACTTGCTGTGTTGACTATTAATAGGACCTTATTTCGATAGGTTTCCATTGATAAAATTTCACCGTTAGGTTTTTTAACTAAATAATTATAAATACTCATCGTTTTGCTCCTTATTATGTTTGTTTGTGATTGAATTTATTTACTAACATTTTAATAGCTTAAGAGACTTCTACCTAAACGCAACTACCAATATTTTGCCAAATTAAATTGCACACAACTCATTCTGGTGAGTACATTGTACTAAATTTAAATTCACTTTACAAGTTTTATGTATTGTTATCTAACCGATTTTCCTCTTTAATTATCGTATTTGCTAAAGTAAGTAAGATTTATTTATTTTTAGCATAAGGCTTTTCTCTTTTACCAATAGTACTTTGTACATAAAAGAAGCTAAGCTACTAAGCATTAGCTTCTTTCATTTGTTTATATCAAATATAAACTAATTCCATGCCGTGCGTTCACTTACAGGCTTATCATCAGTGGAGAACTCCCTTTCTTTTTTGAAGTCATTGGCATCAAAGTTTGCTTCAGCGCCAAATTCTTCATTTAGATGGTTTGCCTTGGTCTGACGACTTTTTGCACGTGGTTGTTTCTTTACTTCTTGCTTATTGTTTATATTTGACATAGCCATCCTCCACTCTTTTTATAAAACGCATTAATTTATTTAACACGTTTCAATAGAAGTTTGACCACAATCGCTCATTTTATAACACCATGGATATATAAATTATTGTTAGATAAATTTCTAAATATATATTGATAGTGCCGGCTAAATTCACTAAAAATCACACCAGACATTGATGAACTGAAGGTCGGAGTCGCCTCTCTATTTAACCTTCTAGATGGGAGTCCTTAACCTTTTAATTATTAGTGCATATAATATTGGAGAGATTTACGAGTTATAGACTTCTTCAGACAAAATGTGCAAAGGAGTGATTCCAATAAAATTTAGTTTTTTAACACCTGCTTATAATTCTGAAAAATGGATTAAACGACTGTTAGACAGTATTCCTAAACAGTATGCATATGAAATTCTTATTTGTGATGATGCTTCAACAGATAATACGCTAAATATTTTATTAGACTATCAGAAAAAATGCCCTCAACTTAAAATCTTAAAAAACGAACAAAATATTGGCGCTAGTGAAAGTTATAATCGTTTAATCGAAGAAGCAACAGGAGATTACGTAGCTATTATTGATAGCGACGACATCTATTTACCAACCATTGTTGATGTATTAGAACAAATCGATGGAGAGTATGATATCTACTATTACAATATGTTAACAAAAAATGGTCAAGCATTTATTAAACAGCCTACCGATGGATATATGTGGCCAGGTCAATTTAAAATCATTCGCCGCTCATTTATAGGAGATGCTAGATTCGTAACGAGAAGAGAATATGCCGGGGATACTGATTTTAATATGGCGTTACTCAATAAAGGTCCTAAATGTAAATATACTGGGATTTTCGCTTATTGGTACAATTACCCTAGGGAAAATTCAGAATCAGATTTACATCTTAGAGGGTTAAAATAATGTTTTATAGCATTAAAATAGTATATTTGAAAAGAGGTTTACTATGAAGTTTAGCTTTGTAACGCCCGCTTATAATAGTGAAGGATATATTGAAATGATGCTAGATAGTATTCCAAAAGAATATGCTTACGAAATCATCGTTTGTGATGATGGCTCTACGGATCGAACATTAGAAATTTTGGAGAACTATCAAAAAACATGTCCTCAACTTCAAATTTTAAAGCATGAAGTAAATAAAGGGACAAGTGAATCTTATAATGACTGCTTAGCTGCAGTTACAGGAGATTATGTAGCAATTATCGATAGTGATGATATCTATTTACCAACGATTATTGACGTATTACAACAAATCGATGGGACATACGATATTTACTATTATAATATGTTAACAAAAGCAGGAGGTTATTATATTCATGGCCCGATTGATTGGCCAGGAAACTTTAAAATCTTTCGAAGTAGCTTAATTGGGGATGCAAAATATACAAAAAAACCTACAGGTGCAGATCTTGACTTTTATAATTCCTTATTAGCAAAAAATCCAACTCGTAAACATACAGGTATCTTTGCCTATTGGTATAACTACCCTCGAGAAGGTTCAGAGTCTGATTTATACCTTAAAAGTTTAAAATGAGATTATTAAAATAAAAAGCTCAATTTTACGATATTGTAAAATTCGAGCTTTTTTCTCTTTCATTACGTAGACGATGCCCCGTATACATGCCTCCAACTAGGCCTTCTTACTCGTGCCAAGATAATTGTTTTTTACGTTTTCTGCAAAGTGTTAAACCAGGATTAACTGGTAATGTCATTAACTCATACTCCGTTGTGTCTTTTGACAATTCTTCAATCGCTTGATAGGCTGTATCGCAAAGAGCTCTTTGCATCATCCAATTATCTCTTGGATGTGTATCGTGGAACAAAATTAATCCATGTGGTGCAACGAAAGGAAAATAATCATAAAAATCCTGTAACACCGCTTCTTTTGCATGGTCTGCATCTATGAACAAAAGATCGATTTGTAATGGATTTTCTTTTAATTCTTGCGCAAATTCTTGAGTAGTACCATTAAAAAAACGGACTTTTTCTGACTGTTGCATAAAATTTCCTGCTGCAGGATTCATGTCAACCCCAATTAATTTTTCCGCATGAGGAATCATGCTATTAAATAAATCACAGTGATATAACCCAAGTTCTACATATACCTTTGGACGAATAAGACCCCCAAGAAAATTGATTAAATCCTCATGCCAATTTTGATTCAATTCACCACAACCTCTCCAATATATTCCAAAAAATTATAAGTGTTCATCTTCTTTATCATATTTTAAAATCGACGTAATGTTACAAATAATTACATTTCGTTTGAATTTGGAATTTTTATAAATAGTACCCAAACCAAAGTTCCACCCTCTCATATACTAAATAGAGCTTCATCTATAAAACTATAAAATATTTTACTTCTAGACTATTTTAGAGAAGAAATTCATTGGAATGGGGTGTTTATTTGAAATTTAGCTTTTTATCCCCTGCGTATAATAGCGAGGCTTGGATTAAGCGAATGCTAGATAGTATTCCAAAAGAATATGCCTATGAAATTATTGTATGTGATGATGGTTCTAGAGATCGGACCGTTGAAATTTTAGAAAAGTATCAGGTAACATGCCCCCAACTCAAAATTTTAAAAAACTTCTCAAATAAAGGCGCAAGTTATTCATACAATCGATGCATTGAAGAAGCAAGCGGAGATTATATCGCAATTATTGACAGTGACGATATTTATCTACCTCCAATACGAGAAGTTTTAGCTCAAGTAGATGGGACATACGACATTTACTATTACAATATGTTGACTAAAATTGGGCAACGTTTTGTGAAAAGTGAAACAGATGGGTACAGTTGGTGCGGGCAATTTAAAATTATACGTAGAAGTTTTATAGGGGATGCGAAATTTACAAATCGAAAGGATATAGCCGGAGATTACGATTTCAATAAAACATTAGTCGATCAGTCTCCAAAGTGCAAATATACAGGAATCTTCGCCTATTGGTACAACTACCCGAGGGAAAACTCAGAGTTTTATCTATACCAAAGAGGATTAAAATCTTAAATCAATAATCAAGCACGATTAATATTCTATACTACATTGAAGTTTGGAGAGAATACAACTTGTTTAAAGATAAAATATTATTGATAACTGGTGGCACTGGATCATTTGGAAATGCAGTATTAAGGCGTTGTTTAAATACAGATATTAAAGAAATCCGAATTTTTTCTCGGGATGAAAAGAAACAAGATGATATGCGGACTTTATATCAAAATGATAAATTAAAGTTCTTTATCGGGGATGTCAGGGACATTCATAGTATTAATCATGCTATGTACAATGTGGATTATGTATTTCATGCTGCAGCCTTGAAGCAAGTACCTTCTTGCGAGTTTTTCCCTTTAGAGGCTGTCAAAACAAATATCCTTGGCACAGATAATATGCTAACTTCAGCCATTCAAGCAGGTGTAAAAAAAGTCATATGTCTATCTACCGACAAGGCCGCTTATCCTGTAAATGCCATGGGGATTTCTAAAGCGATGATGGAAAAAACGTTTATTGCAAAATCACGAATGGCTCCTGATGAGACGTTAATCTGTGGTACTCGTTATGGAAATGTAATGGCATCAAGAGGTTCGGTCATTCCATTATTTATCGATCAAATAAAAAAAGGAAAACCACTAACCATTACTGATGACAAAATGACACGATTTATGATGAGTTTAGAAGAAGCGGTAGACTTAGTCATCTATGCATTCCATCATGCATCAAATGGTGACATTATGGTACAAAAAGCTCCCTCTTCTTATATTAAAGACCTCGCTCAGGCATTGATTGAGTTATTTGAAGCAAATAATGAGATTCATACAATAGGTACTCGTCATGGGGAAAAAATCTATGAAGTACTATTAACGAAAGAAGAAGCAGCAAAGGCGATTGATATGGGTAACTTTTATCGAATCCCCGCTGACAACCGTGATTTAAATTACGCAAAATATCTCAATCAAGGATCCCCTAAAATTACATTAAGTGATGAATATAACTCCAACAACACAAAAATCCTTACGATAGATGAAATAAAACAAAAACTACTCACTCTCCCATTGATCCAAGATGAACTAAAATCATGGAAGGGAGAGTAGGATATTGAAATTCTTGGTACTTGGTGCAACTGGGATGGCAGGTCATACAATTGCCTTGTATTTAATTGAAAAAGGTCATGAAGTAATTACGTATTCAAGAAGCCCATTTGCATTTGGTGAAAATGTGAATGGAGAGTTAACCGATGATACATTTTTACGCACCCTTCTGCTTGACTCAGACTACGATATTGTTATTAATTGTATCGGAGTCTTAAATGAAGCTTGTGATCAGGCACCGGCCAATGCTGTCTATTTTAATAGTTATTTACCACATAAAATTGTTGAAATACTAGAAATAGATGAAAATAAAAGGTTGTTCCATATGAGTACAGATTGTGTGTTTTCAGGGAAAAAGGCACCTTATTATGAGGATAGTCTTCGAGATGGTGAAACCTTTTATGACCGCACAAAGGCTTTAGGAGAAATTGAAAATGAAAAACATTTAACCTTTAGAAATTCAATTATCGGACCTGATATGAAAGAAGATGGAATTGGATTATTTAATTGGTTTATGAAACAAGAGGGGACAATTTATGGATATAACCAGGCGATTTGGACGGGAGTAACGACATTAACATTAGCAGAAGCAATGGAGAAGGCTGCATTTGAAGGGCTATCAGGATTATATAATTTAGTTAACAATGAAAGTATCAATAAGTTTGAGCTATTAAAGTTATTTAATAAGCATTTTAAAGATGAAAGAGTCACCATTTTACCCGAATCCAAAATCAAATTAGATAAAACCCTTATGAATCAACGTAAGGACTTTCATTTTGAAGTGCCTACTTATGAAAATATGATCATAGAGATGAAAGAGTGGATTGAATCTCATTCTACTTTATATCCGCATTATTTTAGTAAATAAAAAACAATAATAGTAGATAGAATTCGATAAATCCAAAATTTGTACATGAGAAGTTACCAAATAAAAACCCGAACTACTACGAAACTCAAATGAGCATTTCGTATAATAGTTCGGGTTTTTATTTGAATTTTTTTATTTTTAATATAATTCATTTATACATTTTTGAAAATCTTGAGGTGTTTCAATCAAACATGCATCCCCTTGAGTATAAGAGTATTTAGTATTTAGCTGTACTGATGAGTCGTCTTACGTTAAAAAAAGTTGAAATACATTGTAGAGTCATGGTATTCATTGAAGTAGTAAAAGGCTCCTAACTTAGTGAGGTAATTCACAGCGTTGTAAATAACGATTAAAATTGTATGTATAGGGACGGGATCCTTATTTTCAATACATCTTATTAAAAACACAAAAAACTCATTACAATTCAAGACTACAATTTATGTAAAAGAAAGTCATTTATACAATAAATTACGTTAAAAATTGAAAACGGGTGGAGTCTAAACAATCCATTTATACTCCACCCAAAGTTAACTCAAAACGATTTCTAACCTTTTTGAAAATAAAAAGATACAACTTGTAGGAGTACTCCTATAGGTCCAAGTACTTCTATACCATCAGATATCATCAATTTTAATAACTCGAATGGATGCATTATCAATAGCTACTGTCCCTATAGTTCCTGGTAATGTTTGAGTAGTAGTAGAAACGTTGCGTAATGTTAGGACAGCTGGAACAGTGCTTACAGTTATTATCCCACCAGCTGTTAAAGTCACATCACTAGCTGAAAAAGCTCCGAGGACACCAAAAGTAGTATTAGGTATCTCGACTCCATTTAAAAATAGTGCCCAAACTGATGGAGTATTTAATGTTGATGTCACTGTTACAGTCCCTATAACATCGTAAATACCTGATTCGTTTATTTGCACCGCGTTACTAGCTAGCTGTACCGATGGCGTTTGGATTCCAGCCACTGTAAGAGGAACATCTTCTCCACTATCAATAGTCGTTGCTCCGGTTCTAAAGAAGTCACCATAAGCTGCAATATTTGCTACTCCCGTTGCTCCGGTTGCTCCTGCTGGTCCGGTTGGGCCGGTTGGGCCGGTTGCTCCTGTTTCACCTGTTGCTCCCGTTGCTCCTGCTGGTCCGGTTGGGCCGGTTGGTCCGGTTGCTCCTGTTTCACCTGTTGCTCCCGTTGCTCCTGTTGCTCCGGTTGCTCCAGTTTCACCTGTTGGCCCGGTTGCTCCCGTTGCTCCTGTTGCTCCTGTTGCTCCTGTTGCTCCTGTTTCACCTGTTGGTCCCGTTGAACCCGTTGATCCGGTTGCTCCGGTTGCTCCCGTTGGCCCGGTTGCTCCTGTTGCTCCGGTTGCTCCTGTTGATCCGGTTGCTCCCGGTGAACCTGTTGCTCCGGTTGATCCGGTTGCTCCGGTTGCTCCCGTTGCTCCCGTTGAGCCGGTTGGGCCGGTTGCTCCCGTTGCTCCCGTTGTTCCCGTTGCTCCGGTTGCTCCCGTTGCTCCCGTTGTTCCCGTTGCTCCGGTTGCTCCCGTTGCTCCCGTTGAACCTGTCGGAATTGTTGTTAGTTCTATTGTTACAATAGCAGAACCAGGTGTTACTATAATATCTAGTGTGTCAGAATTAAAGGATAAACTATCCCCTAACCCTAAAGGTACTGCACCTGTTGCTCCCGATACAAAGAATAATGTTTGACCTGTAGCAAAAGATCCTGTCGGACCGGTTGAGCCTGTAGCACCTCTAGGTCCAGTATCACCTTCCTCGCCCGTTGCTCCCCTAGGTCCGGTTGGGCCGGTTGCTCCCGTTGAGCCGGTTGCTCCTGTTGAGCCTGTTGTTCCGGTTGCTCCCGTTGAACCTGTTACTCCGGTTGCTCCCGTTGCTCCTGTTGCTCCCATTGTTCCGGTTGCTCCTGTTGCTCCCGTTGTTCCGGTTGCTCCCGTTGCTCCCGTTGAGCCGGTTGGGCCGGTTGCTCCCGTTGCTCCGGTTGCTCCTGCTGGTCCGGTTGGTCCTGTTGCTCCTGTTGCTCCTGTTGCTCCTGTTTCACCTGTTGGTCCCGTTGCTCCCGTTGAGCC
>NZ_CAKQBI010000053.1:0-10187 GCF_934216135.1 uncultured Rummeliibacillus sp. | reverse complement strand
CCCACAACCCCCTGATTAAGAGTCAGGTGCGCTAGCCAATTGCGCCATACGCCCGTTTGCCTTACGACATAAATTATCTTAACGCTATATTCTTATAATGTCAAGAGGGGAAGTAGGAAATATGTAGATTTATTTATTCTATTGAATATGGCAAATCTAATTTATGTCCATGATTCTCCTAAAATTTCAATTCCTTTTATGATTTCCTCTTCTGAATTACCGCCAAAACCAATTTGTATTAATGGAAACTTTGGTGTTCGGTTGATAAAAAAGCGCGAAGCAGCGTAAACTTTTACCCCGTTTTCTGCAGCTTTTTGAATCAATTGTTGTTCAGTATAACCATTCTTCACACGTAATAGCACATACAAACCAGATTCTTTTCCTACGATGTCAATTTCATTCTCAAAGGATTTTTCAATAGCTGCTATTAACGTTTCCATTTTACTTTTATATATGGATCTCATTTTGCGTAAATGTGAATCCCAATATCCATCCTCCATAAAAATTGCCATTGCTCTTTGATGAATAGCAGATGCAGACTGACCAATATGTGAAAAGGCCTGATGATATTTCTTTAGTAATTTTGGAGGAAGTATCATATAGCTTATTCGTAAAGTTGGTAGAAATGATTCTGTAAAACTTCCTAGATAAATTACACGATTTAAATCTTGAGAAGCTAGTGCAGGAATTGGTTGTTCTGTATAACGAAATTCGCTATCATAATCATCTTCAATAATGTAACTATTTGTATTGTATGCCCAATCGATTAATCTTTGACGTTCATAAATGGGCATTGTTACGCCTGTTGGAAACTGATGTGATGGTGTAGTGTGAAAAATATGTTGTTTCCCTTTAGGAAGTTGTTTTAAAAGTTTACCATCCATTGTAAATGGTATGGGTAAAACATCAAAATTAAATAATGGATTAAATATACGAGTAGGTTCAAAACCAGGGTCTTCACATATAATTGTTTGTACATCATTTTTTAATAACAAACCAACTTTTATTAACAACTCTTGTTTAGTACTGCCTATTATGATTGCATGAGCGTTTGTATTAATTTTTCTTGATTTAAGCAAATAAAAGGAAAGTTGCTGTCTTAAAAATGGATCACCTTGGTAATGATCTTTTGAAAATATGAATGGTTGTTCCATTGCTAAGTTCGTACATTGTCGCCATTTTACTATAGGAAAGGATTCTTGATCTACAGCCGTTGGTTGGAACTTTATTTTATAAGATGGTATTTGTTTACGTACAAAAGTATAGGTATCTCGTTTCCAACGATTTTGATTATTCTTTATAGGGTTTACAAAATATCCTTTATTCACCTCATGTCTTAAATAACCTTCAGCAGTTAATTGATTTAATGCAGATACAACTGTACCACGACTGACATTCAGTTCATTTGTTATTTGGCTTATGAAAGGTAACTTTTCATTTGAATTTAAAGATTTATGAAGGATTAAATCTTTGAAGTGAGTATAAATTTGTTGGTATTTTGGTATACCTTCATTAAAATGCAATTTTAAAAAATTCATAAGTACACCCACCCTTTCTTTATGGAATAAAGACTCTAAGTTTAGAAGATTTGTATTCTCAAAAAATTAAAAAATATATTTCTTCCATTATACACTAAAATAATGGTTGATTTTACATACTAAGTAATTTAAGGAATTAAATAAAAGATTTTAGCTTTACACAAAACGACATTTTTACAATTAGATTATTAGATACATTTGTCATATTAAACAGATGACAACTATAAATTAATCTGGGTATCCAATTTCTTTATTATTATCATTGAATAGGGGGATATGTGATGAAACTTGAAGTGGAAATTTTGCAAATTAGAGATAGTTCATATCAAATTGGTTATCAAACGGGAGAAAGTATTCGGAATAAGGCAATTGTTAACACCTTTGGATTAATCACTAAATCTAAAATTGACATTAATAATATGAAAAATATTTATAATACATTTGCTCCATATTTAATAGAAGAATTGGAGGGAATCGCAGCTAGCCTCCATATACCATTTAGTAAAGCAGCTTGTTTGTTTAGTGGATATGATGTGCCAAAGACGGAGGCAATGGGTTGTTCAGCTGTAATGACGAAGGATTATTATGTTAGAAATTATGATTTTGGACCTGAACTTTATGATGGTATTTTCAGTATGGTACAACCAGAGAATACTTTTGCATCAGCGGGCTATAATTTACAAGCAATCGGGAGACATGATGGGGTCAATGAATACGGATTGACGATTGGTTTGCATTTTGTAAGTAATATTGATTATTCAGTAGGGTTATCACCATGGATCTCAATTAGAATGATACTAGATACATGTAAAACGACTGATGATGCTATTCAATTGCTGAAGGAAATTCCACACTCAGCTTGTTATAATTTCTCTATTGGTGATAATCATGGTAATATAGCAGTTGTCGAAGCAACCCCTTCAAATGTGTTTGTAAGGCAAGATGATGAACTATTATCATGTGTTAATCATTTTCAAATTGATGAGCTTAAAAGAAAAAACAGACAATTTAGTGAAGAAAGTTCCCTTAAACGGAATAAATATCTTCAAAAATTCAAGGATAATAAACCTTCTTATCATGAAATGTTCAATCATTTTTCCGATGAACAATCACCTTTGTTTTTTAACCATTATAAAGAGCTTTTTGGGACGTTACATACGTTTGCATATTCCTATGAAGAACAAACGATTTTAACGTCAGTAGCAAGAAGCAATAAAGCAATGGAGATTAATTTTAAAAAATGGTTGAACGGAAAAAATATAAAAGATAAAATTTTATATGGAATCATAGAATATTAGCAAAAAATTCTATTAAATCTACAATTTATAAATGGAGGTCAACAAATGGAGAATTTTATATACAGAAATCCAACTAAACTTATTTTCGGAAAGGGACAAATTGAAGCCCTTAAAACGGAAATTCCTAAATACGGAAGTAAAGTGCTACTTGTCTATGGCGGAGGTAGTATAAAAAATAATGGATTGTACGAAAAAGTCATGACAATACTTGAAGAAATCAATGTAGAAGTATTCGAATTATCTGGAGTAGAACCTAATCCACGACTAACTACAGCAGAAAAGGGAATTGAAATTTGTAAGACTGAACAAATTGATTTTATATTAGCTGTAGGTGGAGGTAGCGTAATCGATTGTACGAAGCTTATTGCTGCTGGTTCAAAATACGACGGCGAAGCATGGGATTTAGTTATAAAAAAAGCATTCGCAAAAGAAGCTCTACCTTTTGGTACGATCCTAACAATTGCAGCTACGGGGTCTGAAATGAATTCTGGTTCTGTTATTACAAATTGGGAAACAAATGAAAAACATGGTTGGGGAAGTAGCGTAACATTTCCACAATTTTCAATACTAGACCCAGTTAATACGTTTACAGTACCTAAAAATCAAACAATTTATGGGATTGTCGATATGATGTCACATGTATTGGAACATTATTTCCACCTAGTAGAAAATACGCAATTCCAAGACCGTATGTGTGAGTCGTTACTCATTACAATCATGGAAACTGCCCCAAAACTTCTTCAAGACTTAGAGAATTACGAATATCGAGCTACTATTTTGTATTGTGGAACGATGGCTTTAAACGGAATACTAAATATGGGATATGCAGGTGACTGGGGATCACACAACATAGAACATGCAGTTTCTGCAATCTATGATATTCCCCATGGTGGTGGTTTAGCTATATTATTCCCACATTGGATGGAGTATAATTTGCATATAAAACCAGCTCGTTTTAAACAATTAGCTGAAAGAGTATTTAACGTAAATGCCGAAGGGAAAAGTGATGAAGAAGTTGGCCTAGAAGGTATTCGCAAATTACGTGAATTCTGGAATAGTATTGGAGCACCATCACGTTTATCTGATTATAAAATTGATGACAGTAAATTAGAACTTATGGCTGATAAAGCAACGATCAATGGTGAATTTGGTAGATTTGCAAGACTGAACAAAGAAGATGTGATGGCAATTTATCGTGCTTCATTATAGTTTTATCTAATTTAAATAGCTAGATGAAGCAGAAGTGGAAAGGTAACTACAATGAATGTTTATGCATTTAAGAAATGTTAGTGCAATATTCATTCATGTAGTTACCTTTTTCCTTATTTATGTGGATGATTCAATGCGGACAATTGCTATGGGGAAAAGTAAGTTCGATTCTCACATTTCCAAAAAACTTTACTAAATTAGAACTTCTTTTCACTAAGTGCTCCAAAGTTTAGGATAAGCACTTATGAGGTTAAAGAAGAAACGGTAGCCAAGTCGTGGAAAGTACTGTCAGCAGTGAATTTTAGAATCTGTATTTATAGATAATATATTTTAGTAGGGAAAATTTATTCAAGAAAAATTATAAAACTATAATATAACATCTACTGTTCGCTTTTATTAAACTCTTCTTCATTAAAAACTTCTACGTCAACAAGACGAGCGCCTACTTTATGAAGGATACTTTCAATTTCCTTCACTGTTTTTTTATTTGCACCTTTATCTAAAGTAATGATCACCCTTCTTAGATACCAGTCCTCGTCATCTATAGAGAAAACACATTGTACCGGACATTTTTTTCTTATTAGTAATAGTGTTTTTGCTAGAATCCCTTCAGCAACAGGAACCGCTATTGTTAATGCGCAACTCCCAGTCTTATAACCCCAAGCTTCTTCTAATAGCTCAAATACTTTAGAATGTGTCATGATACCATGAAAATTCCCAAATTCATCAGTTACCGCAAGAAAAGGAAGTTGTTTAATCTTTAAGAAAACCTTATAAAAAGAACTAGTCATCTCAATTGTACCATCTTGATCCTTTGCTAATTCTGAAATTGGTACATCTTTTTCTCCATACTTTTTCTGGAATTCGAGAATATCAACTTTATATGCATTCCCTATAAATTTCTCGCTCTTTTTGTCTAATATTGGGATGCAACGATAACCAGACGCATCAAGTTTTTCTAAAACAGTTGATGCAAGATCTGTTTCCGTACAAAATGTAACTTCACTTTTTTTCACATATCTTTGTTTGACAATCATGATGATCCCCCTCATCTTTCAATAATTAAAAATACATACAGGCTAAAGTATGTATACCATTGTTATTATATTCAGGAATTACGATAAAAAATAACATAATAATAGGTTAAAAAAGAACTAATTTTTGTTGTGAATATTTCAAATAATTTATACGAATATTTGAAATACTTCGATATAGTAAAATTTGTTAGAATGAGAGGATTAACGTTTTAAACAGAGAATTAAATGAAAAGGGAGATGAAAATATGGAATCGTTTAAACCGATTAAGAGAAGTAGAGCCCGTATTTATGTGGGAACTAAATATTATCGAATAAAAAGATATAGCGAATGGTGGTTTGGTTCTCAAAAATATGTCACTAGAAAAAGTAAAGAAAATCCACTACAAAATGTAATTTTTTCACATAAAACCTTATTGTTACGAAAACTTAAAGATGTAGATATGTGGTTACAGCATAATAAGGTTAAAAATTTGAAAATCGCAACAGAAAAACTAAATCAAATCGTTATTTGTCCTGGTGAAACCTTTTCCTATTGGAAACTACTCGGAAATACAACAAAAAGAAAAGGGTATGTAGATGGGATGGTGTTACATTATGGAAAAGTTCAATTAGGTGTTGGAGGTGGCCTCTGTCAACTATCAAATTTAATCTATTGGATAACTTTACATACTCCATTAACAATAACAGAAAGACATCGACATAGTTATGATGTTTTTCCAGATTCTAATAGGACCCAACCTTTTGGAAGCGGTGCTACATGCGCTTTTAACTATCTCGATTTGCAAATAACAAATGAAACATCTAATATATACCAACTAGTTGTATATTTAACTGATACACATCTTGTAGGGGAATGGCGTTCAGAAACTCCAGCAATTCGTACTTATAAATTGTTCGAAAAAGAACATAAGATTACGCTTGAAAATTGGGGAGGATATATGAGGCACAATCGAATACATCGTAAAGTATATAATATGAACAAAGAACAAATTGATGACGAGTTTATAACAGAAAATCATGCGATTATGATGTATAACCCATTATTGGTGGATATTAAAATGTCAGAATATAAATAATGAACTAAATGAAGGCGTTTTCAATGTATTTTGTATAAATATAGTTAATGGTGTACAAAAAAATCTGTTTTATGTAATATTATTCTAGATTCATTATTTAGGAGGATGAGAGGATGGAAAATGTTAAAAAGCAGTTAGAGGCATTAGATTTGCCGGTTATTGCAGCACCTATGTTTTTAGTATCTGGTATTGAACTTGTAGTAGAAGGTTGTAAATCAGGGGTGGTTACGACTTTTCCTTTATTAAACGCTAGAACAAGTGAAGAGTTAGAGCAATGGATGCAAGAAATTATAGCACAATTAGCGGAAGCAAAGGAATCAAATTCAAAAGTTGCTCCATGGGGTGTCAATCTGGTCGTTCATAGATCAAACGATCGTTACGATGCTGATGTCGAACTTATCAAGAAATATCAGCCTCCAATTGTAATTACATCATTAGGAAAACCTACTGATATCGCGAAAGTTGTACATGAATATGGTGGATTGGTATTTTCTGATGTTATTAGTATCAAACATGCAAAAAAAGCTGCTGAAGCGGAGATTGATGGTTTAATCCTTGTATGTAATGGTGCCGGAGGACATGGTGGAACTTTAAATCCAATGGCTTTTGTACATGAAGTAAAACAATTTTTTGACGGGCTTATTATTTTATCAGGTTCTATATCACATGGACAAGATATTTTGGCTGCACAAGTAATAGGTGCAGATCTTGCCTATATGGGCACACGCTTTATCGCAACTGAGGAATCAATTGCAAGTCAAGCATATAAAGAGATGCTACTTGAAGCCCAAGCGGCAGATATCATTTACACAGATAAAATTAGCGGCGTTAATGCAAACTTTATCGTTCAAAGTGTACTAAACGCTGGACTTAACCCAAATAGTTTGGAAAAACCGAAAGAGCTTGAAATTGTACACAAAGCGGATGGAGCCAAAGCTTGGAAAGATATTTGGAGTGCAGGGCATGGTGTCGGAGGTATAAATGAGATCTTACCTGTATCAAAGCTAGTGGAAAAGTTAAACGCAGAGTATCAAGACAGTATTCAAAAAGTCATAACAAAACAACAGAAGAAAGTTAGTTTATAAATATACTTTGACTGAAATGCTTGATAGAACAAATAGGAAAAGAGGCATTCCAAACGTACCGGGATGCCTCTTTTCCTATTTGAGATTTTACGATGGTGCTAGTATTAAAAATCATAATCATAAAGGGTATATCTAAAAAACGCTTTTTTGAATTAATTTCTTACTTTCTTTTCATAACTTTCATTTTTTCTTTCATATCTGCATTAGTTTGATTGGATTCAATAATTTTTTGTAGAGCTTTATTGTAAGTAAAACGATTTTGTGTGCTTGTTTGTAAATATTCTTCTGTTAAAATTGGATACTTGATATAACAAATGGAGATTGCCCACGCAACAGCCATTTGTGTATAAAACTTACCATTTTGAATCGAGTCCAGTACCTTTAAAGTCTGTTGAATATAATGTTCATCAACAAAATAGTTCAATAACATTACTGCTGCAAATCTAGCCTCATATTCATTTTTTGAAGAGGCATACGGAAGTAAAAATTCCCATACTTCATTTTGATGATTTTTTGTACATTTTAAGCCACTACAGAAACTATCACATACTGACCAGTTATCAATACTGGGTATGAATTGTTTTATATATTTTAATTGCTCATCAAAATCCAACTTTGCATAACCAATGACCATTCCTCTTAGCATTTTCTCCTCAAAAAATAGATCCTGACTTAAATTTGAATTTAAGTATGTATGAGCGTCCCTTTTCGCGATTTCTTTCGCTATATTACGAATAGAAGGAATTCGCACTCCAATTATTGTTTCCTTATCTACTGTAGGCAGTAACTTCGCGTTAAAATCCCGATAATTTAAATCTTGCAGTTCAATCAAACGTTTTCGTATATTTTGCTGCATCTGATCACTCTTTTCTTTAAATTAGTTCTTTCTTTAAGTTTAACCGATATTCCCAATACTGTATAACTCAATAAAATTGATATTATATAAACCTCGATAGTCTATATAGTTCAAAAAATTTTAGGCAATAAGGCATTAAATGCATTTCTAAGAATGAAACAAATCTACTTATTCATACTATGAGTGAGGTGAACATCAAAAATGACAGACAAGCATCAACAACATATTATTTTCGGTTTCATCATTGTTTTTATTATTGTTGTCATCATCAGTATTAATGTTATTTCAAAAATACAGGAAGAAAGACCATATATTTACCACGGCAAAGATGCACCAATCCCAACAGAACTAAATCCTATTGTCAATGAAAGAAAAGATACTTTAATCCAAAAAGCTGCAAATAATAATATTTCTGTTGTTATTACCGAAGGGATTCGATCATTTAAAAAACAAGATGAGCTATATCAACAAGGAAGAACTACAAAAGGAAATATAGTAACGAATACAAAAGCGGGTGAATCTTATCATAACTATGGTTTAGCGTTTGATTATGCTTTATTGGATTCAAAAGGAAATATTATTTGGGATACTTCTTATGATGGCAATGGAAATGGAAAGTCTGATTGGTTCGAAGTTGCAGAAATCGGTAAGAAACTGGGATTTGATTGGGGAGGTGATTGGATAAGTTTTAAAGATTATCCACATCTACAAATGACATTTGGTATAAGTATTGAAATGCTAAAAAAAGGATATCGTATAAATGATAAAGTTGTAAAAAGTAATTCAACTCATTATAACAGCGTACAATTCTTCTCCTACAGCGAATATTCGCATTGAAAAAGCTATCTATAAGTATGATATAAAATACTTACAGATAGCTTTTTATTATGATAATTCTAAATGCTTTCGTAACTCGGAAGAAACTTTCTTAAGCTCATTTTCATCCATCTTGTAATACCATATTCCATTAATAGTTTCTCCTCCTCCTTTCTCAAAATGTAATTGACGGATCTGTGTAATCGAATCTTTATAGTTTTTTTGTAGTGTTGTCAATTTTTTATTATCATCTAATTATTAGTGATAAAAACACCATAAATAAAATACATAAGAATGAAAAATAGTAAAAGTTCATAGAATTATAAATATAAGCGTATTTAATATTCAATCTGTAAAGGTGGATTGTACATGAATATATTATTGACATTTATAGCGAGCGGGCTATTCTTCATTCTTACATTTATAGTAGATACCCTTGGTGCAAAGTTGATCTTTTTATTCATTGCCTTTTTATTATTTAAATGGGGATCACATCAGATTCAATTAATTGAAAATGGAAAAGAAGAGGAAATAAAAAAGGAAACCGAAAAATTACTGCAGGAATTTATTCACTCACAATCGACAATTTCTGATGATTATCTAAATGCATTATTACTAGATGAAGCTTCCCAAACGTTATTTATTGCAACCAGAGAAAATCTTGAGACTGGCTTTGACGTAAAGGAGTTTCTCTTTAATGAAATATACGAATCTTCTATAGAAGAAGATGGAAAACAAATTGCTTTAATATCAAGGGGTGGTTTACTGGGAGGAACGTTACTTGATGATGGTGGTAACTCATTAGTATATATAATGGAGCCAGAAAATAATAAGAAAAATGATACAGAAGAAACTGAAGACATTTCAAAAGATACTGTTTCAAAACTAAGTTTAAAATTAGTCGTAGATGACTTGGCTAGTCCTATTATTGAGTATGTCTTTTTAGAAAGTGAAGAGAAAATTGATAAAGATTCAGATGAGTACAAAGATGCGGCAAAGGAATGTAAAAAATGGCATCAAATGATTAGTGTTCTGATTAAACGTCATGATTTATTGAATAAAGTGATCATTAAACGTTACGAGGATACTAATAACGTAATATAAATAAAGACTATTAAATATTTCTTTGAAAAAATTTAAAAATTCTACTGTAATTTTTAAAAAAGAGTGTTATACTTTCCACATAGATGAATAATCCTTCGGGGTCGGGTGAAAATCCCAATCGACGGTGATGAAGAAATTCTAAGCCCGTGAGCCTTTATAGGCAGGATT
>NZ_CAKQBI010000052.1:0-10411 GCF_934216135.1 uncultured Rummeliibacillus sp. | reverse complement strand
AGTATAAGATATTTGGAGCTTACGTGTATTTTTTTACTCTAAATTGTTTGACAACCCCAACAATTAGTATAGAACCTAAATAAGATGATCATAAAATACTGATAATGAAACATTTAATTTATTGGACTATAATTATGTTTAATCTACTTACAGAGAGGATTTGAAAATGATTTCACAACCTAAATACAGAATCCCTAAAAAAGGTTTAACAGTATGGCGTATTCATGCTGCGCTTGAAGCAGTTATTTTACTCGTGTTTGTCATTGTAGCAATTGTTTTAGCTTATGTCTTTGATTGGCCGAAGTGGATTTATTTAATTAGTATAGTTGTAATGATTGCTGATTTGGTTTTTGGAATATATTTTTTTCCAAAGATTCGTTGGGAGCATTGGCGTTATGAAGTAAGGGAACAAGAAATTGAGATACAACAAGGGTTATTTATTGTGAAGCGTACGCTCGTTCCGATGGTACGTGTTCAGCATGTGGACACTTCACAAGGTCCTATTTTAAAACACTATCATTTAGCAAGCATGTCAATATCTACTGCTGCAACTACGCATACTATACCAGCATTAACAGAGCAAGAAGCTGATCAATTACGAGTACATATTTCAGAATTAGCAAGGGTGGCTGAAGATGATGTCTAGAAATGTGAATCGACTGCACCCTATCACCATTATGATTAGTTTTTTTGCTAGTTTAAAAAGCATTGTTATACCAGGGATTATTATTTTGCTAGGTAGGGGATTTCACTATTCACTTAATCCATCTAGTAAACAATTTATAGATACACTTATTGTTATCGTAATAATCCTGTTTGTTTTATGTATGATATTAATAATTTCTTATATCAATTGGAAACGATTTGTCTACTGGTTTGAGGATGAGGAGCTACGAATTGAATATGGCTTATTTGTAAAGAAAAAAAGATATATCCCATTTGAAAGAATTCAAAGCTTGAATTATAAAGAAGGTGTATTCCACCGCCCATTAAAACTAGTTAAAGTAAGTATTGAAACTGCAGCAGACAGTGGAGGAAAATCCGAAGCTGACTTAACTGCAATTACACGAGTTCAGGCTGATACAATTGAAAAAGAGATGAAAAAAGCAAAAAAAAAGCTTAGTGAAGTAGAGCAGAATGAGCGTGTGGATTTCTATAATTCGCCAAATCATCAAAGCGTTCGTACAATTATTCATCGAATGTCTAAGAAAGATTTAATATTATTAGCGACCACATCTAGTGGCATAGGGGTAGTCTTTTCAGGTTTAGCAGCTATTATGTCTCAATTTGATGATTGGATAAGATATGATGAGCTTTATGGTCAGCTTCAGTCTTTCGTAAAATTAGGGACCATAATAGTTATTATTGCAGTACTTATATTTTTACTTATTTCGTGGTTTGTATCTGTAGTTATAACTTTTTTAAGCTATTATGAGTTTGTTGTAGAAAAAGAAGAAGATAAGCTATTTATCTCGAAAGGGTTATTAGAAAAGAAAAGAATCACAATACCGATGAAACGAATTCAGGGGGTTCGTATTGTGGAAAACCCTTTCAGACAACTTTTTGGCTACTCAACTATTGTCATTGAAAGCGCTGGAAGTTCTGGTGAAAAAGGCGAAAGAAAAATTGTATTGTTACCACTTGTAAAGAAACAGTTAGCATTTAAAATATTAGAAAAGTTATTTCCGGAAACACAATGGGATTTACCGTTGGAGCATGCACCTAAAAGGGCAAAACGTAGATATTTATTAACGTATTTATATTGGCTAACACCTATAACTTTAAGCATTAGTTATTTCGCATTTCCGTATGGTTTATGGGTTCTTATTATTTTACCGCTAGCGCTAATATTAGGTGCTTGGCAATATAAAAGCGCAGGATATGCGGCCAACGAACAACAACTTACGGTTGTATATAGAGGTATTAGTAAAATAACATTTGTGACATTCAAACAACGTATACAAGCAATCTCACTTTCTCAAAGTTATTTAGCAAAAAGAAAAAGTTTGGGGTCTATGACTGTTCACATTATGTCAGGTTCTTCTGGTAGCGTAGCTTCTATTAAGCATTTTGACCAAGAGAATTTAGAAGGGATTTTTGAATGGTATCAACCAAACACTCATAGCCTTCAAAATAAAAAATAGCTGTTGAGATTATAAATCCTCAACAGCTATTCGCACTTTAATTTCTCTTAATCCATCTTAAAACTCTTTTGGGGTGAAAATCGAAAAGACCAATAATTAGTCCAGTAACGAGCCCTACAATATGTGCGGTACCATTCACGTCTGATTGCAGGAATGTCATAATAATCGAAATTACAATAATCGGCATAATGATTTGCTTCAATTGTGGCATTGTTTTTCGAGTATAGTAGACTAATGCAGCAAATGCACCAAAAATACCAAAGATAGCTCCGCTAGCACCTATGCTTGCATAATTTAATGGTTGTGTTAAATATGAAATAACATTTCCCATAAATCCAGATATAAAGTAAATAGTAAAGAATCGCAACTTACCTGCAATACGTTCTAACTCAGGACCAAATACATATAAAGAGAACATATTGAAAAGTAAGTGAAAGAAACCGCCATGGATGAACATAGATGTGATTAATCGCCAATATTCACCGTCAGCAATTAAATAATTTACCGATGCCCCCAGGTTTAGAATATTCAAGCCAAGTGAAGGAATCATCCCAAGAAGATACACAATAATATTGATCGCAATTAAAATTGAAATGACTGGATATAATTTTATGTATTGCGAAAGATTTTCTGTTCGATTAAACATGTATTCACCTCGATTTTAATAAGATTATTATACATTGTTTTATTAACTGAATAAAAGGAGAAGCAAAAATGATTAAAGGAATTGGACTAGATATCGTAGAAATAAATAGAATACAGAAAGCAAATGACCTAAGCCCAAGGTTTAAAGAAAAAATTTTAACAGCACGAGAACAAAAAATTTTTAATCAGTTAAAAACAAGACGTCAACTAGAATTTTTAGCAGGAAGGTTTTCAGCAAAAGAAGCATTTTCTAAAGCAAACGGGACAGGAATAGGGAAGGAGTGTGCATTACAAGATATAGAAATTTTGCCCAATGATCAGGGACAACCAATTTTGTATTTTAAGGAGAATTTAGTTCAGGGTTTTGTTAGTATTACACATTCAAAAGAATATGCGGCTGCACAAGTTATTCTGCTCGCATAAATGTTAAGGCTCGTTCATAGGATACGATAATGGAAAATGTAGAAAGGATGGGGATTTGCGAAAATTTCTCACAATAGGACTACTATGTCTTACAGCAGTATTATTACTAACAGCTTGTGGATCTAATTCAAAAGAGGATGTTGTAAAAAAGACAAGCAAGAAATGGACAGCCGCTAAAGGCTATGAAGTAAAAGCGGTAATGGAGATTAAGACAACAGGAGAGGCAAAAAAATACGACGTAGATGTATGGCATACGAAACCTGAATTTTATCGCGTTTCTGTATCAGAAGAAGGTCAAGATACTTCCCAAATGATTATACGAAACGAAGAAGGTGTTTTTGTAGTGACGCCTTCATTGAAAAAAACGTATAAATTCCAAAGTGATTGGCCAAAACAAAATAGTCAAGGGTATTTGTTGAATGCATTAGCTGACGATTTAGCTGCTGATAAAACAGCTGAAATGAAGGAAACGAAAAACGCTTATATTTTCAAAGCGAAAACGCGTAACAATCATTCGAAAATTCTTCCAACACAACAAGTCTATATTAATAAAAAGACATTATTACCATCAAAAGTTATTGTTTTAAATGAAGCAAATGAAGAACAAATTCGCATCACATTTAAAAAGATTTCTTTAGGTGTTGCTAAAAAAGCTTCTGACTATGCAGTAGAAGATTTTACAAAATCAAATGATAACAAGGCTGAAACAGAAGATGCTAAGACCGATGTGACGTCTACTGAAGAAACTGATAAAGAAGCGTCAAGTGGAGAAAATACAAACGGAAACACAACAGATGATAAAACAACAAGTGAAAATACATCAGAAGAAAAGGCGACTGAAGAATCTTCTTCAGATGAACATTCACAATCTACAAATGGTACAACTTCTTCAGAAGAAAGTAATGCAAACACAAGTGAGGAGACAATTGCTACATCAGGAAATACAACTGAAGAAGCCACTGACAGTTCTCAAAACTTAGAGGATACTGCTGATAATGGTGATTTTGAAACATATTATCCGGTATTAAAATGGGATAACGTCAAATTAAAAGATGAAGATTCTTTACAAATGGATAATGGTACACGTAAATTCTTATCTTTTGAAGGAGATAAGAGCTTCACAATTATTCAAGAAAAAGTAACTAAAGCAGAACAATTGTATATCCCTGTATTCTCGCCTGGAGATCCAGCAGATTTAGGATTTACAATTGGAGCCATTACAGATCATTCGATTACATGGGATACAAATGGCGTATC
Source organism: uncultured Rummeliibacillus sp. (assembly GCF_934216135.1). NCBI lineage: Bacteria > Bacillati > Bacillota > Bacilli > Caryophanales > Caryophanaceae > Rummeliibacillus > uncultured Rummeliibacillus sp. The sequence continues at coordinate 5,942 of NZ_CAKQBI010000052.1, read as the reverse complement.
TTTCTTTATTGCCTCAAACGATTTAAGTAAAGAAGAATTAATAGAAGTAGCCTCTTCAATGGTAAATGGTGAAGTAAAATAGCATTATAATTGACCAAAATTCTTTCAGGGACGATAATAGAAAAAAACGAACAAGAAGGTTAGAACAATATGACTGAGCATCTACAATTCCGTCCCACAAAAGCGATTATTAATTTAACAGCAATACAAGATAATATAAAAAATTTACGTAAGCATTTGCATTCAAAGGTAGATATTATTGCAGTTGTAAAAGCAAATGCTTACGGTCATGGTGATATACAAGTTGCTAAAGCAGCTTTAGCGGCAGGAGCAACGATGTTAGCAGTTGCGACACCAGAGGAAGCATTACATGTTAGAGAGTCTATTAAAGGCACACCAATATTAATATTAGGGGCTGTTCCTGTCAGCTTTGCATCTTACGCAGCGAACGCTAATATTACTCTTACTGTATTTTCACCACAATGGATTCATGAAGTATCATCATTTTCTAAAGAATTTAAAAAAACATTAAAAGTGCATATAAAAGTAGATAGTGGAATGGGACGTATAGGGGTCCGTTCAGAAAAAGAATTAAAAGCTGTATATGATGCAATTTTAATGGATAATAATATAGAAGTAGATGGTATTTTCACTCATTTTGCTACTGCAGATGAAGAAAATACATCACAATATGACCGCCAATTAGCGATTTTTAAAGAATTAGTAGCATCTTTACCTGCAAAACCTCGACTAGTACATGCAGCTAATACCGCAGCAACTTTGGTCAAACAAGATGTTCAATTTGATGCAGTGCGTTTTGGTATTTCAATGTATGGCTTATCACCATCACCATTTGTTGAAAAACATTTACCTTACCCACTAGAACCGGCATTAATGTTAGAGAGTGAATTAGTACATGTTAAAAAAGTAACTAAAGGAGATACTATTAGTTATGGTGGTACTTATGTAGCTCAACAAGATGAGTGGATTGGTACAGTGCCTGTAGGTTATGCTGATGGGGTTATTCGTGGTCTATCTGGTCAGGAAGTATTGATAGATGGTAAAAGAACGCCGATTATCGGAAGAATTTGCATGGATCAAATGATGATTAAATTACCTAGAGAAATGGCTGTTGGAGAGAAAGTAGTTTTAATAGGAAAACAACAACAAGAAGAGATTCGAATACAAGAATGGGCAGATCGCCTACATACAATTGTATATGAAATACCATGTATGCTTTCTTCTAGAATACCAAGAATTTATAAGTAAATTGTAACTTGTATGGTAATGTGCTATTAGCTTATGATACGACATTTTTAACATATAAATAGTGAATTGTTCTATAAGTCGACAAATTCAGAAAAAAATCAACGTATATGTCAAATGCTTACTCATTTTGTCTTTTCAATGTCTTTTATTAATGATAGGATAGATAGTAAGTTAGAGGTATTAATGTGATTGGTTTGTGGAGGTGTTGGCTTTGAGTCAAAGAAGAATAGAAGAGGTCTTGATTCGGTTACCTAAAATAAAGGTTTCTGAGAACATTGAACAAGCTTATAAAGAAATTACGAATACGAAAAATACAGATGAATTTGTTTATATTCCTACAAAACGGTTTATTCATACAACACAAAAAAATCATATGCGAGAAGCGATGGTTAAAGGATATGCAGAAATGTCACAGATTAACTTATCTATATGTAGTGAATGCTTACATGTTGAGTATGAAGCAGAACATATGGTGGAGCGACTCGTAAGCGGAGGATGAAAACTTGAACGTAAAACGTGGTGACGTTTTTTTTGCGGATTTATCACCAGTAGTCGGGTCTGAGCAAGGTGGTACTAGACCCGTACTGGTTATACAAAATGATATTGGGAATCGATTTAGTCCAACAGTAATTATTGCTGCAATAACTGCGCAAATTCAAAAAGCAAAACTACCTACACATGTTGAAATTGATGCAAAAAAATATGGCTTTGAAAGAGATTCTGTTATTTTATTGGAACAATTACGGACCATTGATAAATCGAGATTGACTGATAAAATTACACAACTAGACGGACCACTAATGGAAAAAGTAGAAGAAGCTTTGGAAATTAGTTTAGGGCTTTTAAAATTTTAAATAGCATACATATTGAAACACCAGAATTAGATGTTCTGGTGTTTTTGTTTTGATGTACATATAACTAAACATATTTATCTATATTTTTTCAAAAAAAAATATTACTGAAATAGCAGTGTAAATTTAGTAAATATATTATACAATTAGAAAAAGAAGGTAGTTAAATAGATAATGTTTTATTTTTAGTATCTAAGTCATCATTTTTATACAGCCATTGTTTTAGTGATTTTTATGCTTGAAGATAACTTACTTGGTAAATGAAGTATAAGTGATTTGGGGGCGAGTTAGGAATGGAAGGGTCTTCTGTAGATATTTTGACAGAATGGGATATAGTTGCCGCACGCCAGCTTGGACGCAAGAAAGCTAAATCAATTGGTTTTGATTTAGTTGATCAAGCACGAATTACAACTGCTATCAGTGAATTGGCTAGGAATATATATTTGTATGCAGAGCAAGGAAAAATTGAAGTACATAGAATAGTAGAAAAGAATTGTATTGGGATCTCTATAATTGCATCAGACTCAGGACCAGGAATAGATAATGTAGAACAAGTTATGCAAACTGGTTATTCAACTTCACAAGGATTAGGCGCTGGATTGCCAGGTGTAAGACGCCTGATGGATGAGTTTGAGATTCGTACAAACTTAAATGAAGGAACAATAATTACGATTAAAAAGTGGCTAAGGTAGTGAGCGAATGACAAAAAAGATGCTTGCTGAGGGAGTTAAACAGAGTCCTATTTTTTTAAATAATTATTTTGAATCTGAAAAAGGGTCGTCGAAAGTACTTTAGACAATCCTTTTTTCTTTTGGATACAGTTCGTATTGATTATTATGTATGTTAGTGGAAAGAGAGCGAAAATGCTTTCTCTTTGAAGAAGTGTAAATTCACAATATGGTAAAATAGGAAACACTAAGGAGAGGTAGTGAACTTATGAACGATAAAAAAATGTTTCAATTAATCGCATCAGAATTAGGTATACGCACACATCAAGTAGAGCAAGTTATTCAATTGCTTGATGCTTCAAATACAGTTCCTTTTATTGCTCGTTATCGAAAAGAAGCAACCGGTTCTTTAGATGAAGTCCAAATTAAAGCAATCGAAGACAGATATCACTATATTCAACAATTAGAACAACGTAAACAAGAGGTTATTCGCCTAATTGATGAACAAGGAAAGTTAACTGAAGAATTAACGAAAAAAATTAATGAAGCAACAATATTAAAGCGTATTGAGGATTTATATCGCCCATATAAGCAAAAACGTCGTACTAAGGCAACAATTGCAAAAGACAAAGGTTTAGAACCATTAGCAGATTTATTAATGACTTTTGGAAAAACACCTTTACAAGAATTGGCTATTTCATTTATCAATGATAAGGTCGAAAATGCTGAGGAAGCTATTCAAGGTGCGAGTGATATTTTAGCGGAACGTTTTGCAGATGATGCAGCAATTCGTGAGAAAATCCGCAAAATTTCATGGCAAAAAGGTAAGATTCAAGCGACTGTTAAAAATGCAGAATTGGATGAAAAAGCAGTGTTTGAAATGTACTATGAATATGAAGAACCTATAAACAAAATCGTGCCTCATCGTGTCTTAGCTATTAATCGTGGTGAAAAAGAAGATGTGTTGAAAGTAAGTGTTCAAGTACCAGTAGAAAGTATTCATCAAGTTATGAGAAATGAGTGGATACCACAATCCTCTTCACCGGCTATTGTGCAAGTCGAATTAGCAATTGAAGATGCATATAAACGATTGATCCAACCATCCATAGAAAGAGAAATACGTAATGAATTGACTGAAAAAGCAGAGGCGCAAGCTATTCATATTTTCTCCGAAAACTTACGAAACTTATTGTTACAACCTCCTATGAAAGGACAATATGTACTTGGAGTAGATCCAGCATATCGGACGGGTTGTAAACTTGCTGTTGTAGATGACACTGGTAAAATGATAGAAATCTCAGTTATATATCCTCATACTGCAAAAGGTGATGTGGAAAAATCTAAAAAAACATTCAATGATCTATTAACACGTTATCCAATATCTATTATAGCGATAGGAAATGGCACAGCTTCACGTGAGACGGAGCAGTTTGTGTCTAATTGCTTAAAAGACTCTGATAGTAATGCAGCTTATGTAATTGTGAGTGAAGCAGGGGCAAGTGTTTACTCTGCGTCTGAAGTTGCGCGAGAGGAATTCCCTGATTTACATGTAGAACAACGGAGTGCGGTATCGATTGCAAGACGTTTACAAGATCCATTAGCTGAACTTGTGAAAATTGATCCGAAAGCAGTAGGGGTTGGACAATATCAACACGATGTATCTCAAAAAAAATTAGAAGAATCGTTAACTTTTATCGTAGAAACAGCTGTAAACCAAGTTGGAGTAGATGTTAATACGGCATCACCATCATTACTTCAATATGTTTCTGGTCTTTCTAAAACAGTTGCAGAAAATATTGTGAAAGTACGAAGCGAAAATGGAAAATTTACTGCTCGTACACAATTGAAGAAAATTCCACGCCTAGGGGCGAAAACATATGAACAAGCCATCGGTTTTTTACGTATTCCTAGCGCAAAGAATCCACTAGATGCAACTGCCATTCATCCAGAAAGCTATGATTTAGCAAAGCGAATTTTAGAAGTAGCGCATATTGATAAGGCACAAATTGGTACTGCTGAAGCAGAACAAGCTATTGGTAACTTAGATATTGGACGATTGAGTCAAGAATGGGGAATTGGCGAAGTAACATTAAAGGACGTCATTAATTCATTAATGAAGCCATCAAGAGATCCAAGAGATGCTTTCCCTCAACCGCTCCTTAAAAAAGATGTTTTGAAAATGGAAGATTTACAACCAGGTATGGAGCTGCAAGGTACTGTTCGGAATGTAGTTGATTTTGGTGCATTTGTCGATATAGGCGTAAAACAAGATGGGCTTGTACACATATCAAAATTGAAAAAAGGATATGTTAAACATCCATTAGACGTAGTTTCGCTTGGTGATATTGTAACAGTCTGGGTAGAAAAAGTAGAGGTTGCAAAGGGTAGAATTTCGCTAACAATGCTTCCACCTGAGTTACAACAAATTAGTGAGGCGTAACTGTTTTAGAGTATCAAAATAAAATCATATTATTATTTATTCAATACTCCGCATTTGTGGAGTATTGATTTTTTGCTTGGAGGTATACTATGACAGATCAAGAGCTATATCAATTAGTTTGTAAGATTTCTGAAGATGTGTTTCATAAGCCTTTTTTACATCAGGCCTATTTTAATAAGAGACTACGTACGACCGGAGGAAGGTATTTGTTGAAGTCTCATAATATCGAAGTAAATCCTCAAGCTTATAAACAGTATGGTCTTAAAGAAATCGAGGGAATTATTCGTCATGAGCTATGTCATTATCATCTTCATATAGAAGGAAAGGGTTATCAACATAGAGATGCAGATTTTAGGATTCTTTTAAAACAAGCAAATGCTCCACGTTTTTGCTCTAATTTAAGAAAAGAAAATAATAGAAGTAGCAGTAAAAAATACACGTATATATGCTTGAAATGTGGTACTCAGTATGTAAGAAAGATTCGAATGAATACGGATAAATACTGTTGTAGCAAGTGTTTAGGAAGACTTAAGTTAAAAAAATAAAGTTTTTTTAAAAAAACTATTGACGAATAAGATAAAGCTTTATATAATATTAAATGTCGACAAGGTGATAACACATTGAAGCGACAAACAATAATGGTTATTCCGAAGTAGCTCAGTTGGTAGTAGCATCTGACTGTTAATCAGAGGGTCGTAGGTTCGAGTCCTACCT
>NZ_CAKQBI010000051.1:0-12875 GCF_934216135.1 uncultured Rummeliibacillus sp. | reverse complement strand
ATATATCAAGGATTATAGAAACCACGAACGCATATACTCTTCGTATGGATTCATGGTTTCATCCTCTTTCATATTTTTTCAGATTCCTTGATAAATAAGGTTTTTCCCTACTTTATTGTAAATGTACTTTCATATTATTTCATCTTTTTTCACTCTTTATGTGATTTTCTTTTTATTCTTTTATAAAATGGATTTTCTTTTTAATATTAAACTACCTAAATATTACGTTTTTAACGTGTATTTTACAGAGGTAAGGATTATAGAACGTATAAAAAAACTTCAAATTGTTAAAAATGGATGTAGACGGTGTCGAGAACCGTCTGCTCTTAACCATAACCCTCTTCGTTCGTGCGCTTGAATTCCCGTTCAAGCGTGCTTTTTTGGGTTTCATTAAAACAATAGTTGGGATGAAATAATTTTCTTTTAAAAGGGAAGTATAAAATCGAAGGATTTTAGGAGGTAGAAAAATGGATCAAGACATGAATTATGGCAATGATTATAAGTACATTCCCGTAACTTCTGTAGGAAACGGGATGGAGATTGAAATATTACCAGACTTGCTTTGTTACACTATCCAAGTTGTGAATATGTGTTTAGTTAGAAATTTGGATACAAATGATTTTGTATTAGTAGATGCAGGAATGCCTAATTCAGCAGATAAGATTATTTCATTTACCGAAAAATATTTTGGTGAAAATAATCGTCCAAATGCTATTATTTTAACTCATGGTCATTTTGATCATGTTGGTGCAGTTATTGATCTGGTTAAACATTGGGAAATACCTGTTTATGCTCATGAACTAGAAATTCCCTATCTAACAGGGAAAAGAAGTTACCCAGAACCGGACACAACTGTTGAGGGTGGAATGGTAGCAAAAATGTCATTCATATTTCCTAATGAGCCAATCAATTTGGGGGATAATGTAAAAAAGCTACCTTCTGATGGAACTATTCCTCATATGCCGGATTTTAAATGGATTCACACACCTGGGCATACTCCAGGGCATATCTCATTATTTCGAGAAAAAGATAGGACGCTAATAGCAGGCGATGCGTTTGTTACTGTTAAACAAGAGTATCTTTATAAAGTTTTTACTCAGCATCAAGAGATTAGTGGACCACCGAGATATCTTACTACTGATTGGAAAGCAGCTAAGGAATCCGTTATTAAAATACAAGCATTAAAACCTGTTGTTGCTGTTACTGGACACGGATTACCTATGTCTGGAAAATTGTTGACAAACAGCTTACAAAAACTTGTAAAAGATTTTGAACAGATTGCTATACCTGATTACGGTATATATGTAAATCCTAAAACCAATAATTGATGGATTTTTCAATACAGAACCCCTCTAGATAAAGAGGGGCATATCGGATTTTTAAAGATGGTACAATTTGCATTTGCACACACTAATTCAACATGCCTTTCATATTTTAATAATAAAAGAAAAATAGAGGGAGGCATTAGGTTGGCTAATAAAAATAATTATCCCAATGAATTTAATAATGAATCACCTGACATCCTTGCTGCCTGGCTAGCCTTTATTGGGTCACTACTCGCTACTATAGGAGATGGATTAACGACTGTAGCGAGTAATATTGCTTTACAACAGTTATTACAAAATGAAAATAATAACAGTCAAGGTAATCAAAATTCGAATAATCAAATATCAAATAATCAAGTAGATCAATCGAAACAAATCGAGAGTTTACAAAGGCAAGTAGATTACTTAACTAGGAAAATAGATAAAAGAAAATAGATAAAAGAAAATAGGCGCAATAAATGCATTATCACAAACATAAATTGCTGAAACCATGAGACCCCAAGCTAGTTTTATGGTTTCTTTTATTTTTTAGTTATCATTAAATAATTTCGTTTTCTTTTTTAATAACTGGTTCAATAGCTAATATTTGATCTATTAAAAAAGTACGTTGGGCATGTTTTTTATAACAATAGGCTCGGAATTTATCATCCCTTATCTCTAATATCCTCAAGCGCCTTTTTGTAATCTTCCCTAACTTTGACATGTATATAATAATTACTAATTGTTGACGCTCCAACGCTTTTTGTAATTTCTCCTTCAGCAACATATCCCCTTTTTTGCATATTAAATGTTTTTATGAAGTGAAATAATTATGACCGCCCTATTTTAATCCTTTTTCTTTCAAACATTTCTCTTGCTCCTTTGCCTTTTTGGTAACGATATAACTGTTCTTCCAAACACCATACCCAATAAGAATAAATGGTACAGCTGCCATCACCATATCTGTAAAACTATTTATCACTTTTGGCGTAAACCATTTAGGTGCTACACCTATCGAATCCAGAAATAAGTAAATCGTTGAGAGCAATCCACCAAAAAGTGCAATATATTGTTTTAATTTGTCCGCATTCATCTAAGTCTACCCTCCATTTTTTACTTGTCCCAAATCCTATAAATTGTCTTCTATTTATACTATTCACTTAATCTGGTTAAGATTCTTAATATCATTAAATGAAATCTAAATAAACAAACCCGTAAAAAAGTAATTCTTAATTACGGGTTTGCCTAGTTTTATACTGCACTTATCATGCATATATATTATATGTGTACCACCATTAGTACTTGTTTGTGTTTAGAAATTATTTTTTGAATCATGGAGGGATCTTACTTTGAAAAGACCAATCGGAATCACACTAATTAGTTATATATACATTTTCGGAATAGCGACTTTAATCGCTACGACATTTTTCTTTGATCAAATCGCCAGTAACATTGAATTTGTTGAAAAACTCGGTTTACCTAATTTCCCAGAAGAATTATTCCGAGTTGTTATCGCCATTGCAACTTTAATAACCATATATGGATATATGAATTTAAAACCTTGGGGATTTTGGTTAATGATTCTTTACTGTATTAGTTTCGGAGCTATAAGCTATCTTATAATACTTTCATATAATAAGCAGTTATTTATAGGGAACTTCGTATGGTCCTCTATTGTTTTAGTCTATTCTTTAGCGGTCCATAAAAAATTCTTTAACAAGAATGAAACAAGGAATATAAAATTTGCTCGATAACTATTTTATAAAATGATCTGTTTCAAGATAACTTTTGATAAAATGAATGCATTGCTCAACTTCACGAAAACATTCATGAAAAAGATCTGTTTGAAGTACTTCAAAAAATCGATTTGTTCTACGAATGCAGATGTTAGAATATGTAATTTCTTTTCCGATTTTCAAATTATGTATACCTTGAATAATAGATTCTAAATTTGCTTGTTTATCTGCGTATTCAAATAAATCTAATTGATTTTTCATAGTTAACATCTCCTTACCACATTATTATTCGATGTTTTTTGGTCAATTCCTTCCTTAAATAATATCGGGCTAATTTTCTAATATTTGAAATTAGACAAGTTCCGCAGTATCCCAACCTTTCATAAAGTATTTAGTGGGAGGGATATCTATTGGATTTTAATAACTGTGATCATCAAATGCAGTATTCTGTATTGAATGACCTAACAAAAGCAATGGATGGAGAACATGAAGCAATATGTTTTTACGAAATGCTTGCTAATATGGCACCTAAAGCAAGTATGAAAAAGAAAATCTTAGAAATAAGAGAAGATGAAATTCGCCATTTTCATATGTTCGAACATATTTATTTTTGTTTAACAGGATGTCAATATCATCCACAAACTCAGCCAACCTATCCGAAAAGCTTTCTACATGGCATTGATAAAGCATTCCACGATGAGCAAGAAACAGTGGATTTTTATCATTCTGTAGCTAGAAAAGTTCATGAGCCTTGGATTAGTTGTGCGTTTTCTGAAGCTGCATCTGATGAACAAAATCACGCTGTTTGGTTTTTATATTTCATGCAAGTTTGCAAAAACTAATTATAAAAAGAAGGATGACCTAAAGGCTTTTTAGAAAGCCTAGGTCATCCCTTTTTTACATAGCTAATTTTCCATATAGGGTCTTAAAGCATTAATCCATATAGCATAACCTTTCCCATTTAGGTGAAGGCCATCACTAGTATATTGGCTATCCATATGGTCGTCTTTCAAGAACTTGTCATGAATATCTATCATCAGAATCTTATGCTTGCTTGCTAATTTTTTTAAACCTGTATTTAGACTAACTACCTGTGAATTGTGGACACGATAACCGTATAATTCGTTGTTTACAGGTAATACAGATGTCATAATAATTTTAGTAGATGGGCTTTTTTCTTCGATTGTTGATAGAATTTTGTCATAGTTTTTTAGAGTTTGTTCTTCAGTAAATCCTTTTGATATATCATTTACGCCAATCATTAATACGATTCGCTTAGGTTTACCACTTGTAATGGTATCCAATCGCTTTAAAAGACCAAATGTAGTATCTCCACCAATCCCACGATTAAGAATTGGTGCAATCGGAAATTCTTCAGCCCATTCATTGTATAAAATCATGCTATCCCCCAGCATAACCGTGGATTCCCTTGTCACTGATAGTCTTTCGAACAATGTTTGACGTTGGTCATAGTGTGCTTGACGTAAAACAACCGACTCTTCATTTATTGACTTTTTATCCATCTTCGTTTTCATCACAGCAAGACTATTCGTTTGGACTATCACAGTAATTAACACAGCCATCAACAAAATATTGATAACAAATGATATTCTTAATCTTTTTTTCATAAAAATCACCTACAAGCAATCATTCCGTATATTTTGTAATCTATGACTCTATTTTATAATTTTTGGTTCCTTTAAGCGAATATTACCCTTTTTGAAATAAATATAAATGCCATTGACTGCGTTATATCTGTAACGAAAGTTTAAGGTTAGAATCTGTCCTTTATAAGCGAAATATACTCTAGAATTCCTTCAACAATTGCATTTCCTTGCATTTCTAATCTTTTCCTATCTCTAATCCTTTTTATATCAATCGTCGAGTCCATAAAACCACCTTCTATTAATATTGCTGGCATCGTTGTTTCCTTTAGTACAAAATAATTGGCTTCTTTAATACCTCGATCCTTTAGTGCCATGGCTTTTACAACTTTGGGATGAATACATTGAGCAGCTATAGTTGACTTCGGATTTTTACTTTTGGGCATCATGACAAATGTTTCTACACCTGTCCAAGTTCCCCATTTCCCTGTGTTTGCATTGTGGTGAATTGATATATATAGATCCGCTTGTTTAATATTGGCTAGTTTAACCCGTTCAATTAGACTTCTATCTTTCTCTCCCGTCGGATCATCAACTCGAATATATTTAATCCCATTTGCTTTACGTAAACGTTTTTCAATTGTTTGTACTACTTTGTTATTAAAATGCCATTCCTTTGCCCCATCGGGAGTTTGCTTTCCAGGTGTATATTTTCCATGTCCTGCATCGATAGCTATTAACCAATTCTTTTTCATGAATAATCCCTCCTCTATTAATCAAATAGAAGAGATTTTCAAAAAAAGGACATTTTATTTATTATCTTCATTCCATTCTAATAGTTCAATTCGATTGCCAAAAGGATCGAATATGTAGATTCTGTTTGCATTAGGAAGTTTGTCATCTTCTAGAAAATCAATTTTGTTATTTGAAAGATGTTTTTTCAATTGCTCAAGGTTATTTATTTCAAAAGCTGGATGTGCTTTTTTCGCAGGTGAAAAGGGTTCTTCAATTCCGATATGGATTTGAATATTTCCAGAAGCGAACCAAACTCCGCCATTTTTCTTCAATGTATCAGGTTTTTCAATTTCTTCAAAACCTAATATTCCTGAAAAAAATTGACGTGATACATTTTCACTACCTTTAGGAGCTGCCAATTGGATATGATCAATCGCTTTAAAATGGAATACCATCATCATCATCTCTCTTCCTATATTTAACTTTTATACTAATATCATATATCACCAGCTACATATAAATAAATTTAATTAAAATGATATTATTCTATAAATAATACTTATGTCTTTTAAACTATTCGAATACTTTAAATCACTTGTTAAAAGGCAGTAAAAAAACAAAGGCCACTCTTATAAAAAGAGCAACCTCTGTAATTATGAAATGGATTTGAATATGATTAAAATTACTTCTAATACAATTATCCTTTTCATTATTAGGTAAATGGTAGGTAATTGTTAGTGACTATATTGGTATTTAAACTGTTTAGCCTTAACTTTTCCACTTTTTAATTTAGTCTATAATATGCCTTAACTGATCTAATAATCGCCTAATCCGCAAAAAAATTATGACAATTCAATGGATATTTTATATCTTATTTTCGTTATGTGAATGGATTTAATAATTTTATTTCAACATTTTGGAGATAGTTGATGTAATATCATTTTGAATATTTTCAACGATATTAAAATCAGTAGCATCTATATATATTCTCCTCAATTTTTCATGTATTTCTTTTGCTTCAGCTAAATTGGCAGTTCCTTCATTCATCTTCTCACGATAACGAGAGGCAATATCGCTGATTTGTTTCTCATATATCTCATCAGTTGCTGGTGTAATCGCAATATGATAGAGATCGATAATTTCATCTCCTTCTCTACTTGGAAAATACTCATGAGGAGCTGTACTATCGAAAATTGCCATACCTAACTCACGGAAAATCAGCATATCTAAACTGTTTGGATCAAAACCACAATGGTAAATTTCTACGTCAAAGCCTTTGCTTTCTGCTGTTTCTGCTAATTTTTTTAAAAGTGTGGACTTACCAGAACCCGGTCTTCCCTTTAAAAAATAGCGTTTACGTAGTCCTTCTGTTAAATTGGGGACAAAGTCAATAGCACCTTTTGGAGTAGCTGCACCTAAAAAGCGATGACGAACGTTTGCCTCCTTGTTTAGCTCGATATCTTGAAAGAAACGGTCTTTTAATTCTTCTGTTAGACCATCCAATTTTTCGTAATCCATATTCGATATATAAATAGATTCCCATTCATCATGAATTGATAATGCTTCAGAAAATGCTTCATAAGCCTGTATATAATAGGTTTCTTTCTGCTCGATTAAATGTTTGATCTTATCCTTTTGAGATACTAATCGATTTTGATTCCACGCTATGCCAAGGTTCACATATTCCTCAACTACTCCAGCCACTTTAGGTTCTAGAATATGTGGAGCCGTACCATCTACAATTGCAATTTTTGCTGAAGATATAATGACACCGTCAAGTGAATCTGCATTTGAAGAACAGTGAATGTACTCTATGTCATATCCTTGTTCATTGAAAACTTTCGCTATGTTTTTCATCATAATGGATTTACCATTGCCTGGTCCACCTTTTAAGATGAATACCTTATCTAACTCAGAAAAGTTAATATCAAAAAGGCTGTAACTTCCTTTAGCGGTATTTCCATCTGCAAAGTAATGGTATTCTCTCCCTTTCACTCTCAATAATTCTCCTCTCAAATGAGATACGTTCTACATTGTTAGGGTATGCAAAATAAGAGATATAGGTGCGAGCCTACATAACATTGACATTATTAGGAAAGGTAAAAAAGGTTAAAAAAGCGCTATTCAACGATATTGAATAGCGTTTTTCTACCTTGATGGAGGTAACCTTATTTAATTGAAAGTCAATTTGGTCATGAGAACAACTCATTGTTTCACATAGGCTGACCAATGATTAAAGTTATTTTTGGTTACCGTTGTATTTTTTGATCTGTCAATTTTTGCTTTTGTTGTATTACCATTAAAATCTTCTAATGTTAACCATTTACCTTTTACATCAATATATTTTAATGGCAGATTGTTTTGGAATAATGCTGTTTTTTTATTTGTATTCATATTCCATTTATATACATTGGAATCATTTTGTAAAGTATAGTAAAAATTATTACTGTTGATATCAAAAGCTTGTGCGTTCATTAGAAACTCATAATTTTTGCTTTTAGCTGGATTTTTAGAACGATATTTCCAATAATGATCTTTTGCTAATTGTTGGTCACTGATTAAGAAATAATTTAAGCGATAACGATCACCACGATCAGGCATTGGGTCATTCCAAGTAATGTCTAGGTTGTACCATTTTCCGTTCACTTTTACCTTATTCCATGCATGGTTTGAATCTTTCACCTTGCCAGTTATATATTTTGTTTCAACGCCGGCTTCCGTTAAAATACGATAAGCCGCTAATGCGTAACCTTGACAGACTGCCTTATGATCAAACAGTACTGCATATGCAGAGTGACCACCATCAGTTGCATTTGAACTGTATTTAGTGTTTGAAGCTATATATTTATTTACAAAGTATACTTTTTCAAAGTCGGTCATATCTTTCAAATGATTTTCTTTCACAATACGTTTTACTTTATCGTTAATCTTATTCTCTTGTTCTGGTGTTGTAAGATAGTATGCTTCAACTTTTATATGCATCAAACCTAATTTGGAAGAGATATGATAAGAATAACCCGTCAAATTACCATAGCCATAATTTGCTGTCGAACTTAATTGCTCCATAATGTTTTTGAACATTTTATCGACTTCTTTAGATTTATATGCAGGAATTTTTGTAGGAATCGTAAACTCAAGGTTCACTTGATCTAAATTTTTTAAAACTTCTTGTTTAATGGCTGATTCAGTAGTGATTGCAGGAACATCATCATCAGCATATACATCATAATGTAAATAGCCAGCAGTACCAAGAGATATAGATAGTCCAAGTAAAATCGCAAGGAACCTTTTCATCTATTTTTCTCCTTTCCATCATATTATCTATGATAAAAACATGAAATTTAAGAGTGTTATAGTAATAACTATAAATGCAAATTGAGAAAACTAGACAAGTAATTTCTGGTACAATCTCCAACTAAACAAAAAGCCTAGACAATCATGTCTAAGCTCATAGATTTATATTATAGGTATTTATACTAAATATTTTATTCAAGTGCTTCCTTTTTTGATAAGGATTATTTTTAATTCTTTCAAAATTATGAAAATTGATGTATAATAGTGACAAATATTACAGAAGGGACGATGGGTGGACGATGATTCTATAATCTTATTTTTTATTTATTGGAATGCCAATATTTCAATTTCAAAAAATAGGATTAGTCTGCCCATTTTCTTTATATACACAAAGCTATTGTTTTTGAATAGCTCGTTTTAAATCGGCGCAAAATGACTAGTCCTTCCAAAAATTTTTGGGGGGATTTTTTATTCTCCCTTTGAAAAGAGGGATATACAATATGCAGGAACTTTTAAAACTACAAAATGTAAGCTTCGAATTTCAAGATCAAACTTTATTTGAAGATATAAATGCAACGATTCGAAGAGGTGAAATCATTGGTATCATTGGCAAAAATGGTGCTGGAAAATCTACATTATTACGTCTTATTCAAGGTAATTTAAAGCCTAGTAATGGGCAATTACATTATCCTCAAAAAAACATAACCACTTTCTATGTTAAACAAGAAGTAGCAACCTACCATTCCGAAAATGTAAATCCATTAGAGGCTACTCTTTTATCAAAATGGAATGTTCCAACAACTGATTTTAACTTTCTTAGTGGTGGTGAGAGGTTAAAAGCAAGACTTGCAGAAGGTTTATCAAAGGATGTCAATCTTCTATTACTAGATGAACCGACGAATCATTTAGATTTAAAAAGTACTGAGTTATTGATAAAGCTGATGAAAAATTATAAAGGTTCGATAATTGTTGTTTCTCATAACCGTTATTTTCTAGATAAAGTTGCTACAAAAATTTGGTCAATTGAAGACAAAAAGCTATTCGAACAATATGGAAATTATACTGATTACATCCAACATCGAGAACAAAGACGGCGCTCCCAGCAACTAGCGTTTGAAAAACAACAGAAAATGATAAAAAGGATTCAATCACAGATACATCAAATTTCAAATTGGTCTCAAATAGCTCATGGCCAATCAACGAAGCAAGATGGCTATAAAGAATACTATCGTGTAAAAGCAAAAGGAATGGATAAACAGGTAAAATCAAAAAGAAAGAGATTAGAGAATGAACTTGAGAAAGCAAAAGTAGAAAAAGTTTCCCCTGAATATACAGTTAAATTTTCCATTGACCACCATAAAAAGTTGGGAAAACGTTTTATAGAAGTTAAACATCTAGCAAAATCATTTGGAAGTCGAACATTATTTCGCGATGGCAATTTCACTATTCAACATGGTGAAAAAATAGCGATTATTGGGCCAAATGGCAGCGGAAAAACAACATTCCTGAAAATGATTATGGGTCTTGAAACTTCAGATGGTGACATATGGGTTTCTCCAAGTGCAGATATTGGATACTTGACTCAAGAGGTATTTGATTTACCCCTATCACAAACACCTGAACAATTATTTTATAAAGAAAACTTCGAAGAAAGAAGCAAAGTTCAAAACTTGATGAGACACCTAGGTTTTACCGCAGCACGATGGAAAGAACCCATCTCTAAAATGAGTATGGGTGAACGTGTCAAATGCAAATTAATGTCATATATTTTGGAAGATAAGGACGCCCTTATTTTGGATGAACCAACGAATCACCTAGACTTACCATCTCGAGAACAATTAGAGGAAACATTATCTGAATATACTGGTACATTACTTGTCGTATCACACGATCTCTACTTTTTAAAGAAAATCACTACGAGTAAGCTTGTTTTCTCAAATAAAATGATTCAAAAGCAACTTGAATCAGTATCAGAAAATGAAACAAAAAAGAACTCAACAGAATTACGATTAAAGCTAGAAAATGAACGCCAAGAAGTCTTAGGAAGATTAAGTTTTTTATCCGCTAATGACCCCGAATATATACATCTTGACCAGAAGTTCAATGAATTAACTAGACAAATTAATGAGCTAAAATAATGTTCTAGAAATAAGTAAAGCCTACTTCCATCAAATGGATAGTAGGCTTTTATATTTTTCTACTGTGATAATTTAGAAACTCACAAATAATTCAACACACACAAGTACATGGCCGCGCTTCCACCCAAAACAAACAAATGCCATATTGCGTGATTAAATGGAATTTTGTTATTTTGATAAAAATACGTTCCTACAGTATATAAAATTCCACCCGTTAGTAATACAATAGCTCCCACCCAAGATATCTTATTTACTAAAGGGCGATATGCGATGACAATAAGCCATCCCATTGCAATATATATGATTAACGATAATGCATTATATCGATAGATGAAAAAGTATTTAAAGATCATTCCTAAGATGGTTAAGCCCCATTCAATACCAAAAATAATCCAACCAAGCTTTCCTCCTATACCTAAGAGAGCAATAGGTGTGTATGTCCCAGCTATTAATACATAGATGGAAGCGTGATCTAATCTCGAGAAAACTTGTTTATATTTTGAAAATCCATGAAACAAGGTTGATGCCAAATATAATGCCATCATCGAAACACCGAAAACAATAAAACTTACCATATGTAATGCAGACCCAAGAACATTTGCCTTTACAATTAGTAATATGAGCGCTGGAATGGAAAGTATGAAACCTAAACCATGTGTAATAACATTCCAAAATTCTTCGTTTTTAAAATTAAAGCCTATAGTTTCACTTGATCTAGTTGTTGTTGGTTCATTCATAAACAATCCCTCCTAAAAGCTTTTATTCTTTATACAATAATTATGCTTTTTTTATGGGACCGATTGAATTACCAGATGTCATGTATAAAAGATTACAAATATCATATTGACCATTGTTTATGGGGTACTCCTACAATCCAGATAAAAAATAACTCAATGATGTAGACTTGTTTATATATATCCACTTTCAAGCTTCAGATATACTCTTTATTGACCAAAATCAGCATTTGTTATAAATTCAGTCTTATTTAGTTTCAGTATAGTTCGTAATCTATCACTTACTTCACTTAAATTTTGCCTATTAGGAATATAATAATACACTTTGTTTACCAGCTGATCTGTTCCCTCTATGTCAATTGAATTTATGGATAAGTTGTTTAGTTTTGTATATTGCTTTTGCAAAGCATATAAATCATTGAAAGTTAAGTCTGTTTCAATGTTTTTACCTAGTATGTCTGATAGTTGTCCTACTTTAAGGATTGTTCCTGTTTTTAAAACTTGCTCCACCGTTGCTTTCAAAAATTGTCTTTGTCTTTCTTCTCGAGAATACGTGACATTCTCTACTCGTTTTCTCATTCTAACAAAAGCTAATGCCTCTTCCCCAGATAAATGTGCTTCCCCTTTTTTGAAATGGATTTTTTTCTTATTATAAATATTTTCTTCCCAAAATCCTTTCTTAATATCGATAGTGACACCACCTAGAGCATCCACAACATCCCGAAACGCTTCAAAATTAATCGCTACAAAATGATCTATTGGAATATTCAATAATTTCTCTACAGTTTCTACCTGAAGTTTAGCTTCTCCGTATCCTGATAATTCCCCATAGGTGTAAGCAGAATTGATCCTATGTATACCTGAATATTCACCGGCATTTTCAATATTCACTCTTGTATCTCTTGGAATAGTGACCATATGAACTTTTTTGGTATTAGGATCTAATGTCATTACAATTTGAGTATCTGCCCTCCCATCCTTTTTCTTGCTAGAGTAATCTTCTATTCCCAATAACAATATCGATACTGGATCTTTACTAAATGTAACTTCTTCTTCTCTTAATTCGGATCGATTATTTTTTCTTTGTAGATCAACTTTTGAATCATCCATTGCGTTTTTCACTTTAAAAAAAGCAAATGATCCATAACTTATGGAAACTAACAGTAAAACTATTGATGTTGCAATAACCCATCTTAAGATCTTGTTCTTTTTGCTTTTCCGATTTTTTTTGCCCCTACTATTGTCCATTATTGTTCTCCTCGTATATTAGTAGTAAGAGCTCTTTCCGATAGAATTTCCAGTTGATCCGGACAACTGGTGATTCAATTGG
>NZ_CAKQBI010000050.1:0-12999 GCF_934216135.1 uncultured Rummeliibacillus sp. | reverse complement strand
TGAGTTTCGGGTGTTGAAAGGCTTAACAATTTCCAATTTCAATAATTTTTATGATTGACATTTCACCCCTGGGCTTTCATTTTATTCTATTAAATTATTTTACAGAAAATTCTATATATAACTATAAAATATTTTTCAAAATAAAACAAATGTATTTAGTAGGAAATAAAACAGTAATAATTTTGCCACTTAACATTAGGTCTATTCTTATTAAGCTCGTTGTTCTTTACGAGTCATAACGTCAAATATTACCGCTACTGCTAATACAGTACCACGAATAATATATTGATAGGATATGCCAATTCCTAGTAAGTTCATACCACTGGATAAAGAAGCCATCACAATTGCACCAATAATCGCTCCCGTTACTTTTCCTACCCCACCGGCAGCTGAGACCCCACCTACATAAGCAGCAGCTATTGCATCAAGTTCAAACAAAGTTCCAGCAGTTGTTGTTGCAGACTGTAAGCGTGAAGTAAAGAGAATTCCAGATAAAGCGGCAAGCATCGCCATCGATCCAAAGACGATAAACGTTATTTTCTTTACACTGATTCCACTTAAATGAGCGGCTTCTGGATTACTACCTACTGCATAAATATGGCGTCCAAGAACCGTTTTGGTTGTTAAAAAATGATAAATCACCACAACTGCTACAACAATAATAACAGTCCAAGAAAACCCATTATAACCTGCTAAAATCCATGTTATATACGCAATGATCGCGGAGATGAAGATTAGTTTTATACTGAAGATACTACCTGACATCACTTCAAAACCATAATTCATTTTATTTCGGCGAATTGTAATTTCGTTGTATATGAATAAAAGTATTCCAACTAAACCTATTAATAATGTTAATAAATGGAGTCCGTTCAACTCCATTATTGATGGGATAAACCCATTCCCTATTGCATTGAATTGCTCATCTTTTATAATAATCGTTCCGGTTTTTTCAGTCACTTGTAGGAGAGCGCCACGGAAAATCAGCATACCAGCAAGCGTTACAACAAAAGATGGAACACCAATTTTTGCGATTAATAAGCCGTATACTAATCCAATCAGTATACCTAATATTAATATAATCGGAATAACAAGCCATACTGAAAGTTCATATTGAGTTAATAGAATGGCAGTTATAGCTCCTAAAAAGCCTGCTAAAAATCCGACCGATAAATCGATATGCCGAATAACAATCACAAGTGTCATCCCTACTGCCAACACAGCAATATACCCTGCAGAATCTAGTAAATTACTAATATTTCTTGATGAAATAAATAACCCATCAGTCAAAATAGTAAAGATTAAAATAATTACAAATAAGGCAATATACATACCGTATTCTCTAATATTTAGTTTTACTAAATTTTTTCCTTCTTTCAATAAATCCATTTTACGTTCCCCCCTTTATTTTGTAGCTAGTTCCATAATTTTTTCTTGTGTTGCGTCCTCGGCAGATAGTTCCCCTTTGATAGTGCCATTAGCCATAACATATATTCGATCGCTCATGCCAAGAATTTCTCCAAGTTCTGAAGAAATCATGATGATGCTCATGCCTTCCGATATCAGTTGGTTCATGATTGTGTAAATTTCAAATTTAGCACCGACATCAATCCCTCGTGTTGGTTCATCTAATATTAAAATCTTTGGCGACGTAAATAGCCATTTGCCTAATGAAACCTTTTGCTGGTTGCCTCCGCTCAAATTTCCAACTCTTTGTTCAAGTGAGCTTGCTTTAATATGCAACGATTCTTTGTATTGATTTGCAACTTTTACTTCTTCATTTAGGTTGACAACACCGTTAGATGTAATCCCTTTTAAATGTGCTACCGAAATATTACTTTTTATATCTTGCAATAAAAACAATCCATTGCCCTTACGATCTTCTGTTACATAAGAAATGCCTGCATTTATCGCATCGTTTGTATTTCTCAACATTCTTTTTGAACCATGTATTTTCAGATTGCCTTGCAGTTTATAATATTTTGGATTGCCAAATATACTTAGTGCTAGTTCTGTACGACCAGACCCCATCAATCCTGCAATTCCAATGATTTCTCCTTTTTTTACGTGGAGATGAACATTTTTGGAAACATTTCTTCCTAATTGTGGGTCAAAGGCTGTCCAATCTTCTAACTCAAGGACAGTTTCTCCTATTTTCTGGCCTTCTCGTTTCGGATATATATCTTCAATTTCGCGTCCTACCATATTTTTGATAATGACATTTTCTTCTATTTTCTCCTGACTAGCATCCAAAGTAGAAATGCACTGTCCATCTCGTAAAACAGTTATTTTATCCGCAATCTGCATTACTTCCTTCAATTTGTGCGAAATCATAATACAACTGATTCCTTGGCTTTTTAGCTCTTTTAAAAGCTCTAGTAGATTTTCACTATCATCTTCGTTTAATGCTGCTGTTGGTTCATCCAAAATTAAGAGTTTGACATCTTTACTTAATGTTTTTGCAATCTCTACAAGCTGTTGTTTGCCAACACCCAGTTCTTTGATCAATGATTCTGGTGTTACATCGAGTTTTACCTTTTTTAGCATTTTATTTGCTTCTGCAATCGTTTGATTCCAGTCTACAAAAGGACCATTTCGTATTTCATTTCCCACAAAAATATTCTCGTATACTGTCAAGTCCGGAAATAGAGCAAGTTCTTGGTAGATAATCCCGATTCCACATTTGACACTATCATTAATCTCATGAAAATGTTGAACTTTCCCTTCATAGACGATATCCCCTTCATATGTACCATGTGGGTAAACACCACTCAACACTTTCATTAAAGTAGATTTTCCCGCGCCATTTTCACCTACCAAACAATGAATTTCTCCTTTTTTCACTTTGAAGTTTACATTTGATAGGGCTTTAAATCCCGAAAATTCTTTTGTAATATGGTTCATCTCGAGTATATATTCACTCATTTTATCACCCCTAATTCACTTCATTTTCAGCTTTTAATGGGCAAAATAGTGATAGCAATTGCTATCACTATTTTCCACTTCGTTCATTTTCTACTCTAAACCGTTAAATTCACTAGCTTCATAGTAGGCTGAATCGATTAATTCCTTTTTCACATTGTCTTTATTGACAACAATTACGTCTGTTTGTTTAGCCTTTACTTCTACTGAACCATTGTCATAAGATCCCGTTGTTTCAGGTGTTTTACCATCTAATACTTCAACAGCAACCCCCATTGCATCTGTCACTAGCGTTCGAACATCTTTGAACACCGTCATGGATTGTTTACCGTCAATAATATATTGAATAGAAGCTTTTTCTGCATCTTGACCGGTTACAACAAAACTTTTTACTGCCTTATCTGTTGAAAAAACATCTGCAATAGAACGTGCAGTACCATCATTAGGTGCTAAAATCGCTACATCCCCTTTTAAATCTGCTTTAGCTGCAGTTAGGTGTGTTTGTGCTTTGTTTTTCGCTTCGTTTGGATCCCAGTTCGTTGTTACTTGCCCAATAATTTTACTTAATTGGTCACGCGAAAGTTCTGCGGTATCTTTTAGCTTTTCAGCTTCACTTGAGTTGGCAATTTTAAATGTGCCATCTGCGATTTTTGGTTGAAGTACTTTCCATGCACCTTCAAAGAAGAGGAATGCATTATTATCTGAAGCCGCC
This sequence comes from uncultured Rummeliibacillus sp., assembly GCF_934216135.1. Lineage (NCBI taxonomy): Bacteria > Bacillati > Bacillota > Bacilli > Caryophanales > Caryophanaceae > Rummeliibacillus > uncultured Rummeliibacillus sp. The sequence goes on along the minus strand of NZ_CAKQBI010000050.1, from coordinate 9,365 downwards.
CCTGCGTAAAGGTAAAGCGGAACATTTGAACCATTGGCATTATCGATTAAATATTGAGCTTGTGCTGCACCAACTGCTAAACTATCAAATGTTACGTAGTAATCCACTGCATCGGTATTGGTAATCAACCTGTCATATGCAATAACAGTAACGCCCTCTTTTTTGGCTGCTTCTACTGCTGCACCTGCAGCAGCACCATCTTGAGGCGTAATGATTAATACTTTAATACCTTTATTTAAAAGTGACTCAACGTTTTCTTTTTCTTTTGCAGATGATCCCTGACTAAATAGAATTTCTGTTGAATATTTTGAATCCTTCAATGCATCCTTGAAACGCTGTTCATCTTGTACCCATCGTGGCTCATCTTTTGTTGGTAATACAATTCCTACGTCTATTTTGTTCTTGTTATTCTTACTCTCCCCATCCCCACTACTATTACATGCAGTTCCAACTATTGTTACTAATATCAAAATTAATATGAATGTTAGTCTTTTGAAGTTTTTAATCATTCCAACCATCTCCTCTTCTCATAAAAAGTCACTTCCTTTAATCACAGATTTATATGAAAACGTTTTCGCAATTATTCATCCTAAAATTAATTTTATAAATTTAGTACACAAATACCCTATACTTTCTCTTTTTACATTAAATCCCCATTTTACATGTACAATTCGCCTTATTCTAACCCATATTTCAAATGCAAATCGGACTAAAAAGTAGTAAATAATATATTCCTATCACATAGAAAATTTTTCGATTTGCACATTTTTTCTATCAAGCTTCAATAATATATATAAATAAATTTAAAATGGGGGGATTCTATGGAAAAAGCTGATATCGTCATTGTTGGAGGGGGTGTGATGGGTTCTAGTACTGCCTATTCACTTCGAAAAATTGGGTTCGATGGTAGAATTATTGTTTTCGAAAAAGATCCTATTTATGAATATTCTTCAACTTCCAGAAGTGCTGGAGGAATTCGACAATTGTATACAACTGCTATCAATATTCAAGTAAGTCGATATAGTCTGCAATTTTATAAGAAATTCCCTGAAACTATGAAAATTGATGGTGAACCGTTTGAAATTGATTTCAGACAAAATGGATATCTATTTTTAGGTACAGAACAAATGATTTCTTCTTTAAAAAAGCAACAAGCTCTCCAACATCAATTCAAAGTTCCTTCCCAATTACTCTCAACAGAAGAATTACTCAATGTTATTCCAGAACTAAATATCAATGATTTAGCAGGAGGTCTTTATTGTCCTGAAGATGGTTATTTAGATCCTTACTCCGTTATGCAAGGCTTCCGAAAAAACGCTCAAAGAATGGGTGTTGAATATATTTTTGAGGAAGTTGAAACGATATTGACGACTCAAAATCGGGTAACAGGAGTTCGCTTAATCAATGGACAAGAATATAATTCTCCAATTGTTATTAACTGTGCAGGAGCATGGGGTGTTTATTTAAGTGAAAAAATTGGTATCCCATTACCTATCCATCCATTAAAGCGGCAAATTTTTCAATTTGATACGGCAGTTCCATTAGAAAAGGATTTGCCTTTGACTGTCGACCCTTCAGGAGTGTACTTCCGACATGAGGGCAATAAAATATTAAGCGGCTTTTCAGAAAAAGTGAAGCCAGGTATAGATTTTACAGTAACACGATCTCTATTTTATGATGAATTGTGGCCAGTATTGGCACATCGTGTACAAAATTTTGAAATAGCAAAAATAACATCTGCTTGGGCTGGCCTATATAGTTTTAATACTGCTGATCACAATGCGATTATAGGGAATCACCCTACGATGCAAGGCTATTATATGGCGCTTGGTTTTAGTGGTCATGGAATGCAGCAAGCTCCTGCAGTTGGACAAGGGTTAGCTGAGTTAATCCATCTAGGAAAATATGAAAATTTAGATTTACATCCTTTACGCTTTGAACGTTTTGCAGAAAATGATCTTGTTTTAGAAGATGCCATCGTTTAATTAAGGGGGAAATATATTTGCTACTATTAAATGAACAAGACATTATGCAAGCAATCACTATGAATGACGCAATTCAAGCTATTGAGGAAGCCTATATTTTATATGACAGTAAACTTTTTCACATGCCTCTACGAACACAAATTCAAGACAACGATAATACGTTATTACTTATGCCTTGCATTGCGACAGATTCAACTGGGTTAAAAATAGTCAATGTCTATCCGAACAATCAGGATCTTCTAGCAACGCAAGGGACGATGATCTTACACAATCGACAAAATGGTGCTATTAAAGGAATCCTAAATGGAACATTGTTAACTGGGATTCGCACAGGTGCTATTGGCGGTACTGCTATTAAATATTTGGCAAATGAAGACTCACATTCGGTTGGCTTAATTGGTACAGGTTATCAAGGTTTATATCAACTATTGGCTGCTTGTGCTGTTCGTGATATCCGCCATATATATCTCTGGAATCGTACACAATATAAGATTCCTGCTTTTATCGAAACCCTAAAAAAACAGATAGCAAAAAATATTGAAATTCATATTGTTGATGAAACGATTAATTTAGTTGAACACTCTGATATCATTATTACTTCTACTACTTCTTCTGAACCCGTCCTTCCAAATATCGAAAAAATTTATAATGGGAAGCTCATCATCGGAATTGGTTCATACCAACCACAAATGAGAGAATTCCCAAACTCCATCTATAACCATCTAGACTTTCTTTATGTAGATACATTGGATGCAAAAAGTGAAAGTGGCGACGTAATAACCCCTTTAAAACATTCATGGATAACAGATAATCAAGTCATTCCATTTTCAAAAGTTATTACAAACAAAGTAAAACCCATTATTTCAAAACATCAACCTACTGTATTCAAGTCAACCGGTATGGCACTTTTTGATCTTGTTGTTGCAAATAGAATAGTAGAAACTGCTTTACGTCTTCATATTGGACAAAATATAGAGTTGTAAATTACTAAAAAAGGGGATGATTATTTGAACACGATTGTATTAGTGGAGTTTATCTTATACTGCATCTTTATGCTAGGAATTGGTTATTATTTTAGTCGTCGTAATATGGGGCATTCAGATTTTCTTCTAGGTGGGAAAAAATTACCCGGTTGGACACTAGCCTTCTCTGAAAGAGCAACTGGTGAATCTGCTTGGCTGCTTTTAGGCTATACAGGATTTGTCTATTCAACAGGATTATCCGGAGTCTGGGTTGCCGTTGGTATTACACTTGGAATTGTGTTTGCGTGGTTATTTTTAGCAAAGAGATTTATGGAAGATGCGGAAAAGTATCAGGTAATGACTCTACCAAGTTATTTAGCAAAACGTTTTCCAAAACACGGAAAACTCATTTTATGGTTAGCAACTATTCTTATCTTTAGTTTTATGATGTTTTATTTTGGAGCACAAATTGCAGGAGCCGGAAAAACGCTATTTACCGTTTTTGGTATTCACACTACTGTTGGTATGTTGATCAGTATTGTAATTGTTATTATCCTTGCTTACACTGGTGGATTTGTCAGTGTTGTATGGACAGATATGATTCAAAGTATAATGATGCTAGCAACATTAGTCATATTACCAATCGTCGCACTTTACAATATCTATACGGGTGATTTATCAATTAGTCATGCATTACAATCTTCTGGATCTAAAATTGACTCTTGGACAGGCGGAGTAACCGGTTTTGCACTCGGTTTATTACTATTTAATAACTTTGCTTGGTTCTTCGGATTCCTCGGCGGTCAACCGCAACTTAGCGCTCGTTTTATGGCACTTAAAGATAAGAAAGAAGCAAGAACTGGAAGTATTGTAGCAATTATTTGGACACTTTTAGCTTATAGCGGAGCATTTCTTATTGGGATTACGGCTATTACACTTTACCAAGATCATCAATTTGCAGATGTAGAAACCATTCTACCTTATATGGCACTCGATCTTCTTCCGCCGTGGATAGCCGGACTTTTACTTTCAGGTATTCTTGCAGCTATTATTTCTACTGCAGATTCTCAACTTCTTGTTATGACGAGTTCTGTCAGTGAAGATATCGTTAATAAAGCAATGGGTAAAAAAATATCTGAGAAGCAATTAGTTAGAATATCTAGGATCACTATTGTCATAGCAGGGCTAGTTGGTTTAATCATTGCTTTAACATCTAAATCTCTTGTGTACTTAGTTGTTAGCTGGGCTTGGGCAGGTGTAGGCTGTACGTTATCTCCAGCCATAATTCTCACGTTTTTATGGAAACGTTTCTCAGGCATCGGTGTCATCGCTACAATCATAGCCGGCTTTGTAAGTACACTTATTTGGATATCAACACCACTTGAAGATGTAATTAGTTCACGCTTTACAACATTTATCATAGCAGCTATTGTCGGAATTCTATTTAGTCTTCTATTTCCTGATAAAGAAAAAGAACAAAATAAATCTGAAAATGAAATTCAAACATGGTAGATTGTAGATTTATTCGCTAGTTTGAAGTGTTTTATTCGCTCTTTTCGCCGGTTTATTCGCTCTTTTCGCCGATTTATTCGCTCTTTTCTCTTGTTTATTCGCTAGTTTCATTCATTTATTCGCTCTTTATTAAATTTTATTCGCTCTCTTAGCAATTTAAGTCATTTGAAACGATTCATTCCTTTAAACATCGTTTGATTTGAACCATATATTGGTGGTTTTTAGTCAAACAATTCACGAAAGAAATCCTGAAATTTTATCATCAGTTCATAGGTTAGGTTATTCGCTCTCTCATTCATTTTATTCGCTAGTTTCGTCTGTTTATTCGCTCCCTCCATTCATTTATTCGCTCTTTATTAAATTTTATTCGCTCTCTTAGCAATTTAAGTCATTTGAAACGATTCATTCCTTTAAACATCGTTTGATTTGAACCATATATTGGTGGTTTTTAGTCAAACAATTCACGAAAGAAATCCTGAAATTTTATCATCAGTTCATAGGTTAGGTTATTCGCTCTCTCATTCATTTTATTCGCTAGTTTCGTCTGTTTATTCGCTCCCTCCATTCATTTATTCGCTCTTTATTAAATTTTATTCGCTCTCTTAGCAATTTAAGTCATTAAAAATGAATTTATGGTAACAAAAAAGCGGCTTCTAATAGCCGCTTTTTAGTTTACCCTAAGTGCATTTTCAATTTTTCACAGATTTTATCCCCTACCTGCTCTGTTGTGGCATTTCCTCCAAGGTCAGGTGTGACGATTTTTTCTTGGATAACTTCTTCCATAACATCTATAATGGCTTTTGCAGATTCTGGATGACCTAAGTGGTCCAACATCATACTCGTACACCAAATAGATGCAAGTGGGTTTGCAATTCCTTTTCCAGCGATATCAGGTGCAGATCCGTGTACGGGTTCAAACATGGAAGGATATTTCTTATCTGGATTAATATTTGCTGAAGGTGCAATGCCAAGACCTCCGACAATTGCTGCTCCTAAGTCCGTTAAAATATCGCCAAATAGATTGGATGCTACAACAATATCCATTGTTTCTGGTTTACTGACAAAAAAGGCTGCAAGTGCATCGATATGGACAATATTACTTGTTACATCAGGGTATTCTTGATTGATCTTCTTCACGTACTCATCCCAAAATGGCATTGTATGGTTGATACCATTTGACTTCGTTGCAGCTGTAACATGCTTTCTTTTCCCTTGTTTTTGTGCCAAATCAAAAGCATATCTTAGTACTCTTTCGACTCCTTTTCGTGTGAAAACACTATTTTGAATCGCCATATCAGCATCAGTACCTTCGTAGATTCGACCACCGATATTCGAATATTCCCCTTCGTTATTTTCGCGAATTACGATGAAATCAAGGTCTTTAGATGTTTTTCCTGCTAATGGTGATTGAATACCGTTTAATAGTTTGACAGGTCGTAAATTAATATATTGCTCAAATTGTCTTCTTATCGGTAACAAAAGTCCCCAAAGTGATACGTGATCTGGCACACCTGGGTATCCGACGGCACCAAGAAAAATAGAATCAAAATCTTTTAATTGATCCAAGCCATCTTCTGGCATCATTCGACCATGCTTGGCATAGTATTCACAGCTCCAGTCAAATTCCTTATATGAAAATGAAATACCTCCATGCAATTCACTAACCGTATCTAATACCTTTTTTCCTTCTCTTACAACATCTACGCCAATTCCATCTCCGGGAATTAAAGCTATTGAATATTGATCCATCATCATTCTCCTATTCTTTTTACAACTTTAGCACTTCTGGATTCGCAATATATTGCGGCTTTTCTCCAGCTAAAACTTTTAGTACATTTTGTGCTACAGTAGTGGCCATGATTTGATTGCTTTCTACTGTTGTTCCTCCAACATGTGGGGTTACAATCACATTTGGCAATTTTAAAAGTGGTAAATTTTCATCAGGTGGTTCTGGGTCAAATACATCAAGACCTGCTCCCCTAATTTTACCATTTTTTAATGCATAATATAAATGCTCTTGTTGAAGTATTGCTCCACGGGCTGTATTGATGAAATAGGCAGAAGGTTTCATAATAGAAAAAAGTCGTTCGTCAATTGATAGTCTTGTTTGATCCGTTAATGGTAAATGGATGGAGATAAAATCACTTTGTTGGAAGACTTCTTCTATATTTGTATGAATGGTAACACCAAGTTCTTTAGCGACATGATGCTTTTCTGGTTTGTATGTACGAACCCAAGCAGTAACATCCATATCAAAACCATTTATAAGTATTTTCGCCACTTCCTGAGCAATATTACCAAAGCCAATAAGGCCCACCTTTTTCCCTTTGAGTTCTATAGATGGGATGACCATTCTTGCATTGTAATTGCCTACCTTCATCTGATTATGAAAAGGTAAGACTGACTTTGCTAATGCAAGTATTAGCATTACGGTGTGCTCTGCAGTAGACGTTTTATTTACTGCAGGTGCATGAAGGACCGGGATACTCTTTTTAGTTGCATAGTTAACATCAATATTATCTAGTCCTACACCTGCACCTGAAATTACTTTTAAACGTGGATTAGCATCTATGATTTCCTTCGTAATTTTCGCAGGCGCACGGAGGACAATTCCCTCTACATCTTTGACAAGTTCACATAAATGTGGGATGTCATACTGATCCGTTCGAATTACTTTTGCATTTTTTTGCAGAATTTTTTCTCCCTCTGGATGGTACATGGAAAGGATTTGAAGAACTCTTGGATTGTACATAAACGGTTCCTCCAATCATCAAACTCTTAGATTCTCAACTATTGTTGCAATGCCTTGTCCACCACCGATACATGCAGTAATAAGTCCATATCTACCACCAATTCTTTCAAGTTCATGCATGATTTTAACTGTTAATATAGCGCCAGTTCCTCCTATTGGATGCCCTAAAGCGATTGCGCCACCATTAACATTAAGTTTTTTCTTATCAATATTTAACTCTCTTAGAACCGCAAGTGATTGTGCTGCGAAGGCTTCGTTTAGCTCCACTAAGTCAATATCATCTAATGTTAAACCTGCAAGTCTTAAAGCTTTTAATGTTGCAGGTACTGGACCAATCCCCATAATTTCAGGTGGCACCCCTACAGATGCTTGTGCAACAATTCGAAGTCTTGGGGTCAATCCTTGTTTTAGGGCTAAATCTTCTGACATCATTACTAGAGCTGCAGCCCCGTCATTGCGGCCACTAGAATTACCCGCAGTAACTGTTCCATCTTCTTTAAAAACAGGCTTCAAAGATGCTAATTTTTCAAGACTTGTTAAACGAGGATGTTCATCTGTATTGAATTGCATGATTTCTTTCTTATTTTTGATTTCAAATGGAACAATCTCTTCTTTAAATTTTCCGTTTTGAATGGCTGTAGCTGCTTTTTGTTGGCTCTCTAATGCAAATTCATCTTGTTCTTCTCTACTAATATTGTATTTGGATGCTAAATTTTCAGCTGTTAAACCCATCGTTAAATTGCCGTATTTTTCGATTGGCTGTGCACGTGGTTGACTTTCGGTATTTGGATCGACTAGCTCTGCATTACCTGCTCCATATCCATACCTTGCCTTTCTTAAATAATAGGGAGCTGTACTCATGCTTTCAGCACCACCAGCAATAATCGTGTCTGAAATACCACAACTAATTTGTTGTGCGGCATTATTAATAGCCTGCAAACCTGAACCGCATTGTCTATGAACTGTATAACCCGGTACTTCGATTGGAAGTTCTGCTCTTAATGCTGCGAGTCTTGCGAGATTTGGTACATCTGAGCTTTGTTTTGCGTGTCCCCAGACCACTTCTTCTATTAGATGAGGATTTACTTTACTCCTCTGAACCACCTCACGTATAACTTTTTCAGAAAGAAAGTCGGCTTCAACGTCTTTTAGTGTTCCTCCCATACGTCCTATTGCTGTGCGTACACCGTCAATAATTACTGCATTTCCCATCCTTGCACCCCCATTTTAAATGTAGACATCTATTACTAACTTTTTCAGCAATTACTACTTTGATCGCTATTTATATTCCCGTTTTAGTTCTCCAGCTATAATATTTTTTTGGATTTGAGAGGTACCTTCATATATTTTTGTAATTCTTGCGTCTCTGTAATATCTCTCAATTGGATATTCTTTCATATAGCCGATTCCCCCATGAATTTGGACAGCTAAATCGGCAATACGATTGTATACTTCTGATCCATATAACTTTGCCATTGCAGCTTCTTTTACGACTCTTTTTCCCTGATCCGTCATCCACGCTACCCTGTAGGTCATAGAACGAAGTAATTCGATTTCTAGCGCCATATCGGACAACATATGTTGAACAGCTTGTTGGTCAAAGATGGGCTTTCCAAACTGAACACGTTGCATCGCATAGTCCAAACTATATTGCAAAAGTTTTTCGCATGATCCAAGATTCCTTGCTGCAAGCCCAGCTCGACCATTCGCTAGGATCTTCAGTGCATTGACATACCCTTTTCCTTCTTCGCCAAGGACATTTTCTACTGGGACTTCCAAGTTTTCAAAAAATAATTCAGCAGAATGTGAACCCCGAAGCCCCATTTTCTTCTCTACATTTCCGACAATAAAACCTGGGAAATCTTTTTCGACAATAAATGAAGTAATGCCCTTCGCACCTTTACTTGGATCTGTTACCGCCATAACGGTAAAAATATTCCCACAAACTGCATTTGTAATATAGTGTTTTGATCCATTGATAATATATTTGTCGCCTTTTCTTTCGGCCTTTGTTTTGATATTAGCTGCGTTGGAACCTGCACTCGGTTCTGTTAACGCAAAAGCGCCAATCCATTCCCCACTGGCCATCTTTGGAAGATACTTTTCCTTTTGTTCCTTTGTACCAAGTTCAACAATCCCTACTGTACCTATCCC
>NZ_CAKQBI010000049.1:0-13000 GCF_934216135.1 uncultured Rummeliibacillus sp. | reverse complement strand
TTGGAAGCATCATTTATTTAAGTTAGATACATATTATATGTACGAAGGCATTTCATTTACACAAGATTCTTGACGCTACCCTAATACCAATACCCTTGTCATATTTTTAACTAATTAAGTACAATAACCAACAATATCTCATATGCCTAGGCAAAACTAATTTGTATTGACTTCCCAAAAGCATTTGCAATTTTTGAAATAGTATCCATACTTGTGTTAGCACCATTCTCAACTCTTGCAATCGTTGATTGTGGTAAACCTGATTTTTCTGCTAAATCGTGTTGTGTCCATCCGTAAGCTTCACGTTCATTTCGTACCGCCACAGCACTATTTAATTTATTTAGTTCTGCTTTAACATCATTAGCAAAGATTGGGTCTTGTAAATCTTGGGCAAAAAGATCATCAATATCCGTTAAATAAGTTTTGTTAGCCATTCTTTTCATCTCCCTTTCGTTGATAGTATTCTGCACGAATTTCTTTAGCATGCTTTATTTCACGTGCTGGTGTTTTCTGGGTTTTCTTAGTAAAACCATGCGTAATAATGTATTGCTCTTCTTCGGCATGAAAATACAAACCTCTTTGAATATTTGAAGCAACTTTGGACCTAATCTCGTATAGGTTACTGTCTAATTTCTTGATCCACTCCATTTTGGCAGCTGTTAATAGTCCTTGTTGTTCAATTGCTCGAATTAATGCAATTAATTTTTTACGATCTTTGACCGGTAATTGCTGATAAAATTCCACAAACTCATCATGACCGTTTAATCGTTGGTAGCTCTTAAACTTTGGTGTTTTCATAAATTAATTATATCATATATTGAATTTAATTCAAAAAATAAGTTGAACTTTCTTTATCTATGCAGCGTCCCATAATGCCGTCCTTTTCTATGATGTTGCCGTTGCTTTCTCTCTAATTCATACGCTAAGTCTGCTTGTCTTTTTTGTGTTTGCGTCTGCTCCTGCTGGCCGTCATACAATAAATTCATTAACGTATCCGTTAATAGTCTGCCTAGATAGTCTTGTGGTTTGGTTTGGCGATAATTAACTGCTCGATAATTTCCCATACTCTCGTGACGATAATTATCCGTTTTTTGATTATGCCGTTCTAGAGCTTGCTTAGCCTGTGTCACCTGTTTAATTGAAATCTCGTGATCTTGGCTGGCTTCTCCAATAAACAACTGTTGGGTCCCTCTATTTTTCAATACTCGTAACAGATTGGCATTCTGAATCTCATCAGGTTTGACTTGCCCACTCAAATAAGCAAGACCTTGTTCATGTTCCTGGGTAGTAAACTGCACTGGCGGATTGTCTTTCAATTGCTCTAAGGCATGCTTTTCTAAAGGCTTAAGTTCTGGATCGTAATAAATAACTGCCGTATATAATCGTTCCTTTTCGGTCATTTTAGTCTTGCTTAAATTCATATTGGGGAACGTTTTACTTAAGATGTTGTTATATTGCGTTTTAACAACTTGTTTGATCTCATTAACTGCCGCTAGTTCTTTGATATTTTGTTTTAATATTGCTTGCTTTTCATCATTAAAATCATTTAAAAGTGTGCCTCTAGTTAGTTTAATATCTGCTAAACGATAGCCTTTGGGGGCCAGAACATCACTGATTATTTGCTCAGCTCTTTGTTGTTGCTCTTCCAACATTAACCAACTAACATATGGCCGCTTGGTAAATGTTAAAACTTGTTGGTTAATAATATCTGCCCGTATCATAGCCAAACGCACTTTTAATTCGTCACCGGTAAACACTTTTTGTTCACTGTCGATTTCTTTAATTAGCTCACGTTGTTCTGCCATGGTAGTCTGGTTAAAGTCAACCTCTGGATAAAGTTTTTCAACCGTTCGTTTAACAACTTTATCTAATAGTTGATTAGCTTCTGTTAATGATTTTTCTTGTTGACTAATCGTTACTAGTTGTTGTGTCATATCTTCACCAATGGCTTGCTTAATCATGGCACTATTTTTCCAGTTAAACAGTAATCGTTGCTTTTCGTCTAAATTCTCTAAACTAACAAACGTTTTTAACTGCTGACTTAACTGTGCAACTAGCCGTTTTTCATCAAATGAATAATGACGCTGTAACGTCTGAATACGACGTTCATGATGGATCTTTTCGTTAGCATTTTTAACAATAGCTTTCGCTTGCCTAAGTTGTTGCACTTCACGATTGAATTGTTGCCGACTAGCTCGTTGTGAATTAATACCTTCATGTTGCGTGGGTACCTCTTCAATACCTTGATCGGCAAAGGACTGTTCACTAATTCGCTCGGGTATGTTTTTGACCGCAAAAATTTGGTTAACAGCTTTTGCCCAATTTTGACGCCATTCCGTAATTTTTTCTTTTTTATCCCAATCAGTTGTTAGTAGCTTTCGACTCCTAGGATATTTACTTGTTCCGGTATATGTTTTATGACCATTATCATCCAAAATATACACCTTACGACTCTTCACATCCCATGAACCATCTGGATTAAAGGGCCGGTTAGTTAACATCACATGGGCATGTGGATTATCAGGATGATCTCGATGAATGGCAATGTCTGCTACCATACCCGCATCAACAAAGTTTTCTTGCACATATTTTGTGAGTAAATCCTTCTGTTCAACTGCTGATAATTCAAGTGGTAAAGCCACATTAAATTCCCGCGCATATCTAGCATTGATCCGCCAATCTTTTTTCTCCACTTCATTCCATAATCGTTGTCGATCTTTGGCCCATTCTGGCGCATTTTTAGGTATCAAAATAAACGTTTCTGGCATGACATCACGTTTATAAAAATAATTTTTATTTTCCCGATCTGAATGTAATCTTTCACCACTACGATAACTAGCGCCTGCAATCGCACTACGCATTTTACCTGCACTTATATTTTGAAAACTCATGTGAAAAATTGCCATGCGGTAACATCCTTTCTGAATGATTTTTTGGTTGTCGCTATCAGCGACTTCTAATACAGATTTTAACACGATTTACCCCACAAGTAGTGAGTGGGGTGTAAGTGCGCATTAACCTCTTTTCACTCGGTCGCTGACTTCTGTACTTAATATTTTTATTTTATTCTTTTCTGTTTTGTCTCGCAAATAATAAGTTGACCTAAATTAAACATTGTCCTATTTTAAAGACATATTGATAGCGAGTAAATCTAAGGGGGTCATATTTATGGCATTATCAAATATTGAAAAGCAACAAGCTAAACTCGAAAAACTTAATGAAAAGGTTAAGCAGGAAAAGAAAAATATTGACCAGCGTTTAGGTCATGAGATTATTAAAGACGCTAAATTGGATTACAGTAGTTTAGATCAAGGAACACTTAAAGAACTTGCTTCTAAAATTGTGACTTATCTAAATGAAGATTCAATTGCTAAGTCAAACGATTCTGTCTCTAATCAATCTAACGAACAAGGCACTGAATTTGATCAACCTCAAGGCTAAATTTGCTTATGAATGAAAAGTATAATAACTTAATTAAGCAACGTGATAAAGCTGAAAAAAATATTGAACAAGCTGATTTCAAAGCTCGCCAATCTAAATACTACGAAAGTCAAAAAAAACGTAAAGCACGTTCCAGGCGTTTGATACAAAAAGGGGCGCTATTTGAAAAATATTTTGAAGCAGAAAATCTTAGCATTGATGAAAGCGAAGAACTGCTAAAAATATTTGCCAATTACGTCAACGCAAATAAACCTGATAAATATAAAAAGGGTAGCCCTAAAGATTAGGACTATCCTTTTTATTTTCTGGTTCTTTTTTTAGCTTTTATCTCTGGATTTTTGGCAAATTCTTTTAAATCTTGTTGTGTCCTTTTACTTATTTCTTTTTTAATCGATTCAAACTCTAATTGATTAGTTTTTTTAGATTTTTATACATGCTGTTTAGTTCATCATTGCTTAGATTTTTATTTTGTCTTACCTCTAATCCCTGAATCGCATTATCATACGTCCATTGCTTAACTTTGGTCATGTCGTTGGTGCGGTAATAATCAGCAATTAACTCGTTCCATTTATCCCACTTATCCAATGGCACATTGATTAGCCCAGCGCCACCGTCAATCATGATTTTATTGGCACTTAAAGTGGCAGTTCGTTTGTTACCGTCCCAAAATATTTGCTGGCGCATATTATGATACATAACAGTCAAGGCTTTATCAGTGGTGGTTGTCTGTGAATCAGCCAATATTTGTTGTAAAAATGCTTGTTCTTGTTGCTCGTCAATCATTGGCAGTTCAAAAAATTCTTCGCTCCCCAAATTGACCCCACCTTGTCCCTGTCGTAAGTCGCCAGGAACTAAGGCGTCTTCGGCAGCCACTACTTTATTGATTTGCTTTTCCATTGCTAACGTTAAAGGCTCGTCTTGGGTCGTAACATATTGCCAACCTCGCTTTAAATTAACAATCGTCAAAACATCTTCTACTGGTACACCTGCAACGCTCATGCCGTCCATGATCGTTTGCGTTTGTGGCAAGGTCGTATTAACTCCCTCAAAACGAGCGTTGGTATGCACTAACTTGGTAAAGTTTGACCGTGCAAAACGCCGATTTTCTGCGGGCGTGAAATTATACCTATCTGAATAAAACTGTTTTTCAGCCATGCTTAATTCTCCTTTAAAAGTTGATTTAAGCTGTTTATTTGTTCGTTTAAGCGATTTTTATAGTTCAAACGTCTAATTAGCTGTTTGAACTATAAAATGGCTTATATGGCATTATATGGCTTTTAACGGCTATTTATAATTTTCTATGTATCTAATTGATTCGGGTAGTCCACCTTTAAGCCCATTGATAAATGCTTCTTCATGGTCTTCTTTTGTTGGGTGTTCAGCACGATATTCACGTTGTTGTCTGGCACTACCATAATTTTCAAACATATTTTTCATTGTGATATACAAATAATTTTCTTGATTTCTGATTTTTTTATCATCACTTCTAAGAGCGTTAAAATAGCGTCTAATTGTTTGTGTGATTTTTGCTTGTAATTCTGGTTCATCATCTAAAATGAAACTGATGTCGTGTTCTTCCTGCACAGCTTTTCTGGCGTTTAAGATAATGCCGATAAATTTACGAACCTGTTTAGGATTATTCGTCCACAATGAAATTAGTTTAACCGTTTCTGGTTCAAATGGGATTCCAGCATCATCATTTGTCAGGAACTTATAAGCTTGTTTAACTAGGTCTTGGTTTTGGTTTTGGATTTCAGATTTTGAATAATTTTCTGTGGAAAAGTCTAGTTCTTCTGTATCTATATTGTATCTATTAGTATCTAAGTAGTTATTATTATATAGATTGCCTGTCATTTGGACAGTTCCGCTATTATCAAGGGTTTTAGCGTTTTGGTTTGTTGCTGTGACTGGAACTGTCCAAATGACAGTTCCGCTATTATCAAGGGTTTCTGGAACTGTCATTTGGACAGTTCCGCTATTATCAAGGGTTTCAGCATTTGCTTGTAAATAAATGTCCGTTGCTTCTACTTCTGGGCGCAATAAATATAAATGGTTTGGTTGATTTAGTCCCATTTGTTTTTGTTCAAGTAGTTCAACTTGTTCAAGTTCTTTTTTAATTTTAATGACTTTCTTTTCGTGATGATTTAATAATGACATCAACTCTTTGTTTGTAAAAATAAAATAAATGTTGTTTTCTTCGTCAATCCAGTTATTACGTATTGAGTAATTAAAACGGTCTTTTAATAAAGCATAGGCAACTTTTGCGTCATTGCTAATGGCTTGATATTTTTTATTGGTAAATAATACCTTTGGTAATTGATAGAAAGTTTCTCCGTAATAGTCATTTGTGTTGTATCTTTTATTCTTTTGCATGCTTGTTACTCCCTTTCTGCTTTGAAAGTGAGTTGATAAATCCAACAACTTGCATTAAAATTAAAAGTTGCTATGATTAGGGTTGATAAAATATTAGCATTGCCAATGGTCTAAATTTTATCAAACGCTTTTCAACTCACTTAGTGACTTAGTGAATGTTGATGTTTCATAAATGTAAGTGAAAATAAAAAATGGACTAGGCAGCTGTAACTACTTAGTCCATTGCTTTCAGTTATTCAGTCTAAATATACTTATTTGCGACTAGTCGCTAAAATTGGTATAATATAGCCAATATCTGAAATAATGTTTATCTAACTTTTTCCTGGCAGTTAAAGTTAGATAGGCTAAGTAGTGCGTCACCACTACTTATTTAAAACTTTAAGTCCCTGCTCTGATGAGTGGGGATTTTTTGTTTTAAAATTATTCTCATCTCATGTTCATTTAATTGAAATTGTATCATTTTGTAAAACTTAAAACAAATTAAAGACTAACTCTATTTTGTCTTAGTGCTGATATTTGCATGTGGTTGAAACCAAAAAGTGATTAGTGCAATCATACAGTAATAAGTAATAAACACTAAAAGCGCTGTATGATTCATCATAGGCTCGTTTAGCGCCACTAGGGGTATACTTGCCCCTACCAAGCCCTAAAGTGCTCACACACCACGCTAGAACGTGAATTAGGCGTGGTGCTGACCGACTGTTATTAAATGCCTGTTCTGCTTTAACTTGAATCTGGTATTCAAGTGGGAAAAGTAATTTGCGTAACATAAAACGTGTATCGCCGTTATTCAACTTCAAGATAGCAAATAAAGGCAATAAATAGATACACCCTAGATACAAATACAACCAGTAGTCAAGTAATTGAGTTTTCCTCCTAAATCATTTAACAAGTAAATAACTAAATAAACAAATAAATAAATTATTTAATAATTAAATAGCGTCTATAATTGAAGCTAAAAATTCTGAACGGTTTTTAAAGCCGTTTTCGTGCGCTGTCTTATCCATTTTTTTAAGCTGGCTTTCAGTGATTGAAAAAGTCACTGATCGCTTGCGTTCAACTTCTTTACGGCTAATTTTGCTGATAAAATCAGTAGAACTTTGTTTGTCATTTTTTAGCGTTTCCTGGTAGTTTTCTTTCATCTCTTCATCTTTTTTCTTGTTAAATGAATCTAAGCTCATAATAATAAACCCCTTTTATTTTATTTTGTTTGCTAATTCTTTAAACAATTGATTAGCTTGTTCAACAAACTTTTTGTTTTGCTTATAAATTGAATCATCTTGCTGTGTTAATTCAAAAATTGAAGCATGCCTAGCTGTTGCCTTATTAAATAATTCTCTTTCAGGAATAATAGTGGCTACCGTTTCATCATCTGCAATATGGTTAAGTAGGTCACGTGACATGTTTGTATTATGTTTAATCATGTTACCAATAAAGAAAAGTTTTGCGTCAACATAAGTTTCGCCAGTCCGATAATCAAAAAGTGATTTTCTAAACTTATCTAAGCGTGTTTCTAAGTCAAATTTTGCATTGTAACCATGTTCACTTGGTGTAATTGGACTAAGCAGGTAATCACTAACTGCGATAGCATTTTTTGTGATTGTACCAAAGTCTGGGTGTGTATCTATCAAGATATAATCGTACTGGTTTAACTGCAATTTATTCAAGTTGTTTTGAAACCACATGAATAACATCATTTCTTTATTGCTGTTATTTTCTAGACGGCTTCCTAAAACGTCTAGATCTATAAAACCAGCAATTAAATCTAAATTAGGCGCTACTTTATCAATTAAAACTTCCTGGGCTTCATCTTCATCTTTAAAGGCTTCTGCAATCGTGTTATTACGTTTTGTTTTTTCAAATACGGTTGTTAAATTACATTGGTGGTCTAAGTCAATTAGCAAAACTCGATTGCCTTGTTTTGCTAACCAATCCCCGTAGTTTAAAGTTAAAGTAGTTTTACCAACGCCACCTTTGATAGCGGTAAAAGTAATAATTTTCATTTTGCTTACTTCCTTTCCTCCTTGTCTATACTCATAGTATAGCACAATAAATAATTAAATAAATAAACAATTTAATTATTTATTTATTTAATTCGGCGTTGCTGGGTTCTGACACTAGTCCTAGTTTTACGTTCAATCATCTTATAAGTTAGTTCTTGCTGATGTAATTCATATGCAAATTTGATTTGTTCATCTGTGTTACATGAAGATTATTTACCGCAAAGTCAAAAAATAATATAATAGCAAATACTTTGCACTGAAAGGGTTAAATTGTCTATAATAATTTGAGGAGGTAATAATATTATGGTAATTTCAGAACATTGTTGCAATTAACTTTTATTATAATGACGCATACAAATTGGGAATTGGTTGCAATGTTAATCCTAAAATATTAGGCATTTATAATAAGTTTAGATCCTGATTTGTTATTTTAACAAAAAGTAAATATTGAATAGCAAGGTGAATGAATAATGAAACATTTTAATAATATTATTATTGGATTTGGAAAAGCAGGTAAAACACTTGCAGGAACACTTGCAAAGCATGGTGAAGAAGTATTAATTATTGAAAAAGATCCCAACATGTACGGAGGAACTTGCATTAATGTGGCTTGTTTACCGACTAAAAATATGATTATTAATGCCCACCGTGGTATAAAATATGAAGCTGCCTTAAAAAAGAAAAATGATCTAACTGAAAAGCTACGTAATAAAAATTATCATAAGGTGGCTGATTTAACCGGCGTAACAGTTTTAACAGCCACTGCTGAATTCTTAGATAATCACACACTGCAAGTATCTGATAATTCAGGGCAGGAAATATTGCAAGCAGATCGAATTTTTATTAATACAGGGGCCACACCAGTTTGGCCTAATATTGATGGATTACTTAATAGTAAAAATGCTTATTCATCAACAGATCTGCTTGCAAAAGATAAACAATTAAAAGAATTAGTTATTCTAGGTAGTGGTCCGATTGGCTTAGAATTTGCATCAATGTATACACAATTTGGTAGCCACGTGACGATCATTGATAACTCATCTAAGATTTTAGAGAAATTTGAACCTGAAATTGCTCAACAAGCTAAGAATGATTTAGAAGAGGATGGTATATCCTTTTTATTAGAAAGTAACTTAATAGCTGTGTCTGATACACTAAACGGGGTAGCCTTAACTGTAAACACGCCAAGCGGATTTAAGAAACTACAAGCTGATGGATTGTTGGTTGCTACGGGACGTAAAGCAAAAGTGGCTGATTTGCACTTAGAGCGAACAAGCATTAAAACGGGTAGTCACGGTGAAATTTTAGTCAACGATACACTAGAAACCAACGTTAAAAATATCTATGCTTTAGGTGATGTTGCCGGTAGTTCACAATTTACTTATATTTCTCTAGATGATTGGCGGATTATGGCTAATCAGCTATATGGTGATAAGACACGAAGTCGTTTAAATAGACCAGTATTTGCTAGCACAGTTTTTCTAAATCCAGCTATTAGTAGTGTTGGACAAACAGAAGCACAACTAAAAGGAGCGGGAATTCCTTATAAAGTTTTACAAATGACAACCTCTAGTGTTCCCAAGTCACAAGTGATTGGTAATCCAAGAGGTATCTATAAAGCATTAGTAGATCCGCATACACATCAAATTTTGGGCACAACTATTTATGCCGAGGAATCATTTGAGACGATTAATATTATTAGTGTAGCCATGCAAAATCATCTTTCTGCTGAGTCTTTGCGAGACCAAATATACACACATCCGACAATGACGGAAGCATTAAATGATTTGTTTGCTCAAATTGAATAATTAATTTTTGTAATCCGCTTCTTGCGATAACGTTGATTTATTGCAGGAACTTTACTCTTATACTAAAAAATGGACTATTGTTATCCAGTCCGTAAAATGAAAGTATAGGAGTATTTTTTATGTCAATTCGTTATTCACAAGATTTCACAAATTAATTGGTTAAACTTCACCAAGAAGGCCGTTTACTTAAATCATTAGCAGAAGAATCTAGACCGTCGAAAGATTCTATTTCTATTTGGGTTAAACAAGCTACTCCAATCATGATCAACTGTCAGTCAAAGACTTTAAAATACGTCAAGCAACTAGAGAAGGGCTCGCTATTTTGGAGGAAGATGACGGAGTTTTATCACGCATAGTCTGATATGTATTGAGCGGCCATCTGACTAATCACAGATGGGTCTATTTAGCGACCGTTTTGGACCTTGATAAGAGAAAGGTATTAGGCTATAAAATTGGCAATACAATGACAACCGAACTAGCCACAAGTGCCTTATAGATGGCGTTAGATAAGTATAAAAATCCACTAATAATTCATCCAGATATGGGTTCACAATACACAAGTGCTGAATTTAATATCAAAGGTCAAAATTATGACTTGAAACATTCATCTTCACTCCAAGGACATCCATACGAAGAAGTTTATTTGAAGGCATACTAAACGTTAACTGAAGTTCAAGCAGCCATTGGCTGGTATATTAATTTTTATAATCGCAATCGTATCTCAAATGTCGCCTAATAAACTGAATAAAAATAGTCCAATTTATTGATTTCTGAGCATCTTAAACAGCAGATAAAAATCTATAAATCATTATTAAATGTTTTCACTAAAGTAACTTGTTTCAGTCTATTTTCTCCCCAGTCATTTAAAGCAACTATGATGGGAATTAACGTTTCTCCTATATCTGTTAGTTGATATTCAGTGTGTTTTACTTTACCAGTTAAGTATTCTCGTTTAGAGACAATTTGGTCCGCCATTAACTCATTCAGTTGGTTTGATAAAACTTTTTTACTGATACCCTTCAGATTTTTCATAAAATATGAAAAGCCTTGTGGCCCATCATTTATTAAAATCCATAATATTAATAATTTATGCTTACCGCTAAACATTGATACTGTAAATTCTTTAGTACAATCAAAATCGCCATTACTAAGTTTTTTCATAACAGTATTTCGAAAATAATCTGACATAATACTACTCCCTTATGGATAATAAATATAAAGAGACACTAGGTTACTTTGAAGTGCCCTCTATTAAATTTTACCAGCAAGGTAGACAATGTACATATAGTATTAAAAAGAAAGGTGTTATTTTATTATGAAACTACAATTAGCAATTGATTTAGAAGATGTTCAAGGAGCCATTGATTTAATTCAAAAGACGAAAGATAGTATTGATATTTTTGAATATGGAACTCCTTTGGTAATTAATTTTGGACTTGAAGGACTAAAAAAAATTCGTGCAGAATTTCCAGATATTACATTACTTGCTGACTTGAAAATCATGGACGTCGCTCCATATGAAGTGAACCAGGCATTTGCTTACGGGGCAGATATTACAACGATTTTAGGTGTTGCCGAGGATCAATCTATTAAGGACGCTGTAAAAGCAGCTCATGAAGCTGGAAAAGAGTTGTTGGTTGATATGATTGGGGTCCAAGACGTTGCAACCCGTGCTCGTGAAATAGATGCTTTTGGAGCAGATTATATTGGCACTCATACAGGGTATGATTTACAAGCCTTGGGTCAAGATCCCTTTGAAACCTTTAATATCATTAAGAACAATGTTTCTAATACAAAGACCGCAATCGCTGGTGGAATTAAATTAACAGCAGCGGAGGAAATTAAGTCGGCTAATCCAGATCTATTAATTATTGGTGGAGCAATTTCTACAGTAGATGATCCAGCCACAGCCGCAGCTGAATTCAAGAAATTGCTTGGATAATATAGGAGTTTGTTATGAATTGGGAAAGCATACTTTATGAACTAAATAATAATTCAGATAAAAATATTTCCGATGAGTTATTAGTGGTTATCAATTCAACTAATAGAATTTTTTTGACGGGATTTGGACGTTCAGGACTAGCATTACAGGCTTTTGCCATGCGCCTTGCGCAATTAGGTAAAGAGACTTTTTTTGTAGGAGATACGACTACACCTGCTATTCAGGATAAAGACTTATTAATTATTGCCTCTTCATCTGGAGAAACGAGTCAATTAATTCAATATGTTGATACTGCAAAAAATATTGGCGCGAAAGTTTGGCTATGGAGTACAAACACGCATAATACAATATATAAAAAAGCAGACTATGTCACTATACTATCAGGTAAAAGTAAGTTTACTAATGACGACATAACACAACAACCAATGGGAAGTTTATTTGAACAATCTGTTTGGTTATATGGAGATTTATTTGTCATGAACTATATGAATAAATTTAATATTTCCGAATCCGAATTAAAAAAGAGGCATGCTAATCTTGAATAATTCTATATTAAAATTTAAGACCCAACATCTAGAAAAATTTATTTTAGATGCGGAAATTTCCATGGTGCAACCAATGGTTACAGTTGCGGATGAAATGCTACGTAAGGAGACTGGGGCTGGTTCAACCTACACTGACTGGCTTCACTTGCCAACTGAATACGACAAGGATGAGTTTGCACGTATTCAAGCAGCAGCAAAGAAGATCCAATCAGACTCAAAGGTTTTGGTTGTTAGTTGATTAACTATGATCCAACGTTGGTTCAATTCGGTGAGTGGTGGAAGCAATTGCAAGGTGAGAAGATGAGCTACGTTAACCGTACTGCTTCAGAAGGAACGTTGTTGGCCCACGTTGACGGTGGTGTACCTAACATGATTATTGAGGTGGACAAGAAAAATGAATTTGCTTTGGGACAAGCCATCTACTTCTTTGAAGTAGCTGTTGCCATTTCTGGTTACTTGAATGGAATTAATCCATTTGACCAACCAGGCGTGGAGGCGTATAAGCGTAATATGTTTGGATTGTTGGGAAAGCCAGGATACGAAGATATTACTTATCAGTTACAACAACGCTTATGAATAAAATAAAAGGCTAGTCACTAACCAAAAATTGGTCAGTAACTAGCCTTTTATTAGTTAGTATGTTTTAGAAATATAAGTTCAGTTTAATTGCACAACGGGGGGGTTAAAAACGTCTATATAAAAATTCCTCGTGTTACTAACACGAGGAATAATTTACTTTAACGGTAACTGTTTAAAAATTTATTTTAAAACAGGCAAACTTGTCAATCTATAAGTTTAAATGCTTATCAACATCAACATTATAAAGCTGATAGGAAGGCATCATTAAATGCTGGGATATCCTTTGGTTCGCGACTGGTAATTAGATTA
>NZ_CAKQBI010000048.1:0-13202 GCF_934216135.1 uncultured Rummeliibacillus sp. | reverse complement strand
GTGACTTTATTCTATCAAGAAAAGGTCTTCCTTTTTCTATTAAAATTTCTATTTACACAAAATATTTTATACTCTCACGGAATCTCCTTCATATTAAAAAAAATAAAAAGCCTACTCACAAAAAAAGGAACCCTATTAAAAGGATTCCTCTTTTGATACTTCTTCAAAGATTAAAGTTTTACGATGTTTGCAGCTTGAGGTCCGCGTTGACCATCTTCAACGTCAAATTGAACTTTTTGGCCTTCATCTAAAGATTTGAAACCTTCGCCTTGGATTGCTGAGAAGTGAGCGAATACGTCTGCTCCGCCTTCAACTTCGATAAAACCGAAACCTTTTTCTGCGTTAAACCATTTTACTGTACCTTGTGTCATTTAAATGACCTCCATTTAATTAAATTAATATATAAGATTTTCAAAAGAAAAAATTCACATATTACAAAAAGTACCGAAAATACACGATCACTCTTTGTAACACGTGAATTTAACTTTTCCTCTATTGAGGTTCTTATTGATTTTATTATACACTACAGATACCCATTTGTCTAATGAAATTCGAAAATAAAAAAATTTTATACAATTAAAAAAACACATCTAATTTAGATGTGCTTAGTTATTCTTTAAGGATTTAAGTTATATTAAAGTGTTTCTTTGAACTTAAAGTTATATTTCTTATTTATCTTTTGAGCGATTTGACCTAGAAACTCTTGAACGGTCATTTTCTCAACTTTTTGTGTGTACCAAGCAAGTTTTGTTCCCTTGTTTTCCTTATTATAATTAACTAGAGAAGGCTTAAAAGTTTGATTTTTGTATTTATAATCAAATTTAATGTAAAGTTTATTTTCCTTTGGGCAATCTAGGATTACCTCATAAACTGGATCTTTAAATTCGGGTTGAAACTTAACTTTTTTAATTTTAGTTAGCATGTTTATCTCCCCTTTAAAATAATAACAACATATTCATTATACCATAGTTTGTGGATAAATAAGAGTAACAACACTTTGAGGAAATAAATACCAGTTCTTGTCGATAATCCGGTCTAGTTTAATAATGAAAAAGATGTTATTTTTGGTAGGGCTTTATACTTTCTCAACAAATGCTTTTTTTGCAGTAATATACAAACCTGATTTTGTTTTCAAACGATACACCAAACCGTATTTTACAATATCAACAATTGTATAAACTGTATTTTCAGGACAAACTTCCACACGATTTTTCTTATCGAACTTAAGTTTGCTGTATGCCCAACATTTCTTCTTTATACGATATAAGCCGTTACCCTCTGTGTAATATTCTGATTTCTTAGGCTTGCTTTCTTTTTTCTTGTAATCTAATTTATCAGCAATAACTTTTGCAATTGCTTGACACAAACCTTCAAAATTTTCTCTATACGCCTTAGCGTCTTTCTCGCTAGTAACGAAGCAAACCTCTAAAAGAATAGCTGGTTTTACCGTTTTACGTAAGAAGTACAATTCTTTACGTTCTTTTGCACCACGATCTAAAATTCCGAGTGCATCAGCCATTGCTTTTGACATCTTCTTAGACAATGATTTCTCATCATAATATAAACATTCCGACCCCGTCGCAGACGCACTTGCACTATTAAAATGTACACTAATATCCAATGAACGCGACTTACTATTATGGTGATTCACGATATTCGCCAAGTTTTGATCTTGTGATGTTGCTGTTTTTTCATGATATTTATAACCTGAGCCATTGTAATTATTAGTCAGAATAGAGAAGACTCGATTTACAACCTTTTTCGCTTCTTCATGTTCATTTAATATCCCAGATGCTCCGGGAACTTTAGCACCATGCCCTGAACTGATTACGAATTTTTTTGGCATATAATTTCAGTCCTTTCTGTTTCTTCATAAGCCCATCTACATACAATATATGATTCCCCAAAAATTTCGTATAGGATAATGATTAGCAGGAAAATACATACCCTTATCCCATCTTAAGTATTTTCAAGTTTTTTCCTTACATATGTATTGCTATTAATTAAAGTATAAATAAAAGACCGATCCATTTGTAATCGGTCTTTTTGATTATTTTGCATTCGCTTTTGCTTGTTGACCAATTGCTTGAATATCAATAAACTTTATAACTAAAAATAAAAGTATAATCCCTAAAACACATGAAGCAATATAAAATGCATTTAAATTATTTTTCATTAAAAGCGACATAATCGGCGGCCCTGCTGCTACTCCGATAAATCGTGCTGAACTGTAGAAAGAAGTAACTGTACCCCTCTCCTCTTTTCTTATATTTTCAGTAATGATTGCATCAAGCACTGGGAGTAGAGCTCCTAACGCAATACCTGCGATACTTGTTACAACTAAAAGAAATATTAAATTTTCTTTTAAAAACCCTACAAACACAATACTAATTGAAGTAATCACTAAAGAAATCAGTATCATTCTCTTAATGGCTTTTAGATCGCCTTTTATTTTTCGACCCGTAACAAAAGAAGCAATACATAACATTAATAGTGGAATGGCTAAGACAAAACCTTTTTTTACTCCTTTTATGTCATGTGCTTTTTCAAGGTTCTCTGATAAGAAAAACAACATACCGAATAAAACAAGCATCACATAAATCCCATTTAAGAAGACTACAAATAACCATTTTCCTTCTTCTTTAAAAGTCTTTTTGACTCTTTGAACAAAATCCTTAAATGCGACTGGAGGAGCTTTTTCTTTTGGGGACTTAACAAAAAAGATAACCAAAAGGATTGATATTAGGCTAAATATGGAGATAGAGAAAAAAGGGAGAAACCATAAAAAAGCTGCAAATGCAGCACCCAGGATTGGGCTTAACACTTTGCCAAATGTATTAGAAGTTTCGATAATCCCAAGACTTGCACTTGTTTTTTCATCATCGCCCTTGTAAAGGTCACCTATTAATGGCATAACAATTGGCATTGCACCTGCAGCGCCAATCCCCTGTAAAATACGACCAATTATAATTACAAAGTAAGGACTATCCAGTTTCCAGGATGCAAATGCAGAAATAAGACCCCCGATAAATGCTAAGATTAAACTAGGTAATATAACAATTTTCCGTCCAAATCGATCTGACAAATAACCGGCGACAGGTATAAGTAAAATAGCAGCAATTGAGTAACTTGTAATGATCATGCTTGATTGAAATGAAGAGATGTCTACCTTCTTTTCTAAAATAGGAAGAACTGGGATAAGCATTGAATTACCAAGTGTCATTACAAGTGGTATTGACGCTAAGCTAATTATGCACAATACGCTAACCTTTTCCTCTTTTCCACTATTATTTTGCATAAAAACACCTCTATGTGATTTAGTAATATATTTATCATGTCCAGAAGTGTTTTATTTATGTGTAATAGGAAAAGCTCATTATTATTTTTAAGGAAGAAATACTTTAGAATAACGATTTATACGCAAGTATCCCAAAATGTATACCAAATCCTATCATAGAAATTGATGAAACTGCTGATACTACATTTAAAAAATTAGAAGATAATATCTTCCGCGATCCACTTGAAATTGAAGCCATTATGAAATCTACTAATAGAATGCCTAACAAAATACAGACACTGTACATTCCGATTTCAAAAGTGTTTAGATTAGACCCACCTACTAAGACGGAACCATAAATACCCAACCAGAACAGAATTGTTAAAGGATTTAGAAGCGCTATCAGGAAACCCGATATAAATGAATGCCTAAGACGGATAATACGTTTAAAATTAGAATTCAACTTAACTTTATGCATAGTCAGTAAATTTTCTATTCCTGTATACAGAAGAACAAAGCAGCCAAAAGACCATAATATCGATTTAATAAACGGATATTCAATAAAACGTCCAATTCCTAAATATACTAAAAACATATAGGTTAAATCAGTTGCAATTGCTCCTAAACTAAAAAACCAAGCATGAAAAAAACCATTTTTGATTCCTAAGTTTAATAATGTTGCTTTTACTGGTCCAATAGGAGCAGCTAAAGAAATTCCTAATAAAAAATAAGGTATCATGGTATGCATGTTTATTCACCTCCAACTTTTAACACTACGTTTATTAATTTTTCTTAATATCATATTCTGATAAGACAAACACTATTCGATTCGTTATATATTATTTTGTTTGTTAGAGGTGGTATTAAAAACAAAATAACATCCAGAAATAAGTTAAAAAGTATGTATTCCACTGTAGCTTTAATTACTTATTCGAATAATTTCTTACAATGCTTCTGTAGTATAATATTCAAACGTTTATCACATCCTGTTCTTGTTAAACAAAACAAGGAAATGGAGTGTTAACATGGGCATTCTAAGTGGTAACCCAAAAGATCAACCATTACACTATGGTGAAGTTATGGCAATATGGACAAATGTCGCAACAAACAACGGATTAATAGCTGCTTATCAAACATTTTTTAATCATACTGGTGATAAAGATTTAGCCAAAATCATTGAAGATGCTATACAGTGTTGCAAAGAAGAGAATGAGCAATTAGAAATTATCTTAAAAGTAAATGGCATAGCTCTTCCACCTGCGCCTCCTGAACGTCCAAATGCGAAATTAGAGGACATTCCAGCTGGAGCTAGATTTAATGACCCAGAAATAAGTGCTGCTCTTTCAAGAGATATGGTCTCTGGCCTTTTAGCATGCAGTGAAGCTATCGGTATGTCGATTAGAGAAGATATTGGCATGATGTTCGCTCAATTCCATATGAAAAAAGAACAACTGGGTGCAAAATTACTAAAACTTAGTAAAGAAAAAGGATGGCTTATTCTACCTCCTTTACATGTCGACTATCCAGAAGCATAAGATACTTTTATGAACCCCCTTTACCAGCTTGTATAAGCCTGTATAAAAAAGAGTAGCAATCGCTACTCTTTTTTGGTGTGTTTCAAATATTTACTTTACCTAGTGGCATTACTAATCGATGCTGCTTTCTTTGTATAGCCTAAATTATCAGCTATTACTTTTGCAATGGCCTGACATAGTCTCTCAAAATTCTCTCGGTAAGCAGCGGCATCTTTTTCACTTGTTACAAAGCAAACTTCTAAAAGTATTGCAGGTTTTGACGTATTACGAAGAAAATATAACTCTTGACGCTCTTTTGCTCCACGATCAGTAATGCCTAGTGCATTTGCCATGGCTTTTGACATTTTTGCAGATAAGGTTAACTCGCTATAATATAAACATTCTGATCCCGTTGCGGATGCAGTAGCCGCATTAAAATGGACGCTGATATCCAAAATACGAGTTTTACTATTATGATAATTTACGATTGTAGATAAGTTCTGACTTTGTGTTGTGGATGTATCATCATGGAACTTGAAGCCAGCTCCATTATAATTGTTTGTTAAAATCTCATATACACGATTTACGACTTTACGTGCTTCAGTGACCTCATTTAAAATACCAATTGCTCCTTGTACATATTTTCCATGTCCTGAACTAATGACGAATTGATTTACCATAAATAATTCCCCCTTAATAGTATTTTTGTTATTCCTTTTTGCTAAACCTTTGAGGCCTCTTAGGTAAAGCGAGCACAATAACATATGAGATGTATCTCACACTAAAAACTTATTGTGCTTATACTATATAAAGGAGTTTTCAGACGATATTTTACACCCTATAAACCAAATTTTTTAGTTAATGAATATTTTAATTCTAAAGAATTCGTTCAAGTTACATAATAATGGGGTATTTTGAATTATAATAATTATTTGTAGTATTAATAGATTACTTTCTATTATAAAAAAGTACTCAAAAAGCTATAAAATGTTATAAAAATTAAGTTTTTATTGAAAAGCGATTAATATAAGTTACTATTAGTATAGTGAATTCGAGATATTAAAAAGTGGCTATATGATAGCAATTTATAGGAGGAATTTTATTTTTGGATGCATTATTTGGAGTTGTAGGGGTTTTATTATTAGTAGTATCAATAATCAGTGTAGTAATTTTTGGGCTTTTATTAGCAGTGAAAAAGAATAATAGCAAAAAAAATTATAAACGAAAATTAAGAAATTCTAGTATTTTATTTGTAATTTCTATAGTACTCATTATTATCGCAGGAAGCCTATCACCATCTGAAAACAGTTCAAGTAAAAAGGATGAGACTACTTCTAGTAAGACAGTTGAGAAAAAAGAAAAGAAATCTGTGGCTTACACTTACGATAAAGCTGAAACTAAAGCCGATAGAAACGGTGATTTCTTAGTTAAAATTGAAGTTAAAGATGGTTATACACCAGAAATCGTTAAAGGTGCAAATGTAACTCTTAAAAAGAAAGATGACCATCATTATTTACTAAGCGGCACAGTTGATAAAAAGGAACAATCAGCAACATACAAGTTAAGTTTTACCGCTAATGATGATCAACAAACAATGAATCTTACTATTGATAATGCATTAGCTAAGAAAGCATATGTACAAAAACAAATTGCAGAAGCTAAGAAAAAAGTGAAAGAAACTGCCCTGAAAAATGAAAATACACTCTCATATGGGATGTTAAACAAATCCCAAGATAAATATGTTGGGAAGCCATATCACATTACTAAAGGCCACGTTATGCAAGCTATGGAAGACAACGGGAAGACAACTCTTTTAGTTCAATTGACTGATAAAGGTTATGGTATCTGGGACGATATCATCGCAGTCTATTATCCTAATACAACCGATGCTGTTGACAGTGATTTTGTAGAAATCTGGGGAACTTTAGGCCAAAAATGGAATTACACAACAAAAATCGGTGGTAGCAACTCCGTACCGACTATGAAGGCAGATACAATAAAAGTTATAGGCCATTCAAAATAGATATAAGCTGCTCATGTTTTATTCATTTGAAGTGAAAAATCAGAAAAAATTCTATATAAATAGTAATGAGTTCGGTATTGCACCGGACTCATTTTTTAGTTTGTTTTATTTATGCAAAAAAAGAGAAAACTTTTAAGTGACTGCTCTTGCTCTAAGTAAAATTTCTTTATTACAGATTGTTCCATGTAATTATCTCTGCATCTTTTATGTCAACTTCTCCATAGGTTAATAAATGCGGGATAAATGCGAACAGACCAAATTTATTTCCCTTTTCCTTTTCATCTTTATAATATTCAACTGTCACTGAAGGGATTTCTTTCATTTCTTTATAATCATTAATATTTATGAAATTAATATCATCTTCATCTATATCATTATTGGGACCTCTGTATGTTTCCTTTGAATACATATAAATAGCATTCTTATTATTTTTTAAGTTTTGAATCGGTACTCTATAAAATTTGAGTTCCTCCTTAATTTGAATACCTAACTCAGTAAGAGCGTTATAGACATGATAAGGATGTAAGGGTGAGAAATGAATAACATCATTCCATAGACAATTCAATTTTGGAATTTGTCTTCTTAGAAGTTTTACCCTTTCCGGGTGATCAAAATATTTTTTAGAGTACTTTTCATATAATTCAGGGTGAGCCGTTTCCAATGAATTCAGAGAAATAAGTTTATCTCCCCTCATGTCTGCTGGAACCATATGATATATAAATTCTTGCATTACTTTTCCCCATCCCCCTGCTGAAATCAAAAAGCTAATCACATACTATTATTCTCTACTTTTAATCGTATTTCCTTGTTCAAGTTGGGAGAAATAGTTCTTTTACTTGGAACATAATTCTACTACAACTAAATCTATGAACTGTTACAACAAAACCTTCCTTCCAATTCATTTCTATTTTTTCACCGATCAGAATTGCACGACTCACGAAGAAATAAAGTCATACTTTGAAAACGCTTGGTCGTTAGTGAAAAACGAGAATTATGAAGCTCGAGATGTAAAATGGCTATATGCTGGAAGTCATTCAGCAACCTGTACATATACATATTTCTACGAAGGATATATAAACGAAAAATATACATGTGGTTATGGAAGAGCCACCAATGTCTTTGTCAAGGAGTTTGATAACTGGCTTCTGATTCATGAACATTTAAGTCCTTTACCAAATAACTCTTCAATACAAACATCATCTTGATGAAATGAGGTTTTATCAACGCAAACAGTTATTTGTGATAAAAAAACTAGGTGCATACAAATTTAAGTATGCACCTAGTGGAATAGTTTAGCATTATATACTATATGAAGATTTTAATTATTCGAACATCCACATCTTGGTCTTTCAACGAATCGATTTGGGTCTAACTTTGGAAATTGAATCGATGAATTACATGAACATCTATGATCATTTTGCTTATATTTGCACTCATCGTTGCCTTTCCCATCATCGTACCCACATCTTCTACATTTACCATCGTTGTGTTTACATCTACAATCATCATCATAGTCTTCACATTTATGATGATCATTGTGTTTACATCTGCATTCATCATCGTAGTCTCCACATTTATGATGATCATTGTGTTTACATCCGCATTCATCATCGTAGTCTCTACATTTATGATGATCATTTTGTCTGCATCCACAATCATCGTTGTGATTTCGACATTCGCAACTTTGGCATCTTTCGTTTTCAGGGCCATCCTCATTACCGTTCCTGCAGCATTTTGGACTTTCTGTTTCAGATACCATGACTAAACCAAAATCGTACTCAGCGACAATTTCTGTTGTTCTACCAGAAACCCTTAACTGCAATGTTGGTGCAAGAGTTCCTCCAAAGTGTTCAATTTGAAATGACTCTGGCAAATTGCTTAACTCATCCGTTGTGATGCCTTGTAAGTTATATGTGTCAATGAAACTTAAAACAGAGAAGTCTGGCAAAACAAGCCAAGAGTAAGCTTGGTTCGGTTCTTCAATTGGGTTCGATACAACAAGACCACCTGAATTTAATGGCTGGTAGTTACCGCGCAGTGTATTTGCCACGAAACCGTACAATCCGTCAGGTCCTGGTCCATTGGTTAACCCTGGTGCGAATGTGAATCGGTGACTATCTGTAAATAAATAGTACCTACCACTACTCACAATAATGTGTGGTCGCTCTGTTTGTTGGTTTGTACAGCCCGCTTCAAGTAATGCAGGTAATAACTGCCATGATGTGTAGCTATTGTTTCTTAATAAAGCGATCCCAATATTCCCTGTATATTGACTTGCTTGTTGTTCCAATTCACCTGTTAAACCACAGTTAATTTCTGAGTTATTTCCTGCAATATTACCTTCAAATAGCAGGTACTCGCAGCCTGTTGCAGGATCTTTGAAAAACCATGGGTCACGGAAAGCGTAAATAATAGTGCTTTCACTTTGTTCGGATTGCTCTAACGTTTGGTATAGGACACCGTCTGGCTCTAAAATAATTTGATGCGGTGTAAAATTAACAAATTCAACACCATCCAAATCAGATACGAAGCCACTGCTTGTGTAAGCAATACGTTGTTCATACGTAATTTGTGCTTCGCCTCTTCTTCCAGAAGCTGTGTAGAAGTAATGAATTTTACCATTATCAATCATGGCAGAACCTGCCCATTGACGTGAACCAAATGCGGTACCTTCTTCAAATACTAGACCACCTTGTATCCAGTTCAGTCCATCTCTTGAATAAAAATATGCAATTCTTGCTACATCGTGCCGGTTGTTCGGCAAAACACTTCGTGGGGCAGACAGTGTAAATAGTACGCGCCAACCACCTGGTAAAACTGCTATTGAGCCATCTTTCTCTTGCAATGGCCACATATCCCAAACCCATAAGTCTTCTGAAATTCGTGGAATAGGCGGACTAATAACTGGAGCAGAGTTTTCTCGTGTAATTCGAATTCGCTCTGCTTGTTCACGTGTCCACCTTGATGGAACCGCATTTAAATGTTGGCTTAAACATCGGTTAAAATCTCTTTTTGGTTTATAGTTACAAAAGTTTTGAACTTGTTGTTGACTAAAAGAACGGAAATTCGCTGAGTTATTCCCTGTAGAACTGCTTGGGAAATTATGATTTGAGCCGCCACCTGGTATCGGTGAAAACTCCCTACCACTAGATCCCGCAATCGGGAATTGCTGAGAAGTGAATTGACCGGCTCCATGATGACCTCTATGCCGTTCATTATTAAAATTATGCCTCATAGTGACTCACCCTTTTATTATTTTTTTTAACTTATCCTTGATATTTTCTTTTACGTTTCTATTACAATATTCACATGAACTTTTTTTCTTACTATTTTTACAATCACATTTAGGACTCTCTGTTCCAGAAACCATCATTAATCCATATGCATAGACAGCTATAATCTCAGTAGTCGTACCTGAAACCGCCAATTGAAGTGTTTGTGCTAGTGTGCCGCCAAAATGTGCATATTGGAATTGCTCTGGCAATAATCCTACTTCATCAATTGGAATTCCTTGCAAGTTGAAATTATCGATAAAACTCAACACTGAAAAGTCAGGCAGTACAAGCCAAGAATACGCTTGGTAAGGCTCTGAAGGTGGATTTGAAACAACTAACCCACTATTATTCAACGGGCGATAGTTTCCTCTAAGGGATCTTGCAACAAATCCATATAGTCCATCTGGACCTGTAACCCCTGGCGCAAAAGTCGAACGATGTGAATCCGTAAATAAATAATACGAACCATTTCTCACAACAATATGTGGTCGTTCTGTTTGTTGATTGGTACATCCTGCTTCTAATAATGCGGGTAGTAACTGCCAGCTGTTATAAGAATTGTTGCGCAATAAGGCAATCCCTATATTCCCCGTAAATTCAGCTGCATCACTTGGAACACCTGGACCGCAGTTGATATCTGCAGAAGTTCCTGCGATGTTGCCTTCAAACAATAAATACTCACAGCCAGTTGCTGGATCTTTAAAGAAGAATGGATCACGAAATGCATAAATGATTCCACCGCTGGATTGCTCCTCTGTCTGATAAAGCACACCATCTGGTTCCAAAATCACTTCATGCGGTGAGAAATCTACTAGCAGTACGCCATCTTTGTCAGAAATAAAACTACTACTCGCTAACGCAATTCGTTGTTCATACGTAATTTGCGTTTCTCCGCGTCTCCCCGTTGCTGTGTAGAAGTAATAAATCCTACCGTTATCAATCATGGCAGAACCTGCCCATTGTCTGGAACCTAATGCAGTTCCTTCCTCAAATACATAGCCTCCCTGAATCCAATTCACACCATCTCGCGAATAAAAATAACTAATGCGCGCAACGTCATGGCGTTTTCCTGGAAGAACACTACGCGGAACGGATAATGCAAAGAGAACCCGCCATCCGCCAGGAAGGACGGCAATTGACCCGTCTTTCTCAATCAATGGCCACATATCCCAGATCCATAAATCTGCTGAGATTCTTGGGAATGGCTCCATAATAAGCGGAGCCGTATTCGTTGCGTTGATTTGAATCTGTTCTACTTGACTACGTGTCCATCTTGATGGAACAGCATTAATACTTTGAGCTAAGCAACGATCAAAATCCTTTACTGGATTATAGTTACAAAACTGATTAATCTGTTGCTCCGTAAACTTACGAAAACGAATATTTCCCGTCGAAGAATAGCCACGATTCGCCGATACACTCTCCCTTAGCGAAGTAGTAGAATTATATATTATAGGAAACTGCTTTCTAGATAGTTGGTACGAATATTTCTTTCTACTTCGCCTAAATGAATTTAAACCCATACACTACACCTCCTTAATTTATTTGAACGTTAGTTCCTAGTCAGTATACGGAGAAATAAAAGTTAGCTATAGGTGTGTTCTCTATGTTTTCAAGAAAAAACAATATTTTTTCAACAAGATTAATGTATTTTGTACAAAAAAAATACTAAGTGCATACAAATTTCTTTGTATGTACCTAGTAGAATCGTTTTTTAGTATATATAATTAATCTGGCTCCTAATTATTATAAATACCATTTTACCTAATGAAAAAAACATGCTTTTTCAATCGTGCTACACCTTCATTACTCTGTCAAATTTGCATATCCAAGTAACACTTTTGGATTTGAATCATCCTTCTCCACATACAGAATACTCATTGGATACACTTTTACTTGTTCATCTATAGCTAATTGGATCAGTTCTTGTTCTGTGCAATTACTTGTAATCGAAATCATCACTATAAGCCCGCTATTTCACTTAACCTCGAGATTCTTTAAAAAATGCTCCCCATTTTTTAATAGTGTAAAAAGGGTATAAAAAATACACCTCAATAAGGTGTTTTGTTATGTCGCATTATGTTCCTGATACGAAATAAAAAAGCCAGCGATTTACTGCTGACTCCTCTCTCTTTATTCAACCATAGAACGCGATAGTTAAATAACAAAGGACATTCAACTTAGAATATTAATCAAAATAGGTAGGTTCTTGAGGATTATGCAAATGTTTAAATGCTAATTTAATTTGTGATTCTGTATTTCAAGCTATCGATAAAGATGGTAGTTCATTTTCTGCGAAAAATTCAACTGCATTTGTTTCGATACCTTCTTGCGGCTGCCCTCCAATGATTTCACATTGGAGAAAAATTTTATAAACGTGATATAGAGAAGGTGGATGAGGATGGCATTTCGTGTCAAGAACAGCTAACAATTTTAATACTTTAACATCAAACCCTGATTCTTCTTTTACTTCCTTGACCGCAACTTCACTTGGAGTTAATCCAATATCACCTCAGCCTCCTGGCAACGACCAATACCCATCAGTATTTTCTCTTACCATTAATATTTTATTACCCTTAAATACAACAGCTCTGATATCCACTTTAGGTGTTGCATATCCTGTTTCATTTGCAAAAAGTTCTTTTATATTTTTATTGTCCATATTTGTGTACTGTGCCAATATATCAACGCTAATATTTCTTATTAATTCAAATCTTTCCAAATCATATACATCTTTAGAATAGGTTAGTCCTGCTTGTGCGATGGATTGAAGCTGTTTTGCCCATTCTAGCCATTTAGGTTCCATCTTTTATTCACCCCTGTTTGTTCCAATTATATTTTATCTTAATTTAATAAACATTCAAACTACTTAGTTGGTTTAGTAAGTAATTTATTTAATTTATTGTTCATTAAGCTATTACTTTGTTTCATCACTAGTGTTTCTGCTTTGATTGACCATAAATTAGTAATAGACTCTCTGTGCCATTATGCAGCACCTCCGTTTAAGCTAACAAAAAAACCACCCTAATTAAAGGGGAGGGCACTGAAAAACTTGCGTTTTTTAGTTGTGTAAATGAAATTCAATACAAAAAAAGCCAATTGCCGTCTTATTT
>NZ_CAKQBI010000047.1:0-13733 GCF_934216135.1 uncultured Rummeliibacillus sp. | reverse complement strand
ATCAATGTTAATCTGAGTACCATGCTTACCTTCAACAGTGCCTTTTTCAAAGCTGATCGTTGTCACTTTGTGTCCTGCAGACTTAAGAGCCTCTACAGGTTCGGTATATTCAACGTCTTCGACTAGATTAGTCACCAAAACTGCAATTGATTTTGCCATGATAAAATTCCTCCTTTATTTATAGTATATAATATATACTTATAAATAATAGACCGCAATAAGGCACTTTTTTGTGCCTATCATAATCTTTAGAAAAATATGGTCCCGAAAAGATTTTTGTTGAAAAAAATCGGGCGCCACAATTGAGCAACTTCTAGTTTTTCAAGAAGCATTAGATTTTGTTCGAGAAGAAGATACGTTCATGGTAGAAGCGATTGATCGTTTGGGAAGAAATTATGATGAGGTTATTCGGACTGTAAATTATCTAAAGCAAAAAAATGTAAAAAGGGGACAAAGATAAAGAAGCTTCGTAAACATAAACGAAGTCTTTACTTTTGATTTATATAAAACAAGATGATAAACTGCTTTCAAAATCTGAAAATACCACTTTTACAAAAAGGAGAGATTTTATGCGAGCAGTAACATGGCAAGGAAACGAAAAAATGGAAGTCAAAACGGTCCCGGATCCTACGATTGAAGAACCAACTGACATGATTGTGCGCATCACAGCAACAGCTATTTGCGGTTCTGACCTGCATTTATACCATAACGGGAAACCGGTCATGGAAGAAGACTATGTGGTAGGGCATGAGCCTATGGGCATTGTAGAAGAAGTTGGTTCTGCAGTAACGAAAGTGAAAAAAGGCGACCGAGTCGTTATCCCTTTCAACATTGGTTGTGGAAAGTGTTATTTCTGTCTTAATCATATGGAAAGTCAATGTGCCAATTCCAACCATAATCCAATGTTTGATCAAGGCGGGTTGTTCGGTTTTGGTAAAATGAACGGAAATCACCCTGGAGGGCAAGCTGAATACTTACGTGTCCCATTTGCAGATTTTACTTCTTTTGTTGTTCCTGAAAGTAATCTACCAGATGAAAAGGTATTATTTCTATCAGATGTACTGCCAACAGCATATTGGAGTGTAGAGCATAGTGGTATGAAACCAGGAGATACAGTGATCGTATTGGGTTCTGGCCCTATCGGATTATTTGTACAAAAATTTGCCAAAATGAAAGGTGCTAAACGTGTAATTGCCGTAGATAACGTCGATCATCGTTTGCAGCATGCGCAAAAAATGAACGGCGTAGAGATCGTGAATTTTTCGGATGTTTCTAAAGTTGGTAGTGAATTGTATGAAATGACTAAGGGTGGTGCTGAGGTAGTAATTGATTGTGTAGGAATGGATGGTGTGACACCAATCAAAGAAAAAACTAAAGATATTCTTACCCCGCAAAGCGGTTCTTACTCACCAATACAAACAGCAAGTGAAGCTGTGAAGAAATTTGGGACGTTGATGGTAACTGGGGTTTATATGACTCCAGCAACGAATTTTCCTTTCCAAGATTTCTTCACTCGTAATGTGAATATTAAAATGGGACAAGCTCCGGTTATCCACTTGATGCCGAAAATCTATGACATGATTGAAAAAGGGGAATTCGACCCATCGGATATCATTACACATACAATGCCTTTAGAGCGTGCTGCTGAAGCGTACGATATTTTTGACAAAAAAGCAGATAATAACATTAAAGTGGTATTGAAACCAGGTATGTCTTAAAAGATAACGTCATGACATCGCTCAAACGTAGCAGGGTGGCTTTGCCAACTTGAAAGATGGTGTAGTTACGTCGACCGGCACGGAAACTATCAAGGAGTGTATCTTGCACCATAAATCATATATACCTTTCTGATTTATAAAATTACGGCAAAATATAGCGGAATTTCAGGGGCTATTATATCATTAAACGGAAAAGTCCCCACTATCTATAAATTAGATAATGGGGACTTTTTATAGGAATATAAAGAATTGAGTTAATTATAGACCATAATTTTGTTCATGTTTCTATCAATTAAATTTATTTTATTGGATTTTAAATGCCGTATTTAAAAATATTATTGTCAATATTACCGCTATAAACATTGAAATACCTAATTTAATAATTGTTAAAATAGATAATCCTACAAATGATGTTAATAAAGTCAGGTATAAGAATGACAATATTGTCATAATGAAATAAGTAATCAAGGTTTTTTTAACCATGTGCCACCTCTAGGTATAATTTTCGTTTATTATTTTATATGCACGTGCACGCATCCACTCAATTGTACATAATTTAATAATTAAATCAATATGTGGCCCTTACTATATGAATTCATAAACGAATTTAATTGGGATATGTTGAATATAAGTCTTCAAGAGAATCAATGGATAACGTTAGAAAAATCATTTAAAACAATATCTAATTTTTATAGATTAACAGATATTGAGCTAAATCAACCATTAACAACTAAAATACTGTTCGATATCTACCAATCAACTAATCAAAAACCAACCCTTAACCATGCAATTTTATTCGGCATTTTAAGGGTGATTATAGTGCTTTTTAAAAAAACAGCCCCTGTTATCTAGGGATTAGATAACAGGGGCTGTTTTAATAGTCTTTTCAAGGGGCGATTATGTAATTATAGCCCCTAAATAATCTTATCCCCAAATGCTTTTGATAACAGCTCCTATAGCGCAATTAATCGTTCAATATGGATAAGCAATTCCTAATTTCTATTCAGAAATCACCTGGCGACTAACACTTAACGTTTGTGAAAGTTGGTCTTGTTTTAAATTTCTCTTTTTACGTTCTTCTTTAATATGTTTGCCCAAAATCATAACCATAGTTTTGTATCTCCTATTGTTATTTAATTTTTTTGTGCGACAAACCAAATAAAAAAGCACGCTAATTACTAGCGCACTAGTTTGCAACCAATGGTTGCGAGATAAAACATTAATAATGTTATTTATAAATAATTATGTAGCCATTCTGGCATATTAGGATCATCTATTTCCCAACCATCTTCTGCAGTTTCACTTTCTTCCCAATTACTTTCTTGACCATTAAAAGACTTAAACCTATTACATTTATATTTGACTACTGTATTACCCTCTAATCGATATTCATACCAATAATAATTTTGTTTACCGTAGCCATGCCATTCGTTTGTTTCGTAAATTGTTGTCATGTCCATTCCCCCAAAAATGCTATTACATACTTAAATATAATAAATTACTTTTCCTATGCTAAATATAACTATTAGTGGAACGTTCTGTAATTTTATTTTTTCGAATTTCTTAATCATAATATCAACTTTTTTGATGCCTGTATTAAAGATAATTTAGGAATACTTGTGTTGTTACTTTTATAAACTTACTTTTCTCAATATATGATGATTGTTTATTTTGGGTCATTATTTATGTCCCTAAGTTATGGCACTTCCTCATGCCTTTGATTATAGGGGATAAAAAAATAGGCCACAACTTATCAGATTTAACCTGTCCGCTTAGATAAGCAAGTCCCTGGGCATGTTCCTGGGTCGTGAATTGTACTGGCGGATTGTTTTTCAACTGGTCTAAATCACGCTTTTCTAGTGATTTAAGTTCAGGATTATAATAAACAACTGCTGTATATAGGCGTTCTTTTTCATGTGTTTTAAAATAATCCGTTCGTTCGTTACCGAGCTTTGTTGCCCATAATTGCATTTCAGTCGCATCAGATGCCGCCACAACGATCTTAGCAGCTGGTGTTTTAGATGGCATTAACACACGGTCAGCAATCAATGCCAAGCCATCATTAAAACGTATCCCAAAATGATCAGCTAATTGCGAGATATCTTGCATGATTGCTAATGCATCTTGTTTATTGAGCAAAGTTTCTGTCGATTGTTGTAGTGAGGTCCTATTTGATAAATCTTCATTATGTTGTAATGCACTTTCGGTTAATTCATCGTCTTTTACCAAAAAGTAAATCAATAACAAATGAATTAAGTTTAAATCATTCTCGGAAATGCCAGCAATATCAAATGGATCGGTGTCCAAAATACGAATTTCTAAATATTTGACCTCATTTTCATTATCGATTTTTCGCTTGAATCGGACTGGTCCGTATACTTCATGCTCAGAAAATAACTTTCCTTGTGATATCAACTGTTCAATCTGTTGTTGATGATGGGTGTAATCAGTATCGTATGTTATTTTTTCACCTTTGTCATTGACGAAGCCATATTCACTTGTGCGTAATGAACGCACCGGTTTGGTAAGTTGTGGTGTTCTTGAATCCGAATCATTTAAATTAAATGGTGTTGCACCAAATAAATAGTTAAATAGCCAGCGGTGCGCAACAATTTGACGAGCAATATGAAAATAAACACCATTTTTAAACGCTTTAAAATTTGTACAGTTACTAGCATCAAATATATGCTTAAAATAGTAGGCCTACAATAACTAGAATCTACTAACTTTTAACTACAACTTGATTCATATATTTCACCTTGTAACATTTTGATTAATTTTCCAAGCGGGCTAACCCCGCTTCCTTAATTGACGCCTTTCACCAATTTCGTTTGGTGCTATAACATGTTTTACTAAGGTATAAGAAGTTATGTTTTTACAACATAAGTTAATTAATTAAAACAATTTAAAGGTCTTTCGGAGTTCTCGTGGATGTAACTAATAATCAAATCTTTTTCTGACCCAGCCGCATGTACTACAACATCACGAATTTGTCGTTTAGTTCTCCTTTCGTTTTCAAGCAAATCTTTTAGACGTGGAACAAGAAATTTGCTAATAAAATTGCTAGGATTTTAGAAAATCTATTATTCTCAACCATACGTGATGGAGTGAGCAAATAAAAATTTGTTTTCAAGTATAAACCATGAGTAATAGTTCAAATTTTCTAGCAGAAAGATTAGGGCGACCAAATTCTTTTAATAGAGGCAGTCTTTCTACTGCTGCCTGGATTTAGACATATAAAAACCCCTCCATAGCTACCAGGTGAATTATGATATTTCATCTGACGACCACAAAGGGATTACTGCATGGCTACAAATTGCTAGGTTGATGCTTTCCCAGCCTCTTGTGTTATTATTTTGGTTTAATAACCTAATTTAAAACTGTTTTAATGTTTGCGAACTCATAAATTCCCCAATCGCTGAGTTCCCTACCGTATCCCGAACTTTTGACACCACCGAAGGGTACTTCTGCTTGCTCATCTAGTACTTGATTAATCGCCACTTGGCCAGTTTCGATTTTGGTAGCCAACTGATTCCCATGCTTCACATCAGCCGTATAAATAGCGCCGCCTAGACCATGTCGTGAATCGTTAGCCAAATTTATCATTTCGTCTTCTGAACTAAAACGATAAATTTGGGCGACAGGTCCAAATAATTCCTCATCGTACATTGGATTATTACGTTCCATACCAGTCAATATTATCGGTGAAAATTGAAAACCAGGACCCTCATCAACATTTAGATTACCGTATAGTATTTTAGAACCACCAGCAACCACTTTCTCTACTTGTTCTTGCAATTTTTCTTTAGCGCTTTGTGACGATAATGGTGCTAGAGTAGTTTCTTCATTCAGAGGATTACCAGCCTGATAGGTATCAAATTCCTTTTTTACTTTATCTAAGAATTCATCGTAAATTTTGTCGCTAACTAAGTAGCGCTTGGCTGCCGTACAAACTTGACCTGCATTAGCCAGACGTGCTTGGGCGGCGTCCTTCGCAGCTTTGTCAATGTCTGCGTCATCTAATACTGCAAATATATCTGTTCCACCAAGTTCTAAAGTTGTTTTCATTAAATTTTTGGTGGCCTTAGCTGCTAAATTACTACCTGCTTGTTCTGATCCGGTCAAAGCAAAACCTTGTACACGTGGATCATCAATAATTTTGTCAATTTGATCATGCGTAGCAAAAATATTAGCAAAGGCACCTTCAGGTATACCAACCTTTTGACACGCTTTCTCGAACGCTTGCGCTGCTTGAGGAACAATACTAGCATGTTTTAATATGACAGGGTTCCCCAATATGAAATTAGGAGCGAATACACGCATTACCTGAGTAAATGGAAAATTCCAAGGTTCAACAGCTAGGACAATTCCAATACTTGAAAATTCTACGTGGGCTGTAGAGCCTACCGATAATTTATCGTAATTTTTGGGTTGTAAAAACGCTGGCCCTTGTGTGGCAAAATATCGGGCGTAATTTACAATTTTATTAACCTCAGTACGCGATTCACCTATCAACTTTCCCATATTAGTTGACGACAGGCGAGCATAATCTTCTAGGTGTGCTTCGAATTCTCCCGCCAGTCTATTCAACAGGTCCGCTCTCTTAGCAAAATCAACTCGTTTTGCATTTTGATAGTAACTTTCAGCTTTATCTAAAAGATCTTCGATTTCTTTATCCGTAGTATCTGTAAATTCCTGAATAACTTCCCCATTATACGGGTTAGTAGCTGTATATGCCATATATTATATTTTCTCCTTCAAAGGACTAGTTCTTACCTACCTCATTAATCTAAATGTTAGCAGCTAAAAAGGAAAATGCCAAAAAATGAGCCTGGGTAAAATTATAAGGATTAAATTTGAAACCAGATTTGTAGATAACTCCTACTTTTATTTTGACGCACAAAGTCCCTGACCCATGTTATTTGTTAGCTAGCTATGGTTAAGCTAATTTGGCTACGTCCTTAAATTATTTAATTGGTATATTTTTATTTGTATAACTCTGCTATAGAGAATGGATCACTAGTAATTTATAAGAGTATGACCTTAAATATCGCCTATGCCCATGATTATATTGAAGAGTTAATTAGTTTACTCGCTACTTGACATTTTCGGTTTTTCTCCAAGAATGGAAAATAATTTTTTTGACGTTGGTGAACTCATCTTAAATTCTTTTCATGCAAAAACGTAGTGAGGGTTTGTAAGGCTACTAAATGCCAAAAAGTGGCTTTTGGGTTTATTAAATCGCCCTGCGCTAAGGCATTTATCAGCTTTTGGCTCCTTGAGTTTCCTTATGTAATTTGAAAATGTTACAAACAGAATCATAATTTTTTTAATATAATCCATTTTATTTTACAATAAAATTAGCATTAATAATATATATGGAGGTAACTGTATGAAAAATGACGAAAACTATAATAATTATCGTTATGTCATCGTTGGTGGTGGTATGGTTGCAGGATACGCAATTAAAGGGATCCGTCAGAGAGATACAACGGGCTCAATCTTAGTTATTTCAAAAGAGGCCGACGTCCCATATGAAAGACCAGCTCTAAGCAAGAAGTTATGGTTAGATGATGAATTTACAGAAGAGGACATTAAAATTGGCGCTGAAACTTTTTCAGAAGTAAACTTTAAATTTGATACTTCTGTCACTAAAATCAATCGGCAAGATAAGCTGGCTAAATTGGACGATGATACAATAGTCCATTATGAAAAATTACTACTGGCTACGGGGGGTGAACCCAAGAGGGTTAAAGGACCAGAAGATCCACATGTC
The DNA here is from genome assembly GCF_934216135.1 of uncultured Rummeliibacillus sp. Taxonomy (NCBI): domain Bacteria; kingdom Bacillati; phylum Bacillota; class Bacilli; order Caryophanales; family Caryophanaceae; genus Rummeliibacillus; species uncultured Rummeliibacillus sp. The sequence continues at coordinate 6,239 of NZ_CAKQBI010000047.1, read as the reverse complement.
CTAGCATTTAGGGACTGGCCGGATTATCGGAGGTTACGCAAATTTAGCGGTAACGGCCAACATGTGGTTATTATTGGTGGTGGTTATATTGGTACAGAACTCGCTGCTTCCTTAGCACAAAATAATACTGAGGTGACTGTGATTTTCCCTGAACAATCTCTGGGTGAAGGGAAATTCCCTGAAAAAATTAGAGCTGAATATGAAGAAGCATTCAAGGAAAATGACGTCGCAATTTTGAGCGGTAAGACCGTTGAATCTTACGATCGAAAAGATGACCAGTTAATTGTAAAGACCACAGATGGTGCCAAAATCACTGCGGACACGATTGTTATCGGCCTCGGCATCACCCCAAACATCGAATTAGCTAAGACAAGTAAATTAGACTTAGCAGATGATGGTGTGAAAGTTGATGAGCACCTGCAAACTAGTGACCCAGCAATTTGGGCTGCGGGGGACATTGCTTCCTACCCCGATCGAATTTTGGGTCGCCAACGTATTGAGCACGTTGACCACGCACGATTTTCAGGTGAATTAGTTGGCCAAAACATGGCTGGTGCTGACTTGCCTTACCAACATACCCCCTATTTCTATTCAATGGTTTTCAATATTTCTTGGCAGGCAATTGGCTCGATTAACTTAGAATTAGAGCAATTATTTGACCAACGAGAAAATGGAACGATTATTTACTTCTTGAGGGGCAATCAATTAGCAGGTGTCCTAGTATGGAACGTTGTAGTGGACTTGGATGACGTTAGAAACCTGATCGCTAACCCACCTGTTGACGGGAAGCTAGTCGGTTTATTGAAGGAAAAGTAAGGTAGAGATCAATCGATTAAGTACCTTGTCCATAAGGCTGAGTAAGGTTAACAAAACCTTTACTATAACAAATATCCCGCAAGCCAAAGTAATCGGAGCTATTTATCAACATAATTTTATATTTTAGGTTATGATAAATTTAAATAGAAATAATTTAAGGAGGATATTATTTTGACAAGTATTCCTGAAGTAAAAGTCCATTTTAAAGATTTAAAAGCACTTTTTAACGCTGGTTATGGTGCTTTAGGAAAATTACATGAGGAAGTAAACGCCCCTGTCGTGAAAGCTCGTTTGCTAAACCAAGAGGTCGTTGCTGTATATGGCAAAGAAGCCGCTGAAAAATTTTACCACGCAACATATTTTAAGCGAGCTAATGCCATGCCAAAGCCTATTTTGAAAACCTTACAAGGTGAAACAGGCGTCCAGACTCTAGATGGAGATGAACATCTTAAACGTAAAGGCATTTTCATGGATTTAATGACACCAGACCGTATGGATGACTACCGTCAATTATTGGAAAAAAATTTAACCAATGCTTTAAATGAGCACCATGGTACTTTTGAACTTTACACCCTGGCTAAGAAGGTTTTATTTCAAACGATTTGTACTTGGTCTGGTATTAATTTAGGGCAACTTACAGAACAAGAAATTGATGCGTTGGCAGATGATCAAGTTGCCATGTTTGAAGGTGTAAATTCAGCTTCTGATCATTTAAACGGCGTCATTGGTCGGAAAAAAGCTGAAAAATGGGCCCAAGAATTATTGCAGGAAGCCCGCGAACACCCATTAGATAAAGACCGCAACCTAGCTTTATATGCCTTTGCAACGGCTAAAGACACTAAAGACAATTTATTATCACTAGAAACCGCAGCGGTGGAGTTATTGAATATTATCCGCCCAACAGTTGCAATTACTGTCTGGGTTGCACTAATGGGTCGCATATTATTCAATAAAACTGAAGTTTACCAAAAATTAGCTAATAACTTTGTTGAATTACAAGATTCATTTATTGAAGAGCTACGTCGCTATTATCCATTTTTCCCAATGATTCCAGCAACAAGTATTCAAGATGTTGAAATCGACGGTTATTTGATTCCCAAGGATAGTTGGGTTGTACTCGATATTTACGGTACTAACCACGATGCACGTTCTATGGAAAACGCAGATAGCTTCAAAGTGGATCGTTTCGTTGGAAAAACCAAACAAATATCTTATGATGAAGAATATGAAATGATCGCGCAAGGTGGTGGAGATTTCCGTCAAATGCATCGCTGCGCTGGCGAATGGATTACCCTACACACATTACGTGTCTTTAGTGACAAATTAGTCAATGATTACACTTTTTCTGTGCCTGAGCAAGACTGGGCGATCCCAATGAATCAGTTCCCAACTTATCCGCAAAGCAAAGTGTTACTTTTTAAAGAATAATGTGATGCATCACTTATAATCAGATTTTTTCAAATATTCTTTATGTCAAATAAACATGAATAGCGTACCAATTAAAAACGACTGTATAATTCCTAGCATGAAATGAAAAATTTCATGCTATTCCTTTTTCTTTTTTCACAAACTCTTTTGATTGGTTTTACAAAATTTCGCGCTAATTAGCATTCAGCCGAAAAAAGGCCTTCATATACACCAAAAAAGGTACATATGGAGGCTCCTAAAGGTAACTCAAAATAGTAATCACAGCCATCAGCTTAGATGGGACCCCCTCAAAGACAGGAAAAGGGATTCTATGAACTGTAGGGGCGTAATTATACTGCTTTATAGATCACCAAGCTAACCAATACCTCTTGGCGCGTTATCTACACCTACATCATTTCTGTTAAGCGCTTTAGCAAACGAAACGTCCTAGCTATATTCATTCATCCATAACTAGGAAGTTCTACTACTTCTCTCTATTTGCAATACGCTCATCAGAAAGTGGAGGAGTGTGGAAGTCAACTGACAAATTTTTCACGGAACAGTAGTGTTCATCGTCGTGAAAAATTTAACGTAGTTGATAATGCCTTCCTGTAGTCTGCCATATTGAGACAAGGCTAATCTGGCACATGGACAGCATACCACAAGGTTTATCACGTAAATAAGTTATAAGCGTTGTAACTACCCGGCTTTAATTAAGCGAGTAGCCAATGTTCCTTAGATTATTAGCATTCCTAACCATTTATAATTTTTCCCCCGTTAACATGTACCGTCTGGCCGGTGACATACTGGCTAGCACCTGAGGTTAAGTATAAGTAGGCTGGCGCCACTTCATATGGTTGGCCAGCTCGCCCCATTGGTGTCGTCTGTCCCCAAGTCTTTAACTGTTCTTTTTGCTTTTAACTGTTGGCAAAAACAATACATTAAAGATTGCCTTTTATATTTTTGATATTTTTTATACTTATAATATACAATTTGTATGACATACCAGGTTTAAAATAATAGCTTCTCTACAACTCATTTCCGAAAGGTGGCTTTAGGGCATTCACTGATATCATTTATGTTTAGCACTATGCTAATTGTTATAATTATCAACTTTGTTGCTGGCTTAATTACTGCCTGACCACTCAGGCGACTATCTGTAAGAATTATTGAATTTAATATGTACGCTAAGCGATATTAAAAACATTAACAAACAGGTAGGCACGCTCTAGTGGTCATTGTTCCTACTATGCAAGCGCTAAAAAACACCCTGTAGCTATTAGGTTGGTATGCTAAAGGGTGTTTTATAATGCTATTTATTTTTGCTACTTATTAGCTTCTGGGCCACGTTTTACATAAGAAGCTATTCTGCCTTCTTATAGTCTGCCGGTGCTGGCCTGCCCTTAACTTCTTTTTGTGGGCTTAATGAAGTAGATTCCTTCTCATTTTCATCTTTTTTTGTACTATCTTTAGTCATGATTAACCTCCCTACCTGTTTAATACTATATCTATTATAACAAAATAAATTCGTAATATAAAGTCTCCATAATTGCTAATAACAACTAAATACTCATACTTAATTGCGACTGTTTATTATAGTTACGAACTATCTAATAAAAGTTAATTGAGCCATATTTATAGTGACAATAAATTCTTGCCAACATATCGAGCAATTGTATCATGTAGTTGCTGGAAGTTTCTTTTGAAATTATATTCATGAGCTTTCTCGGCCAATAAAGAGTTAATCAGAGGTTTAATATATTCGTAATTATCCTCCTCAGTATAGTTCACCCAACTAATGTGTTCGAGCCAATCAGAATAAGCATATTTCCCTTTACTATAATTGTTTCCGAATAAAAGACATGGTGTACCAGTGATAACAGCAAATATCATAGCATGCCAACTATCAGTAATTACAATTTTTTGCTGTGAAAATGTTTTTAATTCTTCTTCATACGCTGATTGTCGAATTATAGGGGGAATCTTTTTGTATTTAGAAAAAACAGTATCATCATTTTTTAATGGATAGGGCTTTATCATCTCTGTAACTACATTAGATATAGATTGTCCCACAATAGTTTTAGTATCTCCATGTAGAATTAATAACGCCCCAGTTCGAATATCTTCTAAGCTTACTGAATTTAAATACAAAGCTATATCAGGAGTAAAAATAACTGAATTTCGAAAAGTTGATTGCATTTCGTAAAAGCTATGAGAATCCCGAGCCACTAGTACAAGATTAGGATTTTTGTTATAGGCATATTGACTTTTCTTTTTCTCAATCTTCCCTTGCTCACTATTTTCAAAAGTAATTGACTGCGGAAAAGATATGTTTAAGTTATCTGTAAATGTTGAAAATACCTTCCTTCTAGCTTCTTCATCTTTTGAATATAAATTTCCCATAGTGCTACCACCTGTAAACGCAATGATATCTTGGGGTTGTAAATTCTTTTTAATGATTGGAATTACTTCATCAACTTCTGACATAATTTCTACGTATTCATAATCAGGAAATTCATTTTCTATATACATCATCTCTGCTAGTGCTATAGCTTGATCATACATATTTGTATAGTTATTAATTCCAAACATATAAAATTTAGGTCGACCGTCTATGGGTAATTCATCTACAATAAGCGTTCTATTTATATAAAAATTTGCCATATTAAACTCATCCATTAAATATAAAATTATAAAGTAACTACTATAATATACCGGTATTATATATAAATTACTTTTCAGCAATAAAAGCAACAGTTGTTAGGTAAGCAATATTCTTTTAATACTAAAAATTATGCTTATGGTTTTATTAAATGGATATACTTATCTAAGTAGTTTATATATATTGGTAAAGATACACTAGGATCACCATCTATTCTAGTATTAATTTCATAACTAGAATCACTTTTAATCGTTACATTATAAGCTGATTCCTGAGTAACAGATTTTGATTTTTGTAATTTACCTGTTAACATAAACCATATATATGGTACTACTTTACTTATTTTAATATTATTTAATATACTAATATATATTCCTCTTGCATTGGTATCATTGTATTTGATACCTCCTATAGAATTTGTGGTCGTGAGCAAACAAAACCACGTTTTTAAGGTTCGAACATTACTTTTATCAAATTCATAAGTGACTAAAAAAGATTTGTTGTGACCAATGTGTTTAATTCCTTTGTAAATATATACCAAGGGCCCAAAATATCTTTTTTCAGATTGTCTAACTTCATTTGAAATGTCTGTTAAATTGCCAAATGCCAAAGAACTAATAATCGGTTTGCTGTGATTACAAACTGCTATTCCCACTGTATGAACTTTATTACTGTTACATATTAGATCTATAGCTTCTTTAGGTTTAGTAGGTATATTATGGTGTTTGGCAAAATTGTTAACAGTACCCATAGGGATTATTCCAATAGTGATATGAGAATCCAATTTTAATAGCGCAGTTATAGCAACATTAATCGTACCATCACCGCCAATTATAATTAGCTTAGATATTTTAGGAATAGCCTCCTGAATTAATGAAATTGTATTAGAACTACTGCGAGAAAAAATCAATTTAGACGTAATTCTTTTTTTTTTAAATTTTCAACAAGATGGTGTGCAACTTGTTCGGACTTACCATCTCCAGCAATTTCGTTATAAAAAATTCCATATGTTATGGACATATTAATATCTCCTAATCATTGATATAAATTTATCTTTTTACAGGTCCGTTAGTTAAATTACTAATATATACAATTATGACTTAGGATAAGATTGCCCACTTAAGTTCTCAATCATATTCTTGACTTTTTGATCGACATCATTAGGATTTCCACCATTTTTAACTCTTTGAATTTCTTGGTTAATTTTGTTACTAGTTTCAAAAGTTAGATTGAATTTACGAACAACGTACCACGCCAAAAAAATAAAGAAGAGAGCATAAAATATCTTGTGTAAATGCATAAAAGATTTCTGAATTGTATAGAAATAGGGAATGCCTTCCCTTATGATATTTAG
>NZ_CAKQBI010000046.1:0-14102 GCF_934216135.1 uncultured Rummeliibacillus sp. | reverse complement strand
GTGACTTTATTCTATCAAGAAAAGGTCTTCCTTTTTCTATTAAAATTTCTATTTACACAAAATATTTTATACTCTCCAGGTCATCTTTAAGCCTCATATAAATATTTTTCTACTAATTAAAATCTTGCTAATAATATGTCCTATTTCCTCGAAAGAGATCGAGACTTCTAATCATATGTATATTTAAAAAGTTACAAGTGTATTTCTTTCTTATTATTTGTGACAATATCATTACCCTTTCTTAACTTTTTGTTAAATGTTAATATTTTCAACTTATATGGCATTCAAATATGTTTAAATTAATATAGATATATACTTAAAAGGAGCTTTTTATTTTGAAAAATTTGTCGAATATAGATAGTTTAGTTGAACAGATTGGGAATCGAATCATTCAACAACACGAAGAAAAACCAAGTGATATTAGTTATCTCGAACTTTCCTATCTTTTTGAACAAATCGATAAAAAAAATAAAGCCATATACGTTTTACAAGAAGGGATACAAGAACATCCTACTAGCATCGCTCTGCATCGAGCATTATGGTCTTTATATACAAAGCAAAACAATCAAAAAGAAAAAATAAAACATGTACCAAGAGTTCTTAAAAATTGCATTCAGAAAAAACCAATTAAATTTTTTGAACGTTTACAAGAAGTACTACTTCAAAATCATCAATTTGAATTATCTCTTGCTATTACCCAAATGCAGTTACAAAAGCAGCCAACAGATGTTGTTCTTTTGAATAAGGCAATCCAAAGAGCTTTAAGCGTTACTCATTATAAGGAAGCTATTATTTATTTGGAAACTTTAAAGAAAGAAACGACCAATATCAATCAGCTTGTACGAATTAATATGAAAATCGGAATGGTTCATATGCTTAATGGGGAATTTGCTAAAGGAGAAAAACAATTCACATATTGCATGGAAAAATACGGGGATCTTTTACCTGAGATTTATAATGATGGTTACGAAAAATTAGTCATCTTCAATAATGGAGAAAGCTCCATCGAATATTACAAAAGCATCCATTCTACGAAACGCGTTGTTGCAACTTTTGATTCTATTGATAAAACCAATAAATCAAAACCATTTGCTTTTGGGATTTTAAAGAAGAAATCAGTCGACCTTATCTCCCTTAGACGTAGAACAGTAGACAATTATCATCAAGATCTTTCACGAGAAGAGTACTATCGTACAATAGAAAAGTTAATACCTTTTTACGAGAAGAGATTTGCGTATGGGACAAGTTTAGGTGGATATTGTGCATTGTATTTCGGTGCTACTATTCCAGAATGTAAAATATTAGCGCTTGCACCGAGAAATTCTGCTCATCCAAACTATGGATCTAAAATAAGAGGAAACTCTAAATTTACCCATTCACTTTCTCATCCTATTAATACAGAAATAAAACCAATCATATGTTATGATCCGAAAGAAAGAATTGACCAACGTTATATCACAAAAGAAATTAAAAAATCATACCCTAACGCGGATTTCAAACATTTCTATTATGCAGGGCACCGTGTTCCTTTATATTTGCAACAAATAGGCGTTCTAAAAGATTTAGTTTCTCGCTTTTTAGCAGAAGAACCAATTCCAGAATACAGTTCAAAACTGCATAATAAATCTGCAGAATACCATAGAATTCTCGCTATTGCCTGTAAGCGTCATTTAAAATATAAGTGGGCACTAGATTTAGTCAACAAATCCGTAGAACTCGCACCAACATATGATCGCTCTTTGGCACTTAGAATAGAAGTATTACTTAACTTAAAACAATATGATGAGTGTATAGAATATGCAAAAGAGGCGATTAAGCTGCACCCAAGTTTAGCTAAATTTTATATCCTTTTATCTGATGCCTATGTTGCAAAAGGTGATATAGACTTAGCAATAGAAGTATTAGAATCCGCTAAACAGTCTATTAAGTCCAAAAAAATCAAGAACAAACTTGCTTCTTTGAAAGAACAAGTGCAACTTGTTTAATCAAGTACCCCAACAGAAATTACATTTTCTTTGATATACCCTAAAAGTTATATATTGAGTTCGGTACCTACTCTACCGGACTCATTTTTTAATTTTGCCAATAAAAAAGCTCTCGATTGTTATACATATCTAACAATCGGGAGCAGTTCACTTTCGTTATCTTTAAAAATTATCTTATTTATCTGTTGAGACAACTGTTGTAGCTGGTTCCACTACTACAGTAACTGTTACTTTAGATTTATTGGAAGCCAAGTCTTTTGAATAATATTTGATTTTGTAAGCTCCTGCTACAGTAGTATCAATATGATCAATCACTTTTCCTTGTGGATTGAAAATTTTTGTAGTAACTGTAACTGTTTTATCTAAATTATCTTTTGCTGTAGCTTTTGGTGCAGTAAATTCTTCACCATTTTTGACTTTGTAGATTTTTTTAGCGCCGCCTTCAAGTGTAATGACTGGAGCTTTGTGGTCTGCTACTGCTTTACCGTTTTTAAATTGTACATTTTTACCGTTAACTTCATAAACACCAGTAGCACGAACTCCATTAATATAGTAAATACCTTTTACAGTTACATGGTTTAATTTTTTACCATTTTTAAAATGCACATGACCTTTTTCTCCAGTAAACGGTTTACCATATTTGTAATAAACGCCTTTAAATGTACCATTGGCTTTTACACCTTTTTTGAAATAAATCTTTTTAACTAAACCTGTATAAAGTTCTCCTTGTTTATAATACTTACCTTTATAAACACCGGTGAATTTTTTACCGTTTTTATAAAGTACTGAATTGAACATTTTAAATCCAGCAATTACTTTTTTACTTTTAGCGTTAATTAGTGTACCATGTGAAACTTTGCAAGTAGTTTTAGCAGATGCTGATGCGTCACCAGACACTACTGCTGTTGTTAATACAGACGCACCTAAAGCCAACGCCGCTGCAGATTTAATCATTTTTTGCGCAAATTTTGTCATTGTTTTTTCTCCCTTAACTATTAAAATAGCAAAGATACTTCAGCTTTATATGGCTTAATACCATATTATCCCTTAGCAATCCTTACAAAATATACTAGCATAAAAAATGATATATTTTTATTACAAATAGCATTTAATTATTATATAAATATAACATTCTTCCATTAATATTAAATGTTGTTTGTATTTTTTCAAAAAGGTTACAAGTGTGTATTCATCCAATTAAATATGACAATAATATAACTAATTTCTTAATATCATGTTAAGTTTTATTTTTTATTAAGTATTGGTGTTAGTTCTATGATTAAATATTATTGTAGAGAAGTTTCCAACTTGATTTTAAAGATACTAAAGGAGATATTTACATTGAAAATGCAGACGAACACCGTAGATTTGGCGGATCAGATTGCAAAACAATTGATACAACAAAAAGAAGAAAAGCCAAGGACAAAAAGCTATATTCAACTAGCTTCCATTTATGAAAAGGCCAACAATTTAACTGATGCAATGTACATTTTACAAGAGGGACTTCAAGTATATCCAACAAGCCTTTCATTACATCGTGCATTATGGACATTTTATGCAAACCATAATATTGATAGAGGAAAATCATTGCATATACCTAGAACGATCAAAAGAGTATTAAATAAAAAGCCCATTAGATTTTTTGAATTTTTACAAAGAATATTTCTAAAAAATCATCAATATAAAACTTCTTTAGAATTATTAAAAATGGAGTTACAAACTAATCCAGAACAAAAAGAATTGCTTTATAAAATTATTGAACTATCTTTAGAATTTGGTCATTTTGAAGAGACGATTTCTTATTTTGAAAAACTAAAATCTTTAGAAAAAGATACAAAATCACTTGTCAAATTGAATATGAAAATCGGAATGGTTCATATGGCTGCTGGGCGTTTTGAAGAAGCCGAGAAACAATTCGCATATTGCAATGAAAACTACGCAGAACTCCTTCCTGAAATTTATAAAGATAATTATGAGAAAATAGTAATTTTCAATAATGGAGAAAGTTCCATCGAGTTTTATAAGTATATTCATCCAACAAAACGGATGGTTGCTACATTTGATGCTATTGATAAAACAGTTACAGGGAAACCTTTTGCGTATAAACTCTTGAAGAAGCAAGGTGTCGATTTAATCTCGCTTCGACGTAGGACTGCAAATAATTATCATCAGGATATTACTAGAGAAGATTACTATCATGCAATCGAAAAGTTAGTGTCCTATTACGATAAAAGATTTGCGTACGGCACAAGTTTAGGTGGTTATAACGCGTTATTTCTAGGTTCTACGATACCTGATTGCAAAATATTATCTATGGCACCTAGAAACCCAGCTCACCCTATATATGGTACGAAGGAACGAAAATACAACAAGTTTTTACATCCTTTATCTCACCCAGTAAATAAGGATATTCAACCAACTATTTGTTACGATCCAAAGGAAAAAGTGGATAATCCTTATATCACAAAAGAGATTATGCATTCTTATCCTAATGCGATTTATAAAAAATTCTACTATGCTGGGCATCGTGTTCCAACTTATTTAAGGGAAGCTGGAGTTTTAAAAGAAATCGTTACATTATTTTTGTCTGAAAAACCAATACCAGACTATGATCGAAAATTGCATACAAAGTCTGCGGAATACCATCGAGTGCTAGGAATTCACTGTCGTAGACATAAGAAAATGAAATGGGCTTTAGCTTTAGCAAATAGATCCGTGGAATTAGCACCAAAATATGATCGTTCACTTGCTCTTCGTATTGAAATTTTGATAAAAATAGGAAAACTGGAGGAAGCCGAAAAATATACACACGAGGCTATCGAATTACACCCTAATTTATCAAGATTCTATCTCTTATTAGCCGATATTCATATTGCTAATGGAGAATCAGCAAAAGCTGAAAAAATGCTAGAAGCTACTAATAAGAAGATTCGTTCGAAAAAAATCCGAGAAAAAATTGCTGATTTAAAAGGAAAAGAATAAGGCAGATTAAACGCTTTAAAGGATAAACCACATCACATATGTCCAAAATAAAAAGGAAATTGCATAATGCAATTTCCTTTTTATTTTGGGCTGAAACACTTTTAACCCAACTTTTTAATATTATTCAACAATAGCAATCATGCCTTGTTCATCATCAATTTCTAGACGAATGCTTGCGGCGTATGGGTCGATATTCACTTCTTCTTGTAAAAATACTCGAATTGCCGATAGCATATTAGCTACTCGATACGTATCTTTTCGACCATTATAATAGGCTTCTGCATAATAGCCTTCATCGTCATCGAAGCAAAGTTCAATTTCGACATTTTCTGGCATTACATTGATCTGTCTCGCATGGTAGACACATAATGCATTTATAAGATTATCTTCTGAAAGTGTTATCGTTTCCATACGTTACGATCCTCTTCTTTTCTTTTGTTACGTGTGAACATTTGGAAGATTTTCATGACTAACATGATTAACACTAAAATGGCAATCACATTAATAAGTAATCCGAAGAAATTACCCATTGCTCCCATATGACTCATCATACCGCCAAATAACATACCTGCTAACCCACCGACCATCATCCCTTTTAGGAAGCCACCTTTATTGGTTGTAGGATTTGCTGTATTTGTTTTATTGTTTGTTGTTTTGTTATTGATGCTATTGTTGTCTTTTGTATTGCTATTTGTATTTGATTTATTGTTATTAAAGAATGAATTATTATTTGAACTTCCGTTTGAGTTAAATCCTCGTTTTCCTGATTTGTAACCTTTTGCTTCCGCTGTGATTGTTCCTTGATGACTATCCATAACAATTGGCCCAACAGTTGAGAAAGTAAGTGTAGCTGCAAATAAAGCTGCTGCAAGTTTTTTCAATTAAAAACCCTCCGATAAATTTAAGTTTTTTAACTTACTACCATTTTATCATCTACCGTCTCTTTTATAAAATGAAACGCTAAGGCTCAAGAAAATTTTTTAGGCGATTAATTAGCGACAACTTATATCTTATTTCACAAAACTTGAGGTCCGTCTTTTTTAGAATATACCTTTTCTAATATGACTTAAAAAGTTATAGTAATAGTACAGGAGGAGATATTTTGACAACAATGAAAACCGTTCAACAACGTTTTGAACAAAGTACTTTCTGGCAAACACTTGGTTTTGAGTATATTCACGCAGAAGATGGAGTTGCTGAAATTGCCTTTAACTATCGTGAAGATTTAACAAATGTTGTAGGAACTTTACACGGCGGTGTCTTTATGGCAGCTCTTGACACAGTAATGGGTATCGCAACTCACACTCTCGGCTTTGATAAAGTCGTTACAATACAATTGGAAACAAGATTTTTAAAACCTATTACAAAAGGTCGAATTCAAGCATTGGGTCGTGTTATCTCTCAAACACGTTCAACCGTCATTTTAGAAGGACGATTATATAACGAAGATCAGGAACTAGTAGGCTTTGCAACAGCCACCTTTAAAGGAACTCATTAATTTCACCTATATCCAATAGGTTTATTATAGTCATATTAAACTATCTATGTGACATAAAACCCCCCAAATATACTTAACTTGAAATATACCTGTTACAAATTTGTAATCAAATTTAGGTATAATTGAGAAAATTAAGAGATTTGGGGAGATTTTGATGAAATATAGTAAAAGGAATAATTTGATCCTTTTGTTTACTACAATATCGCTGTTAGTAAGCAGTTTATTTTATGGATTAACTGCAAATGCAGCAATTATCATGAAGTTCTCCGATTTAAATAAACAGCATCCCGCATACTCCTCCGTCTTGTATGTCACAAGTATGGATTACATGAATGTATACAAAAATGCAGCTTTCAAGCCCCAAAAAGCAGTTACAAAAGCTGCTGCTGCTAAATTTGTTGGTAAAGCAAATGATATATCAAGCGAAGTAAAGTTAGCAAGTCATATTTCATTTGAAGATGTCTCACATAAGACATCAAACTATTCATATATTATCGCTTTAACATCAATTAACGCATTTGATCATGGCTCGAAGTTTTATCCACAAAATACAATTACAAGACAAGAAGCGGCAAAACTCTTTGTAAATGCATTTAACCTACCTATAAAAACCGGTAAAGAATATGTAGATGTAACTAAACATAATTCATATAAAGACTATATTTCAACAGCTGCTTCATACAATATTTTAAAAGGTAATTCATCTAAAAAGTTCCTTCCAGAAAAGAAAATGAATCGTGCTGATTTTGCAATTGCATTGAAAAAGGCACTAGATGCAAAAGATGAACTTGATGAGTCCATGGCTGAATAAATCGATAGCATGCCAGATTCATCTGATAGCGATATAGATGAAACTGAAGATGATGATTAATACAAAAAGTGGTCATAATCTACAAATGTAGATGGATGACCACTTTTTAGGTTCGTATGAATGTAATAGTGCGAAGTACTATTTGATTACAACTTTACTATAGGTACCTTTCTTATTTTTTTCATTAGGATTAACGACTAAATAATAGGTTGTGCCAGATTTCAGTTGTTTGCTTGGTGTAATAATCAGCTTTTTGCCCGAAGCATGTTTGACAATTATTTTGCGCGATGTTCCACCAATTTGCCATAAATATACTTTAGAATTTTTGAGAGTGGTCCATGACAAGTCCTTACTAGTTTTTACTTGCATAGATTGAGATGATACACTCTTCTCTATATTGGAACGTTTCTTATAGCTTTTTAATTGTTTTAACAAATAATCATTATGACTTTTTTCTAATTCTTTCCCTATTGCTGTTGGAATATCAGGTTTGACACCTTTTTTGTTAATCTTATATAAGTTAGGTCCAAAAAATTCTGCCGTTGTTAACTTAAGGATACTTCCATCACTTAAAGGAACAATACTTTGCATAACCCCTTTACCAAATGTCGTTTGTCCATAAATCTTCGCTAATTTGAAATCCTTTGCCGCTGCAACAGTCATTTCTGATGCACTCGCTGTATTGGCATCTGTTAAGATTGATACTGGCTTATTCCACTGAACTTTTTGTTTGATAGCATCGTAAATCTGAAAATCTCCTGCTTTTGCTTTGTATACAAAAGCATATGTAGCCTTTGGAAAAATCCCTATTACTTTTTGTGCAGTATCCACGTATCCTCCACCATTACTGCGGAGATCAAAAATCCATCCTTTCATCCCAGGCATAGACTTAATAGCATTCTGTATTTCTTTTGCACTTTCATCCGAAAAACTGTTTAATCGGATAAACCCAATATTTCCTGCAAGTTTTTTGGTTTCTACATTGGGTAATTTAATAACTTTCCGAGTAATTTTTTGGTCAAATGTATTTTTGGTAGAAGGCCTGAAAACTGATATATGTACTTTAGTATCCTCTTTACCTGTAATACGCGAAGTGATCATTTCAGAAGATTCCCCAGCTATATTTTCACCATTAACTTTAGTAATAATATCTCCCGCTTTTAGACCGGCAAGTTCTGCAGGACTATTTTTTAATATAGAGACAATTTTCAAACCCTTTTTATCCTCTAAAATAGTAATACCGATACCTACAAATTTTCTTTTAATGGCATTTTCAAAAGTCTGATATTCTTCTTTTGTCATATAAACTGAATAAGGATCCAACTGCTTCATCAATTCATCAATCCTAGTACTATTCAGTGCGTCAGTTGATACTTTTGGATAATAATACTCTTTTACGATATTTTTAACTTCACCTAAGGGTTCAGCTGCATAAGCACTAGACGACGCAAATAATAAAAGCATAATCATTATTACACTAGAGCTAAAAATTTTGAATATTTTCATGAAATCCCCCACTTTTATCTTTTAATCTATTGTACCTTTTTGAAAGATAGAGTGGGTAAACTATGAATATTTTATCGTTAGAAGTTAAATATAGTGTTGTAGCAGGTGATTCTTTCACAATTGAGTAACCGCTTTCAATTTAACAAGCAACTTCGACTTCTTTATAAAATATTTCTTTTAGTTATCAAAATGATTCTTTATTCTTTTCTCTTTTCTATATATTTTATAATTCATATCATCATCGTCTTTTACAATTTCACATTGTAGAAAGGTATCCTTGATATTAGTAGGAATGCGTAAATAATTTGCATGGTATTCTAACTTGAATTTTAGTTCATATGCTCGATGAATTCTTTTTTCAAAAGAACGAAAGCTTATTGGAAGTAATATTGATGAACCATTAGTGAAGAGGATTTCAGTATTATGATATTTTTTACTATAATCTTTAATATGATCAAGAGCGATCCAAATACAATCTTTATTTTTTTGAGATGTCGTTGGAAGCCAAACTAAAAGACGTTTCAGATTAATAATGATTGGAAACATCTGAACTTCACCTAAAATATGACGAGTGCCTTCATTAGCCCCTTTCAAACTAGAGCCAAAAAAGCGTAAATTATAATCAATAAGTTCTAATGGATTTAAATGACACTTTTTTAGGATTCCCACTTCTAGGATCCATGTTTCGATACCACCATTGCCATTAAAGTCTGGTATAAATGCCATTGTATTTTCATTTACTATGTAAACATCTTCTAGCATTATTTACCCTCCCTTTTAAATTAAATTTACTTTTTAATTCGTTTTTAGGTTTAAACTCCCATAAATATACTTCTTTTCAATAAACCTCATCGAAAACAAAGTATAAATGTCATAGTTAGATTATCTATTAATATTATTTTATAATCAGTATTTTCAACTGTCAAAATTTTTCTGTTTTTAGTTTATTTGTTTATTTAATTTTTGTATATTTTGTGAAGGCTTGATTTATTTCTTTTTTCGAGGGGTTTCTAAGGAGTTTAACCAAATGCTAGACTTATGCAAAGATAAAAGGCATCTCTATAGGTGAGATGCCTTTTGGTTTTATTTACATCCAAGGATGACCCGGGTTCCATTGGTGCCATCGATTGCTTGGATAGTGTTGACCTGGCATCCACTGATTACTTGGGTAGTAGTGTTGGCCCGGCATCCACTGATTACTTGGGTAGTAGTGTTGACCCGGCATCCACTGATTGCTTGGGTAGTGCTGACCTGGGTTCCATTGATTACTCGGGTTTTGTTGACTCGGTTTCCATTGATTACTTGGGTTTTGTTGACCTGGGTTCCATTGATTACTTGGGTTTTGTTGACCTGGATTCCATTGATTACTTGGGTTTTGTTGACCCGGGCTCCATTGGTTGCTCGGGTTTTGTTGAATCTGGTACTGTTTATTATCTTGTGGCCACTGATCCTCTGAATGCCAATTTGAACCTGTATTCCATTTGTCCTCTGAGTGCCACGGATTCCATTGATAACCAGGACTCTTACTTCCAAATCCATCGAAAGGTTGAACCATTTTTTCTCTCCTTTGCATGTTATTCAATGCAGTATATGTGACATTTGACTACTTTGCTTGGGGGTTTGACTAGATAAAGTTATTTGTATGTATAAAACTTGTTAAAAAAGGATCAATTTTTACAACGCTTCAAATATAAAAAATACCAAGGCCTATTAAATAACCTTGGTATTTTTTGCATTTAAATATGTTGGGCTATACTGTTACAAATCTGTTGCAATACTATATGTTTCCGTTACATAATCGACTGTTTTTCTTTGATCCTCAGCTAAACTTACAAGCGTTGCACCAAGTTCTTCTAGTGCTGCTGTACTTTCTTCAATAATGGCCGCAAATTCGCTTGTGTTTGTTTCAATTGTACGAGCATTAGTTTCAACTGCCGTTACCTTTTCAGAAACTATTTGCATATTTTGTTGGAGATCTTCCATCGTCATATACAATGTGTTAAATGCAGTTGCGGAACTATCTGCAGCTGCCACTTGGCGATTAATACGTTCAGAACCATCTAGAATTTGGTCTAAAGTACTTTTATTGTATTCATTTACACTTTGGAGATTCTGTTCGATTTTTACTAATGCATCAGCTGATGTTGATGCTAATTTACGAATTTCTTCTGCTACAACTGCAAATCCTTTACCGTGCTCACCTGCTCTCGCCGCTTCAATTGAAGCATTCAACGATAGTAGATTCGTTTGTTCGGTAATCCCTTTAATAGCAGCAGTAAATGAATTTGTTTCTTCGATTTTCGCTGTTAAATTTTTAAAAGATGTAGATAAGTCTAAGAAGAAGTCTTGGAAACTATCTATTTCCTCTTTTACTTTTGTCATATTGCCTGTACCATTTGTTGCTTGTTCACCAGCTTCAGTTGTTGAATTCATGGCCTGTTGCAATGACTGTTCCATTTCACGGATTGTTTCATTTGAGTTTTGGATATTCTTCACAATATCATTAATACGATTTGTTTGCTGTTCAGCTCCAGCACTCACTTCATCAACAGCAGTTAACATTTCTTGTTGAGAAGCACTTGTATTTTCAGCATTTGTTTTTATTTTTTCTAAATTTGTTGTAATTACATGAACTGCTTCCGAAAGTTTGTTGGCAGCTATTTTTTCTTCCTCAGATTTTTCATGAACCGTACGTAACAAGTCTATTGTTTGTCCCAGCACATTACCATTTTGGCGAATTTGCAAGAATAAGCCAATCATGATTAAGCCAAAGATTAATACTAAATTCGGGATTTGATCACTTATACTTAAATTTTCATTGAAATTAATAATATTCATATAAATGGATATTGCACCTAATATGATACCTGTTATAAATACTTTTAAATTTGAGTGAATACTAGAAAGCATAATTAAAAAGAATGACAATGCAATTGTTCCAAGTTTGCTCGTTCCTTCACCTATGATTAATATCATAATAAGTGCGAAGACAATAACAACCATGATGTATGGAAAATATCCTTTAAAAGCATCAAATCTTTTCTGCAATAGAAAAGCTACTACTGCTAAAAGTAAGGCACCTCCTACGGATATAGTTACGACTAGCATTGAGGCAAACACTAATTGTGCAATAAACCCTAAGCCGGCAGCAATACTAATTACCAAAAATAAATAATTATTTTTCTTTTTTAAATCATCCATCTTCAAATCTTCAATAGTCATATTTTC
This sequence comes from uncultured Rummeliibacillus sp., assembly GCF_934216135.1. Lineage (NCBI taxonomy): Bacteria > Bacillati > Bacillota > Bacilli > Caryophanales > Caryophanaceae > Rummeliibacillus > uncultured Rummeliibacillus sp. Next base: position 2,092 of record NZ_CAKQBI010000046.1, on the reverse strand, counting down.
GCACTCCTCTATTTATCCTAGCGTATTAGTATGTAATGCATAAGACTAACATTAAATATCTTTATTAGGTATTTAGTAATGTTTTTATCTATTTATTTGAAATTATATCAGTTTATATACTTATAAACAATAATATTAACTATTAAAATATTAAATACTTTTCGACAAAAGATGCATTGTTGAAAACAAAAAAAACCATCTAATCATATAGATTAGATGGCTATATTTAATACTATTTTTTTATAATTATAGATGTCTGTATCCTGCGAAATGTGCTTTCCAATATGATTCGTATACAGAACTAATTTGCACTTTATTTCCGCTAGCTGCGATAAATCTACCGTTGCCCATATAAAGACCAATGTGAGAAATACCTGCTTTATAAGTATTTTTGAAAAATACCATATCGCCTACTTTAGGTGAGCTAGTTGGTGTTGAGATTGAATAGAATCCAGCTGCTGTCGTGCGATAAACGGAAAGTCCTGCGTTTCTATATGAATAATAGACAAGTCCACTACAATCAAAGCCACTAGGTGATGAGCCACCAAATACGTACGGCACTCCTTGTTGTCCTAGTGCAATTGATACTGCTCTTTGTAATTTTGTATTTGCTGAATTTGTTGCAACACTATTACTTACTTTTTTAGCTGTGCCTTTAACTTTTAACTTTTGACCAGTTTTGATATTTGTTGATTTTAAGTTATTCCAGCTCATTAGTGTTTTATAAGACACGCCATATTTCTTAGCAATTCCAGATAATGTATCACCTTTTTTTACTGTATATGTAGAAGTTGCTTTTGTTGAGCTACTAGTTTTTACAGAGCTCGTTGCTGTGCCTTTAACTTTTAACTTTTGACCAGATTTGATATTTGTTGATTTTAAATTATTCCAACTCATTAGTGTCTTGTACGATACACCGTATTTTTTTGCGATTCCAGATAATGTATCGCCTTTTTTAACTGTATATGTAGAAGTTGCTTTTGTTGAGCTAGCAGTTTTTGCTGTTTTAGTTGTTGATCCTGTAACTTTTAACTTTTGGCCAGATTTAATATTTGTTGATTTTAAGTTATTCCAGCTCATTAGTGTTTTATAAGACACGCCATATTTCTTGGCAATTCCAGATAATGTATCGCCTTTTTTAACTGTATATGTATTCGCTGCAGAAGCGGTTGTTTCGTTACTAATTGTTGAGAAAAGCATAATCGAGCTTAATGCCATTGCTGAGATGATAGTTTTTTTCAATTTATTTGAACTCCCTTAGATTAGCTATTGTAATCTATTATATAAGAGTTATGTAACAAAACTGTAATATTAATATTACAAAATATTATTTTAGATTACAATATGATGAATTTTTGATTTTTTTATTATATTTTTGTTTTTTCGCTGTAGTTTTAATAATTTTATAGTTTAGTAGCATTCAATAGTTGTTTGTCATTTTTTCTATTATGCAGTATACAAAAGATTCATTATTTTATTTTGTGATGAATCTTTTGTATGGAATAATATATTAAGAATAAAAGTTGTAATCCTGATTATAGGTTTCTTTTTCCTTTTTAGTTTTATCTACTCTATGATATTCCGATATTTGGATCATCCGAACCTTTTCTGTATTTAACTCATGATATATTCCTCTATTGTCCATAAATGAAATATATTGATCACGTTCGCGTTGAATAAGATTTTCCGCTTCTTCTTGTGATTCCATGAATATAAATCGTCTAACATAATGTTCTTTATCAAAAAAATAAGTAACTTTAAATTCTTTCATCGTTTCTTTCCACCTCGAATACGTTTCAGTGATAAATTGTTTTTAACTTCTATAGGATATCCATTTAGCTTCTGTTGAAACATTAAAGCGGAATTTATTTGAGGTAGCTGCTATCGATTATGGGATTTAATATAGGATTTCTTTCATAGTAAATCGGTTTTCTCTTTGTGATAACTTTGGGCCGCTTTTGCATGGGGAGGTGGTTGCTTTTGCACAACTCGTGGCTCCTTTTGCACAACTCAGTTCCTTTTGCACAACTCGTGGCCCCTTTTGCACAACTCACTACTCCTTTTGCACAACTCGCGGCCCCTTTTGCACAAC
>NZ_CAKQBI010000045.1:0-14640 GCF_934216135.1 uncultured Rummeliibacillus sp. | reverse complement strand
TGTGTAACTTCATCATTTTTCTTTACGACTTCCATGTCTAATACTTCGTTATTATAGAAGTATTCATGCGTTGTATCACCAACTGTTTTGGTTAAACGAAGTCCATTTTCGTCATATGTGTAAGAGGCTACTGCATCGCCTTTTAATGTTTGAACACTTGTTAAGCGCTGTGCTTCGTTATATGTGTATTTAAAGTGTTCATCTTGTAGAAGGTTACCATCTGCATCATATTGGTAAGCTGTATCATTTTTCTTTTCAATTTGATTGGCATCGTTATAAGAGAACGTGAAGTCTTTTCCATTTACATGTGCTGATTTTCGATTTCCGACTTCATCGTATTGATACGTATTGACATCGCCATTTGCGAATGTTTCTTTTGTTAGTTGGTTATTGCCATCGTATTCATAGGTTGTTGCTTTTCCTTGTATAGTTTCTTTTAAAATATTACCACCATTCGTATAGTCATATCCAATTTCAAATGGTTGTTGTACCTTTGTTGTATATGTCAAGGAAGCTAGTAAGTTGGCATCATTAAACTTTGCCACTTGTTTTAATAAATCATTATTGAGTGTTGTGGTATTTTGGTTTTCTGCTGTATCTTGATCATATTGATAATCATGTAACACTTCATCATTTACACCATATTTAATATGATCAACGTCATCGCTATCTTTTTTATAACTTGGTTGTTCTTTAACAGTAAAAGCATTGTCGTAAGCAGTTTTACGTTCTATTAAGCGTTCTTGATCATCGTCATATCTATAACTTTGTAAAAATGATTTCATGCCGTATGTTTCTAGTAAATTGGTTTCACCTTTATATCCATACGTTTTTATGACTTGGTCGTCTTGAGATACTTGGCTCACATTTCCTAAGTCATCATATTGATAATGCGTTGAAGTAACCACATCGCCAGTCTTATTTGTCACTTGAACCGTATCTACTTGGTCATCTTCAGTATAACTAAAATCAGTTGAAATACCTGACGGTAAAATCGATTTACTTAATTCACCGTTTAAATCGTATTGATACGCGAATGTCATATCAAGCTTTGATGCGATTTTTACTGGCATTATTACTTTTGTCACTTGGTCGTTATCATTATAGCTATACGCTTTCGTACGTCCTAGTGCATCTTTTAATGAAGTCATATTATTGTTGTCATCATACGTATAGACTGTCGTATGCTTGTTTCCGTCTGTTACAGAAGCGAGCGTATCTTGATATAGTGGATGATAGGTATATTCTGTTGTATGTCCATCTGCATCTGTAACTTCTTTTTGTTGTCCGTATATAGTATAAGCAATTTTCGAATTATTGCCTTCTTTATCTGTAAAAGAAACCGTATATTGATCGTCATCATATGTCGTCGTATCAAATGTGCCATTTGGATAAGTTGTTTTCGTTACACGACCAAAGGAATCATATTCATATTTTGTTGTTTCATCATTTACAGTTGAAGCTATCAGTGAAGGACCAGAATAAGTATTAGAAGTGATTTCTCCGTTTGCCGCAACCGTTTCTTCAAGTTGATTTTTTTCGTTATACCTATTCTTTACTGTACCTTCAGTAGATGTAGATGTTAAAACATTTCCTTTTGAGTCATAGGTATTTTCTATAGTCGTTCCATCTGGATTAGTCACTTTTACAATATTATAATGTGAATCTAAGTCATAGAATGTTGTACTATTATTGGTTTCAGAAGGTTCCGTTACTTGTGTAATTGCATACGTACCTTTTTCCTTATCTCGTTTATAAACGGTTTCTGAATCATCTGTTGCAATCGATTTGAATTCATTTTCCTTATCATTAAATTGATACGTATTCGTAATGGATAATTCTTCATCTTCTGCTTGTTGGTCAAAAATGGTTAACTCATTTTCCTTATATGAAAATACGGTTTGGTTATTCTCACCATCTGTATATTTTGTAAGCTGTCCGTTATCATCATAAGCGAAACTTTCCGTAATCGTTTTAGTCGTTCTATCACTGCCAATTTTGGTTTGGACAAGTAAATCACCATTGTATGTGTAAGTTGTCCAATGGTCTGCGAATTTTACTTTGCTGATTTTCCCATCGCTATATTCAATATGAATTTTTTCTTGTTTTTCAATACCCTTTGCTTCCGATACTGTAATCAACTGATCTTCTTCATTTCGTATGAAGTCAATCTGATTTTGGTATTCGTCTTTATAAGAAGCGATATAGAAAGTATTCGATTTCTTGCCTCGTGTAAATGTTTGGACAAATTGATTTGGATCAGTAAGCGTGTATGTTTCATCATCTACTCTAGATAGCTTCTCATATATTCCTTTTGGGGAAGTATACTCGTTGCCGTCTTTTGTAAATGTATGAACAGTGCCGTCTTCGTCTGTATATAAAATATCTTCATTTTCTAATACAGATATTCTCTCATTCCCAACAAATGTCCAACCTTTCCCTAAAACAGAGACATCTGTTGAACGTGAGTTATACGTTCGTGTAAAGTCATACCCTAAATCACTTCGGGTATAAAGAGATTCATCCGTAAATTGTAACGCCATATTTCCTGTTGTGACATTAACATTTGAAGAAGCATTACCAAATTCATTTTCATCATATGTGAAGTAGTCCTCTAAACCAATTAGTTCTAAATGTTGGTTTGGTTTTACACTATTTGAGGATGCTTCAGGACTCAACCCTCGTTTCCCAAAAATCTTATCTTCTTCTGTTTCAGGAGCCGTGGTGTTATCATCAAAATACGCTTGTACTTTTGCGGTATAATTTTTATTGTTATCGTATTCCGCATCCGTTGTTATACTTGTCTTTCCTTTAACCTTAATGACTTTATCTTTACTTCCATCATTTAATACCACATCGTAATATTTTGCACCAGTAGATTCTTTCCACTCAACATCAAAACTTGTTTTATTTTGGACTAAGTTATCATCATTTGAAGTTAATTTTACTTCTTTTGGTGCGTATAAAGGCATATAACCATAGTTAACATCTGATGAAGGTGAATCACCTGCAGCTGACATGGCAATAACACGAACACTATAACGTTTAGATGTATTTCCATATGTGGTACTTGGATCGATTGGGAGTTCGCTACCCGTTCCGACACTTGATGAATTATCCAATTCCACTTGATGAAGATCCGTATTCCCCGCCTTGATTTCATCGTCAGTTGGCCAAATTTTCTTACCTTTTGTACTAACAGATAGCGTGTCTTTACCTACTGTATAATTTTCATATTTTGCACCATTCCAAATACGGACTTTATAGCCAGTAGCATTCGTAACTTTTTTCCAACTAATATCTAACCAGCCACGGCCTTTATTGACTGTATCTGTTTCTGGATAGCTTTCAGCTTTTACAGTTGGTAAATCAGGTTCACCAGCTGGTACAGGAATAGCTTTTGATACTGTTGAAGATGTTGGGCCATTACCAGTAGGATATTGCGGAATTACTCGGAATTTATAGGCTTTCGATGTAACGGCTGTCCCTGCTTTTATGGAGTAAAATCCAGTTGGATCTAAGGGTAATTCAACACCTGATTTACTTCTGCTATAAGTACTAGATGAACTATAAGGTGCTTTCGGAAAAACTTTTAGTCCTTTAGAATTCCAACTAGTTGCAGTTCCTTTGTAAATACTTTGATAACCTTTTCCATCAAACATTTGTAAATCATAACTAGTCGCACCATACACAGACTTCCACTTCACATTTACTGAACCAGTTTTAGAAGCTGCATCATCGGCAGTTGCTGTCATTGTCGGTGTTGCCATTTTATCATAGTGATAAGCAATGACAATTTTTGCTTTTTTGGCACTTTCTGCAGCCGTGATTTTTTTCCAATAGGTTTTCCCATTCCCATTTGTATGGAATTTAAAACCGTAATTGGAACGTTCCCCTGAAACCCAAGCTTGTATTGTATCTGTTACGTTAAAATGCGCCCATTCATCTCGTCCAACCGATGTTGACGTAATTTTAGTAGAGGATGGCTTATTATTCCAGGTTAATTCGCCAGCTGCCCATTTTCCTTTAACTTCATCAACCCACAAGCCATTTTTTTGAGAAGCATAATACGCATGCGTTACATATGCTTGTAAATCTGCGCTATCAATCGTAGCACCTTTTAATTGTCCTACAATACTAAATTTGATAAATGGATAGTTCGTTCCAGATGTACTATCATAGTAACCTGTTTGTAAAACATACTCTCCTTGTGCTGCGTCCCATTGTTTGTTGAAGTTTGCCGTTGGGTATTTACTAGAAACATATGTATCTCCTAATGCTTCGATTGTTACAGAGGGATCAATGTAGACAGGGTAAATACGATTTTTGGATTTTAACCAATCGTCATTTGCATCTAATGTTAGAGAATACGTATTTTCTTTTGTCTTAGTTAATTGATACTGAACCTTATCAGAATAGACGCCTTCTCCTTTAGTCTCATTCATATTTGAGTCCATCATCATTGGTTTAGGTAAGACGAAGATCTTGTCTTTTTTCTCATCATTTGTGAAAAATCCAACTGAACCGTCTGATAGAAGCTTTGCATCTAAATCGGTTTTTAGCGTATACGTAAATTGATGAATACCTGTATATTCATTGACAATCCAGTCTTCTTTTACTTCCTCATTAAAAGTAATATGACGTAAATCGATTTGCGGATAAATATTTTTATATTGGATCTCATTTTCTTTGGTAGAGGTTTTACTTGAAGTTGATGGGAGTATCTTCTCATCATCTTTTGTCGCAGAGTTTAACTCAAAAACGAGTTTGTGACTTCCTTTACTGTACGTTATACTCTGATCATCTTTAATCGATTGTGGAAACTTTGATTCTAGTTGAGTGGTATCAGTCGTAACATACCCTGTCCCAGTAGAAGTTAGATTCTCAGAAATGTCTTCATACTGATTATTCTGTTAAAATGTGAACCTTTTCAGCATAAATTTCTTTGTAATAGTTTCCTTTTTCATCTGTAAATGTCTTCGTTGTAGCTGTTCGTTTATCTTTTAGTTCTTTTAAATTGTCAGTAGAAATAGTTTCTTTTTCCGAATCAGTCTGTTGTTCTTCCGCTTCTTTTGAATCTGAGTATGCTAAACCAACATATTCAGGAATCATACTAACAATTAAAATGGTGACTAAAAATAACGATAGCCATTTTTTTAAATATTGTTTCATGTTACTCCTCCAATAATTACTTTTATAACAAAAATGTTACAAAATAATTATACATGAGCAAAAAAAATACTATAAATGGGTATTTAACTATTATTTATTTTCATTTTAAGGAAATAGCCCTTACTTTTTAATCAATTTTCAATAAATATAGAATTGAAAGATAATAAGTAAAGAGATTCATTACTTTGAGAATCAAAAAAATTCTCGTCTTTCGAGGAAGATAGGAGTCTTTGAATACTTAAGTAGTGTTAGCTGTTACGTCACTGTAGGATTCATCTTTAGCTGATTTTTATCTTCAGAAGTAGTTACAGATGTAATCGTTTGAAGTTGATAGTAGCTGAAGTAAGGCTAATCGTACTTTCCTACTCAAGTGATAACGTGTCAACATCAAAATACTCTTAAGATGCTACTTATCTCGATCCTGTTCTCTCTGATAAGGAAATGAAGTTATTTAAATATAGAAATATATCTTTGCAATAGTAATAATGACATTATTAATCATACATAAAGTAACCTAATCATTATCTATAGATGTTGATGCTATATTATTGTTATTCTTTTTTTCTTTTTATAAATACATATTTTATTCTTTTCACCTTTAATCATCTTTTTAGTAGAATCCTGTAAAAAATATATTCTTAGTGCTTTCTCCATCATAATATTTAAAATAAAGAGGTAGTTTGTTATAATCATCTAATTAGATAAATCCTATAAATTTAATCTCTTCCTAACTAAAATCCTTCATCGTAATCTGGCAGAATGCTTCTGTTAGTTCCTCCAAAGTTCCATCAAATTTTCCTTCTAACCAATCTTGATACATAGACGTTAAGCCACCAATAAGATAATGGACACGATAAACATACATTTTTGACTTTTGGCTATCTTTAGGGATTTTCGAATCACTTAATATTTTTTCAATGACGATTTCCTTTAATTTAAATATAAAGCTTGGTGCCCTCTGCGTATTAATGCCTAAACGATAAAAATCAATGTCTTGCTCTAGAAAATCAGATAGCATCTTTAATAAAGGTAACGGATTTTTTATAATATCTTCATCTTTAAAATCATTTAGAAACTCAAGAATTTTCCCCATTGTTTCATTTTCAATTTCTTCAACAATTGCATAGATATCCGAGTAGTGTGCATAAAATGTCCCTCTACTAATCCCCGCCTTTTCTGCAATATCTTTGACTGTTATTTTCTCTATCTCTTTTTCGAGAGCCAATTCTATATACGCATAACGAATCATCTTTTTCGAACGGATCGCACTTTTGTATTTTGCTTTTCCAGCCATTGGTTCACCCCTTACATTTGTACAAAATTAGACAGATTCTCATTTTTTGCATATTGTGGTGTTTTATGTACATAAGTATAATTTGTTTATAAACAAAAGTACACACATGTACGATTTTGTAAAAAAGAGATTGAAAGAGGGGGTCCAATGAAGAAAGTAATGAATTGGCGGGCGGCATCATTGCTTCTTTGATTTTAGTTACTACCATAATCGTCTTATCGATGCCCAATTTAGATCAGCTCGTTAGGGAAAAAGGTCAAATCACAATGCCCGATGGTACACAGAGCACTGTTGCCGAAGAAATGTTAAAAGATATGGCTGGAGAAGATGGCGAAAAATATTCAATCATTGTAGTCTTCAATTCTGGCAGTGATCAAAAACTGACAACGCAACAACAAGAAGAAATAGAAACAGCCATACAATCGTTGCAAAGTCACAAAAAAGAACTCGATATCCAAAATATCGTAAGCCATCTAGACAATGAACAAACGAAAGAACAGCTCATTTCAAAAGATGGAACAACAATTTTAACGCAACTATCGCTCGAACAAAATGATAAAAAAATTTCAGAAGTAGCCGAGAATCTTCAGCATTATGTCAAAAACAACAATATTGATACGTATCTTACTGGGAACAAATTAGTAATGGAAGATTATATCCAATCTTCTCAAGATGGTATTAAGAAAACTGAAGTTATTGCAGTTATATTTATCATCGCTGTTTTGATACTTGTATTCCGTTCCCCTATCGTTCCGATTATTTCACTGTTATCGGTCGGCATTTCCTATTTAGTATCTCTTGGCATTATTGCTCATTTAGTTGATCAGTTTAACTACCCATTCTCGAACTTTACGCAAGTATTTTTAGTCGTCATCCTGTTTGGGATTGGCACAGACTATAACATTCTTTTATTTACTCGTTTTAAAGAAGAACTGGTCAAACAGGACAATGTTTTTAATGCAGTAAAAGAAACTTATAAAACAGCAGGACGTACTGTGTTGTTTAGTGCATTAGCGGTATTTATCGGTTTTATCGCACTGATCTTAGCTGAATTTATTCTTTACCAAGCAAGTTCAGCGGTAGCAATTGGTGTTGCTGTACTTTTACTCGTACTTATGACTTTAAACCCTTTTTTCATGGTGCTTTTAGGCAAAACAATGTTCTGGCCTATTAAGAAATTTGATGGTCATAGTACCAGTAAAATGTGGGGCTTCTTATCAAAAATATCTGTATTGAGACCTATTCTTGTTTTACTATTTATCGCGCTTTTATGTGTACCATTTATACTCACATACAGTAATTCATTAAGCTACGATGACTTATCAGAACTCGATGATAAATACCCTTCTAAACAAGGTATTAATGTTATTGAAGACCATTTTCCTTCAGGGTTTTCTTCACCTACTACACTTGTTTTGAAATCACCTGATGCGTTAGATAACGCTAAATCACTACAAGCATTAGATGAATTAGCTGAACAGATCAAAGATATAGATGGTGTTAGTAAAGTTTTGACTGCTACACGTCCTACAGGTGAGAAAATTAAAGACCTATATATTCAAAAACAAACAAACGATTTACAAAACGGACTTGGAGATGCAAAAGAAGGCGTAAGTCAAATCAATAAAGGCCTATCATCAGCAGAGAAAAAAGTTGGTCAAACAAATAGTGGCGGTACTGAAAACGTTCAAGCGTTAATCAATGGCACAAACGAGGTTAAACAAGGGATTTCCAAATTAGGAAACGCAATGAATCAATTATCAAACGGCATTCGTTCTGGTAAAAATGGTGCTCAAGAGCTCGAAAACGGTCTCGCCTCTCTTAAAACAAACATGAACACATTAGGAAATTCGATACCACAACTGATGAATGCCTATAATGCATTACAACAAGGTTTATCTTCCTATAGCAATTCTTTCGCAAGTATGAGTCAAGCGATAAATGGTACAAAACAAGGATACGAACAAATTGAAGCCTCCATGCAGGCTTTGATCAAATCGAAACCCGAGCTTGCCAATGATGTGAACGTACTAACAACGCTTAAAATAGCTTCTACTGGCAAGAAACAACTCGCTCAACTTTCTGAAAAGCTAAATGCGATGACCCCACAGTATAATAGTGCGATGCAGTCATTCAAAAAAGCAAATAGCTCTTTAGCACAAGTAAACAGTGGTTTCTCCCAACTCCAAACAGGTGTTAACAAGTTATATGCAGGTTCAACAGCTTTAAAAAATGGTTTACAATCGGCAGCAGATGGATCAAGCAAAATTGCAAGTCAAACACCTGCACTCGAATCTGGCTTAACGAATATTAATAATGGTCAAAAGCAGCTGTTAACAGGCCTTAATGATTTAGCCAAACAAATGAAAGCTCTTCAATCTGGTCTTGCAAAAAGCTCAAAAGGTTTGAAAGACATCAACTCAGGTCTTCATGATGCACAAGGATACTTAAAAGATTTAAGCAAGTCTGATGCATCTGAAAAATTCTATATACCAGAAGACGTGTTAAAAAGTGATGACTTCCAAAAATCATTAAATATGTATATGTCCGATAATCGTAAAATTGCACAAATGAATATCATCCTCGATGTCAATCCATATACGAAAGAGGCTATGAACATTGTTGAGCATATTGAAAAAGCTGTTGAAGGTTTCACAACAAATGGTGAACTACGTGATTCAAAAATCGCATTTGCTGGAAAAACATCTCAAAATGTTGACCTTCAAGCAATTGCGAGTGGCGATTTCACAAGAACTGCAACGATTATGCTAATTGGAATCGGGCTTATTTTAATCATCATCACCCGTTCAGTATTGAAACCAATCCTAATCATTTCTTCATTAGTATTAACGTATTTTACTGCACTTGGTATGAGTGAATTGTTAAGTATGAAAATTTTACATGTTGATGAATTGGGCTGGAATGTTCCTTTCTTTAGCTTTATCATGATTGTCGCTCTCGGTGTGGATTATAGTATTTTCTTAATGATGCGCTATAGAGAACAAGTTGGCAATCCAAGAGAAATGATCGTCGATGCTGCTCGTCATATCGGAAGTGTCGTCATTTCCGCAGCCATTATCCTTGGTGGAACATTTGCAGCGCTCATTCCATCTGGTGTCATATCACTAATCGAAATTGCCATAACCGTTATCATCGGCTTATTCCTATTAAGCTTTGTCATGCTACCAATCTTCATCCCATCATTATTATCGATTGTGAGTAGTGTTCGGAATTTGAAGTGGTTTAAAAAGATAAAAAGGTCGTAGAAATGAGGGCAGCCCCATAAGTAGAAAACTTACGGGACTGCCCATTCTTTTGCTTTTGCGATGGTTGATTCAAATTATCCTGGATGGTTATGTTTTCGTTGATAAACGTGTAGAACTAATGCTTATTTCAGCGTGCCAAAAATCCAATTATACAACTGTTGAAAAGTTAAGAAGTGCATAAGAAAAGGCCTCAATATTAGAGGTCTTTAGATGTATTAAAGGCTTTATTCTTCTACAATTTCTAACTGTTTGTAATAGTTATCTACAATGGGGTGAATATCTGGATTTGAATCGTAATAGGTATTGTCAATTTGATTAAGCGTAAATTTAAACTCTTTTTCGCCATCAAAAAGAGTAATACCATATCGCCAACCTTTACGTTTTTCTTGATTTTCTTGTGGCGTAAATTCTATTTCTTTAATCAACGTTAGAAATTCACCGATTTGTTCTTGATTCGTTATCGTTTTAGAAGCACCAGTTGAACCATCTTGAATAATAACTTTATCTACATTTTCAATTTTTGCGTCCTTATAAAACGATTCTAATGATTGCGTTTTTCCATTAGTACAAGCAGAAAGTATGAATAGACTTACTAATAACATTAAGAACAAAGATTTTTTCATAGAACCACCCCTACGTTCACTCTACCACCAATTAGACGTATAAAAGTTACATTTTAACAGTTTGGAATAGGTATTAATTACAGTTTAAGTATATTTATAATTCTAGTAGAAAAAATTTATTCCTATAATTTATTTTAAAAACAACAATCTTTTAGAAAACAGCCATATTAAAAGACTTACCCCTCTTCAACATTCACCACAATATCTCCGAATAATTTTTCACCAATGTAAACCTCAAGCTTCCATAACCCAGCTGTAGGAAACTCCATTGTTGATGGTACATGTGTTGTTGCACCATTATAAGGACTAATGCCTACATTCACACTATTATCAGCTTGTATTATTTTATGCTTTTCCCCTTTTTCATTGATCCCTACTACTTTCAAAGGTCCATCAAATTCATCATCATTTCCCCAAAAATGCCACATGTATTTGTTTGGTTTTCCTTTAATAATGGGATCCACCTTAATATCATCTTCACTGCCCGATCCAACTAAAAAGCCTAATCTACCTTCTTTTCCAATAAGAACATATTTCCCCTTCTTACCAGCAAAATCAATTGGAATATCGAATGTTGGACTCACTTGCCAATGATTTGAGCTCACTGCCTCTTTTTCTTTCGTTTCCTTTTCTGAACACCCCACTAATAGTAGCAATACTGATAAAAACACCAATATCTTTTTCATATAAGCCCCCTTGCAAAAATTTATTCCTAACATATATAACCGCACACTTAAACTATGTTGATTTCCTATCAACATAATTCTTCCAATATTAACCTATGGTCATAATATCTATATCATTCATTACAATTTCGATATCGAACTGGAATTCCCTTCAATTATTAAGGAATATTATAAGATTAAAAACGTGGATTCAATTTTAAGTAATTGTGGAGACTCTCGGAGGTAAACGATGTTGATGAATTCTTAGCAGAAGCCCTTCATTTTTGCACATGCAATATAGTTAAATATTGTAATAATAAAAATATTCACGTAAGCTAAAAATAAATAGTATCAAAACACCGCCGATGTTAGTGCATCAAGCGGTCAATCATATTTGGCTTCCATTAGGTGACATAAGAATCCCCCATCCGCGAGAGCTCTCAACTCAAGGATGGGTTATTTTTTAATATAAATGAGAGTTTTCTCTTTTACATTTCGATATAGTTAGTGAAAAGCTTTTCAAAAAAATGAAGGAGAATGCAAATGAAGTGTAATTCAAAAAACTTTATCAATCGACTAAAGAAAGAAAAAGAAGATGCACTTGAATTTATCATAGAAGAATATTCTTCCCTAGTAAAAGGAATTAGTTATAAAATTTTATCTAATATTAGCAAAGAAGCAATAGATGAATGCGTTAATGATGTATTTTTAACAGTTTGGCAAAATGCAAATTTATTTGAAGGAAATTACGAAGATTTTAAAAAGTGGATTGCAATGATAACTAAGCATAAAGCAATTGATCGTTATCGTCAGCTTGAGAAATTGCAAAAACGTGAGAAAAACGATGAATTTATTTTGGAACAGTCCATTTCAGAAGATGTTCAAATTTCTCTTTTAGAAAGGGATGAAAAAAATACATTATTACTTGCGCTAAGTACATTAAAAGATATTGACCGTGAGATTTTTATGATGAAATATTTTCTTTACTTAACAACTCAAGAAATCGCTGAATCATTAAATCTTTCCATTTCTGCAGTTGAAAATCGCTTATACCGTGGAAAGAAGAAGTTAGCTAAAAATCCAATACTTAGGGAGCGATTTATATGAAGAAAAAATATAGAGATTGGATTGACTTTGACATTGATCAAATTGAACTGATTCCTTTATCAACTGAAGAGAAAGAGGATTTAAAAGAACATGTATTATCTAAAAGTAAAGTTAAGAAATCCATCAAACTTCGGTACTTAGCTACCGCTGTTATACTTGGAATCAGTGTAATTACTGTTAGCTTCATGTCTCTCCCAGCTCTCGCAAATCAAATTCCTTTCATTCAAAGTGTTTTAACATATTTTGAGGATGATTCGGTTCCGAACATTAATACGTATACAGAATTAGCTACAGATATGAAACAAGTACAGTCTAGTAATGGAATAGACGTTTCTGTTGAAAAAGCAGTGTATGATGGAACAAATATTATTTTAACCTATACCATTCAAACAGAAGCTGAACTTGGTGATAATCCCCGAGTAGATGGCATGTTAGACATTCCAAAAGCTAACAGTAGCGGTTCTATTTCTAATATTAGAAAGATAAATGATACAACTTATGCTGGAATTGAAAAGGTTACACCACATTTTAAAGGCAAAAGTCTTGATGAAATACAAGTTTCATGGCAACCTACACTATTTGAGAATATGGAGACGAATAAAAAGTTTGAAGGGAATTGGCAATTTGAATTTACTTTAAGTGAATTAGTAGCAAATACTATAAAACTTAACCAATCAATTCAAGAAGACGGAATTACTCTAAGTATGAAATCACTAAAACAAACAGAATTGACTGCAGTATTACAGTATGAATTTAATGTTGATCATTCTATATTAAAAGAGTGGCCGTTTGTTATTATAGAAATGGTTGAAGTAAAAGATAATCTTGGAAACACTTATGAAATTGATAGTAATGGTGGGGTTAGTATGGAAAATGGTACTTCTAATAAACGCAAGGTAACCATTTATTCACTAAATCCAAACGCTAAATCATTAATACTAACACCCAAAGTTTATTTTTCAAAAGGTTCTGGCAAATTAGGAGAAACAAAACAAATAAGCCCTGTTACAATTGATTTAAAATAATTTTAGTAGAAGAATCCATAAAAATTCTTTATAGGATTCTTCTTTTCATTATTAGCCTTTTTTTATATCTCCTTCAGCTTCTTTTTCGCTTCTGCATCTCCTTGAAGTGCTGCTCTTTGATACCAATACTTAGCTTTTTTCATATTGATAGGTGTCCCCATACCCGATTCGTAGCAAAAGCCAAGATTAAATTCACCATCTACATCTTGCTTGTCAGCAGCTATTTGATACCAGAGAATGGCTTCCTCTCCCTGATTGTTTTGAAAGGCTGCATTTCCTAATCGGTTGGCCGCAAATACATCACCCGCTAATGCTGATTGTGTGAACCAATAGTTTGACTTTGCTAAATCTTTTTCAACCCCGACACCATTTTCATACATATAACCGAGTGTATACATTGATTCTGCAACACCACGTTCAGCCGCAATAGAAAATAATTCGAATGCTTTTTTGTCATCCTTTTCAACGTACTCACCGCGAAAATACATATCTGCATAGTTATTCATCGCATCTGCATGTCCTTTTAAAGCCGCTTCCTTATAACATTCGAAAGTTTTCTCCCAATTTTCTTCTACAACCGTACCATCATAATAAAAATTCCCTACCCAATAAATTGCATCGATATTCCCTGCCTTAGCAGACACTTCATACCACACAAAAGCCCAATCGGCATGATCTAAAGATTTATAGAACTCACCTAATTCAAGCTGGGCATCGCTATTTCCGTTCATAGCTTTTTGATAAATGGAGATGGCTTCTTGTATTTCCTCATGTTCGAAAAAAATAGTCGCTTGATCAATTTGAGGATTTAGCAACTCTTGTAAAATCGTTTGCACATCCCGAAGCAAAATAGGATAGAAATTCTGGTCATATATAGACAGATGTTTAACTTGTTCAAGTAGAATTCTGATATCATCTGAGCAGTTAGTGATTGCTTGTTCACAATAATGGATCAATTGAGAGATGTTTGAAATCACATTTTCTTGATTGGTTATTTTATGTAATAACTTCGCTGCTTCTGTATATCCTTTTTCATTAAGATTTTGTTGTATATCCATGAAAGTGCACTTCCTTTAAAACCGGATTAAATGAATACTTTATTTTAGCATATCTCGTAAATGAATTTGGCTGAGAAACTAGAGATAGCTTGAACATAACTTGGAGTCTTTTGCACAACTGGCTGCTCTTTTTGCACAACTGTTAACCTCTTTTGCACAACTCGCTACTCCTTTTGCACAACTCAAGCTTCCTTTTGCACAACTCACTTCCTTTTGCGCAACTCAGACTCCCTTTTGCACAACTCAAGCTTCCTTTTGCACAACTCACTTCCTTTTGCACAACTCGAACTCCTTTTTGCACAACTCGTACCCTCTTTTGCACAACTCAAATTCTCTTTTGCACAACTCAAGCTTCCTTTTGCACAACTCACTTCCTTTTGCACAACTCGAACTCCTTTTTGCACAACTCGTACCCTCTTTTGCACAACTC
>NZ_CAKQBI010000044.1:0-16780 GCF_934216135.1 uncultured Rummeliibacillus sp. | reverse complement strand
GTTTTGGAGCTACATATTTAGAAAAAAAGCTAGGGAATTTAATTCCCTGGCTTTTCCCATTAATAGAGCATTGCTGTTACTTTAGTAACCTTAAATGCTTTTGTCTTTGTATAATACTTGGGAGATCTAGTTGGTATTTTATCTCTATCTTTAACTAAATAGCCGATGTGAATGGATTTTAATGATTTATTAGTCTTAATAAACCACCAAATCATTTTGTTTTCATTTGCTGAATCTATACCTATTAGTACATAATACCCATCAAATATCTCATAAGAAATATCTTTAGTATAAAAAGCTCCTCTGTTTGTTCCTTTTGCTTCTATACTTGTTTTCCGAAATAAAAAATACTCATTATGATTAGAATTCCCCCAATTTGTATTAACTAATTTATGCGGAAGACCATTCTTAGTTTTTATTTTTTGGGCATTAGCATAATTACAGTATGAAAAAGAAAACATAAATATGAAAATAATAAGCAACTTTTTTAAAATAGATTTCTTATACATATTTTATCTCCATTATAATTATTTTATTTATGATGTACTATTGTTGTAGTTAATATTATTCGAAAACGAAAGGACTATTGACATGAAACCCAAAAAGACAGCTTACATTATTAGCGAGGTGGTTAAATTCATCAGCTTTATTATTTTAATCGTAGCATTCTATATTACTAAAGAACTAAATATTGTTTTCTGGTTAATTGCTATGATAGATTTTGGTGTCTCAATACTATTTTTACCTAATAACTTTTTAAATAACCTAGTTCTAAGTTTTATTAAGAACAAAAAATAACATTTTCTAGCTTTTAAGTGATTTTTTATAAATTTTAAACCCATGAGCACGAGCGGTTTTTAATGCAGACGATCGTTTGGTGTTCCATCCAGAAAAAATTCTTTCTTTTTCCTTACGTGGGGTAATTTCTTCAATTTTTATTCCCTTATTGTGTTTTAGGAGTTTTTTAATCCTTTGGCCTGTACTGTATCGCTCAATATCGTCTCCAAACGAAAACAGCGAATAAGCCAATCCTAAATATGGATTCTTCCCAGCTAAATAAGAGATTGTAAAAGCCTTTACCATTTGTTTGTATCCGGGAACTCTTGGATGAGTAATGATGTAGGCATATTTCTTAGCGGCTTTCCTATTAAGAAATACAAATGTCTTTTTTACTGTTCCAAGCGGTACTACTCCAAAAAGTTTAACTTTCTTCTTAACTTTGATGATTGCAGACTTGATATATTTACTTTTCTTATGCTTATTTGTATTTTTGGCAGAGATCACTTTAGTATTGTAATGGGCTAGGTTTGTTTTTTTTTGAATATTATTTTGATTTTTAGTAAACCCAATATTATTATTGTTATTTTTAGGAGGCTCTGTTATTGACGTTTCCTTTCTGGGGATTGGCTTTTTATTTTTAATTTGATTGTTTTGGGTATTGTTGATACCCTGATCGTTGTTTTTTAAATCACTCTGACGGGTATCTTTACCCAAAGATTCATCTGTCTGCGTACTCTGACCTGAGGCATTACCATATCCAATTTGATTTTGTGGACTAGTTGCCGTTGTACCAGCCCCAACTCCATTAGTTGCGGTTGCTCCGGCTGTTGTACCGCTAGTCTCTGCTCCACCAGCACCTGCATCGCCACCAATAGCGCCCCCTTGACCATTTCCCCCAATGACACCTGGTTCACGATCTCCTTGACCATTAGTATTGTCATCATTGTCATTATTATTATCGTTTTTATTATTTGAAGCTGCAGTAGCATCCGCATACGCCATCACTGGCCTAGAATTGCTATACATAGTAACTGTTCCAATCGCCGCTGCCCCAATAAATACAGCGATTAATTGTTTAATCCTCAACTCTGTCCCCCACTTTCAATGTGCTGGTTATCTAAATAGATTCCGAATTGTTGAAACTACTTGGCAAATTGAATTAACAATTGCTGTCCCTTGACCAACGACATTGGAAACGGATCCAGTAATGTCATAAGCAAGTTGCCCCTGATTAGCACCAATCTGCGATTGGGTTAAAGCTGGTTGTAAGCGAATGTTTTCGTTAGTGGCGTCTTGGTTCTTTTTAGAATCTTCTGCACTTAAGACCGGTGTGGTAGCTGAACTACTATTTTGATTGTCTGTCGTTGGTTGAGTAGTTGCGTTGTCAGCTGGGGTAGTCGTACTTTGATCGTTAGTTGGTTCCTCACTTGGAGCTGGGGTAACTGTGACTGGTTTAACCGCCGGTTTGTCAGCGACAACCTTCCGTCTAATAATTTGTTGTTTAGTTGATGTCTTGCCCCGCTTGTTTTTCTTGGTCGTGTAGCGAGTCTTGACTTCCCGATACTCAGTTGAGTTCTTAACTGATTTAGTCGATTTTTTAGTCGCGTTAGCTGCTTGATTCTTCATCACTACGTGCTTAGCAGTCCGTTTGGTTGCCTTTGGCTTAGCATTTTTTTGCTTAGTCGTTTTGGCTGGCTTGACTTGGTGTTTTAACGTAGTTGCCTTAGTGGCTCTGACTGGTTTCACTCGTTTATTAGCCTGTGTACTTGGCTTAACTGTAGTCGTTGGCTTATGTATTGATTTAGCCTTGGTAACTGTTGGTTTAACCACTGCCTTAGCAGTCGTTACGGCAACGCCGGTGCTTGCTTGGGTCACATTGTCGGTACTTGTCAACACCATTCCCATGGCTACGGCGCTAACTAACCCCGCTTGTAAACATAATTTATAAATTTTCATATTTCTTCTCCCTAATACATATTATTATTTTCACAAATTAAGTATAGCTCAACATCATCTAAATACAATAGTTATTTCTTATAAGTGCATAAATACCGTCGCTGAAGGATTGATCGTATTTATTACCCAAGTAAGTTAGCGTTGAATCATAACCAAAAAGGTTATCATGGCCAATTTAATTTCGACGTGCTTTTCGAAAATAAACAAAGATTTTATGCATTGACTCGGTTATCTAATAAAACCAACGTCAAATGCTCCTAGTATCGGTAGTCATTATTTTCAATGTTACATAGACGCACTCTCACGCCACTTTCGTGCAATCAACTCAATAAGTCTACGTATCATCCTTGCGTTTAGATCGTGGATTGCGTCCTAAATTTATAACTACCCTTGTTTAACTATTTTAGGTTTATAATCATTTATAAGAAGTGCTACTGACATAGCACTTCTCCAACAGAACCGTTTAAGACGGTGGCATAATCATTAATTATAAAATAACCGCGACCAGCCAAAGTAGGCGGTTATTTTTTGTTGATTTTTAATCAGTTCAACTATCAACGCCAACAATTGGATCAATAGTGAACCCAAGGTCAGCATTAATAATAGACTCTCCGTAAAAGGATATTAAGCGCCCGTTGTATCATTGCAGTGGCAATAATGATGTAGTGATCTGTTGGCAATCAAAAGCCCATATCTTTAGTTAAGGATGTGGGCTTTTTTTGTTGATGATTTGAGTCGGGAGTCCAGAGGGGGCAATCGGCCCCTCTGGCAAGCCCATTTGCGACAATTAGAGGGCGCGCAGCGCAACTCAATTGTCTAGCAAATGAACTGCTGGCCATCAGTCCAGGAGTCGTTATCTTACGGGTTGGTAATCTCTAGTGTTGGTCAATCCAGATTTCGATAAGTTCTCCCCATCTAACTAGCTTATATTTTTGATTTTAAAATTAATTTCCAACCCCTTAATTGCCGTTGACTCTTACGTAATTTTTTAACTAATCTTCTGCCTGATAATATAGATATTAAGAAATGTAGAAATAGGGAAATAGGGAAATTTCTCACCAGCAAAACTTGGTAATAAAAATAGGCGACTATACAACTATGGATACAGCCAATAAAACTTTAGCCTTATATTCTGAGATGACAATCACGTTGATAAAATTGCTTTGGGCCAATTAAAAAAGCCCGCCAAGACGGGCTAACCAAAATCAACTTTCTACAAAGTTTTATCTTTTATCACGGGCTCTAATCCAAATAACTTAAAGCCATTTCCGTTAGGAACACGTCAATTTAATGATACGTAAACTCCAGATCCGCCAAGTGAATCCGAATAGACACAAATCACCTATTAATTTGCATCATGCCAACCACTGCTAAAACCATTCGTCATAGAACTTATTGCCTCTGGTGCACCTTTAACTATGAGTATGACTAAAACTAAAAAGACGCTAATTGTTGTCACTAATATCCATACTTTTTGATACTTTTTCAGCAAGGCAAACGAATTCTTGAACGTTATTAATAAGCCTAATGATCCGATTAAAGCACCAAACAAACCGAGATTTACTACAAAATTTAGCATATCAAATCGCCTCTAATTATTTTTAAAATACGTGATAATTATTTAGGAACTATTTGATTAATATTTTGAACTTTTATTCATAAAAAGTAAATAAAGACTAGCCAAAATCAATTTGCTGCAACTTCTGTTCTTTAGTCACTTGATCTAAACCCAAGTACTTTAAGGTCATTGCCTGTGAAGAATGATTTAACAAGTCCATGACCAGGGCAATGTCGTGACCAGATTGCTCGTAGACGCGGTATGCGCCCGTTTTACGCATGGTATGGGTGCCTAAGTAGTTAATCCCTAGCAAATCACCTACACGCGCCATAATGCGGTAAAATTGCCGTTCTGTAATGTGGGTATCTGTTCCTGGTCGTTGCGGCTTAAGTGACGGAAATAGCCATTGTGATTCAATTTGCTGCGCCGTTAACCATTCACGGTAAGTTAATAAGTCATGGGTGACCGGTGCGAGCCAAAGTTGATTGGCTTTACCGGTCTTTTGATCGTGAATGTACGCATGGGCCTTAACTTCGCCCTCGGCGGTAAAGACATCACTCATTTGGAGTCGCAAAACATCACTGACCCGCAATAAAGTTGCTTTGCCCACTTGAAAGATGGTGTAGTTTCGCTGACCGTACTTAAAATTATGTAATAGCGTATCTTTAACCTGCTGGAGCACATTAGAATCTTTGATTGGTAAGACGATTTGTTGCATGGATCTGACCTCCAAGAATTATATTTGCTTTTTGATAGCTTACTTGCTATCATAACCATATGAAAAAACTAGAATTTGACTACTATGACTGGCATGAATTCAAACATTTTTTAGATCAATTACCAGACAAAGACGCTGCTAAACTAGTTGCGACCATTCAGAACATTGAAATTAATGGCCTAATGATCGCCGAACGCCAATTATGGGTTAAAAAGCTAGAAGACAACCTCTATGAGATTCGGTCTAAGCGCGCCTCAAATATCCAACGCGCACTTTATTTTCAAGTTCGCGGGTCCCAATACCTAATTACCAATGCATTCACCAAGAAAACGGCCAAAACCCCCGCCAGCGAAAAACAGCTCGCTCGCAAGCGACGACACCAGTACCTTAATAAGGAGGACCAAACATGAGTAAAATTGATGAATATGTGGCTAACAGAAGTAAAAACAATCCTAACTTTGCCAAACTGGTTGAACAAGAAAGCATCAACTTAGACGTCGCGGTCAAAGTTCGTGATCTCCGCGAAAGCATGGCTCTGAGTCAACGGGCATTTGCGGAACTAGTTGGTAAGCCACAATCAACGATTGCCAGAATTGAAAATGGTTCAATGAACGCCTCAACCAAGATGTTGTCGGAAATTGCTCAGGCAACTAATCAGCGACTAACTATTCAATTTAGCCCCGTAGTTTAAGGGATAATTAATGAACAGAACCAAAAAATAGCCCCTAATATCGACAGTATAGATATTAGGGGCTATTTTAGCAACGTTTTGTAGGAGTTATTTGTTAATTATAACCCCTATAATTTAGTCTTACTTTCTAGGCTTAACAAATAGCAGTAAAACAAGTTGGATCAAGACGATAAAAATAAAGAAAACCACTAGCACAATAAAAGTAGCTAATTTATTTGCTGGCGTTTGAATTGTTCCAGCTCCATCAACTCTTCTAATAAAAATTACAAAGCTTAATATACTGAAGATGATTAGCCAAATAAGATTGCTTAACCACCAAACTTTTAATTTCATGTGTTTTAGGTTACTCCCTCTTTTGGTAGTGATATGTACTAACTAATTGGCATAATAGAATTATACTGGTCAGAAAGGCGGCTGTTTGAAATCCAAAGCTGTTTAAAAGACTGGTTTTAAAGGTACAACCAAGGGAAATTATAAGCGTGATTAGTTGTAGTGAAAGCTGTACCTTAAGATTTTTGATTTTGGTTAGGCAAAGCAAGATCACACTTAACAAAATCAGTCCGTCCATGATTAATAGGCTTCTTGAACTTGAAGCAAGTGTTAGTCGACTAGTCGCTAATATTGATAGCATCAGTAGTGGGTAAATATAACTTACCGGGATTTTGGCAAGCTTAGCTTTGCTATCGTCATTAATCAGTTCATCTACAGAGCTATCATAAATGTTAGCCAGTTGATTAACTAATATCAGATCTGGCAGATGCCGACCAGTTTCCCAATTAGAAATAGCTTGCCGTGAAACATGTAGTTTATTAGCCACCTCAGCTTGAGTAAGGCCACTTAACTGTCTTCTTTGCTTTAAAAGTTTGGGTAGACGCTTAGTATCCATACATATCCCTCCTAAAATTTAAGCTGATTAGTCTAAATTAACAAGCCAGTCATTCTGGCATCGTTGATATAGCTCCATTTTAACGCAAAAAATCTATCAAAGTAGCCTTGGCTAACCTGATAGATTTCTGATAATATAAGCGTTTTGAATTGTGACAATTATTTTTTATGGCTAGATTATCAAATTAAAACACTTAAACGTCGGCTTATTCAGTCACTGACTGCTGGACAGTATCGGATATATGGATTTGTGTCTTATACTTCTTAAGGTCATGATTGTTAGTCGCTGTATTTCCCTTATTGTTTAACAAGGCATCTAGCGCTGCTAAATTGCTAACATAAGTCTGATTAATGTAGGTGCGAGGAACGATACGCGCAACTTTAACATAACTGCCCTTATGATAAGCCATCACATAAGGATCTTTGACCCCAGGATTAATCCCTGTCGTTAGGGTTAGTTTGGTCCATTCATTCCCCATTGTATTATCAGTGAACCAAGCGGTCCAGTAACCATTGGTTGCCTTATTATTAGGCAAAATTTCCTTTTCACTAGGTAATTTAGTGTACCCGACTTTATAGGATAAAAACGGATCAAAGCGATCAATCGTCCCAATACCTTTATAATATCCCAAACATAAAATACCAATACTAACCAGTGCTATTACGATCAAGCCACCTAAACCAAAAGTCCAACGACGATAACGACTTTTAAGCTTAACATCATGATCTATCTGGGTGGCCAAAGAGGGTTCTTTATCTTTTTTCATTGCAATCTCCTCGTTAAATAGAAGTTTTTCGAGTGAGATATTAAACAATTGACTCAACGCATGCAGGGTCTCTAAATTTGGCATGTTCTTGCCAGTTTCCCAAGTTGAAACCGTTTGGCGGGTCACATGCAATTGTTGAGCTAACGCTTCTTGGGTTAAATTAGATTGCCTGCGCAAGGCCTTGACATCGTCTTTAAAGCTCAAATCTCACTCCTCCTAAATCATAATCAAGGATCTAAGGCAATCCTAGCAAGAATTACTAGGATTAGTCACGCAAATGTTACTTGCACAACTAGATAGTGTGGTTAATGTCGCCAAAAAAGCCATTCTTCAGATTGTAATAACGCTCTGAAGAATGACTTTAGAAATGATCAAAGGCCTATTTATAAGTAATGATTCCTAATAATTAACATTTCATTGACATATATTTCTAACACAAATAACCTCCTGGAATTTTATGACAAGTTCCGAAAATCCCATTTAACCACGATGAAAGTGACCTACCCGTCTTTTTCCCACCAGAAACTAATGCTACATCAGAATACGTTAGCGTGACAAAAAAAGCATCTTTTTCCAAATTAAAGCACCTCCTTATTTATCGCTTAGAGAATACAATGATTTTATACAGACGGCTAGCTTTTAATTTAAGACCCACTTACTTTGACTTAATCTTAGTTTTTAAGCTTTTTTTACTCCCATTAGGGCACAACATAAGGGAACAGTATGTACCAGTTGATAAGATTAAAGCAAATATAAGTTTGCCTGTAATTTGTCCAGTTATAAATACTAAATTAGTTGTTCTAGTATCCAAATTACTTTCGAAGATTACTATTTGTATTATGCATGTAACAAGAGCAGTCAGCACGATAATGACCCCCAGAGCTCTATTTTTTCTGTTTTTAAGGGAATCCCAGTATGGGTAAAGGGTAATCGTGATAATTGAAAATAATAATAAAAATAAGGGAATAGTAATTTTTATGAACGTTATAATTTCAAAATATCTTAAGAATCCTAAAATTAAAAAAATCCAGTTAAATATATAAGATGCAACAAATATGTAGTAAATCCTTTTCTCGTGGTTATCTTGTTCTTGATAATGTTCTAGCATTTGTTCGTCATCTAACAAGTCGTCCAAAGATATAGAGTATAGCTTACTTAGTCTGACCAAACTATTAATATCAGGAAAACTCCTTTGGTTTTCCCAGCCAGATATAGTTTTTCGAGAAACTGATAAATAATCAGCCACATCAGCCTGCCGTAAATTATTTTTCTCTCTGAGTGTTTTTAGTTTATCTGAAATTTCCAAAATTAGCCTTCTTAAAATAAATTTAATTTAGATAAACTTAATTATAACAGAATGGCTCTATATCAACGATATTTGATTGTCTTAAAATTACAGCTTGATTTCGCACCAAGTTATTGAGTAGATTCTAATTATCGAAAAACAAGGAGATATCAAAATTATGACAAGTATTAAATTACCCAAAGCTGTAGGGTGTAGCGAAATTAAGGAAAGAGATCTAAGCAGTATTGCAGGAGGTAAATCAAATAACAAGAAGCTTAGCACTATGATTAATGGTCTTTTAAGTGTTTTATCTGAAAACAAACCAATTAAATAAACTTACTGCATTATCTTTGATAACTTATTAATCAATGTAAACTAAATAAGGAGCAATTAAACAATATGAAGAAAATTATTAACTCAATCTTACTAGTAATCGCGTCTATATCTATTGGATTAGCCGTATCGTCTGTAAATTCCAAAGCAAGCACAACATCAAGCAGCGAAAGCGAAATTACATCTATAACAATTCCACAATATAAAAAGAATATAAAAAAGGTGACTAATATTTCTGAAACAACTTTTTTGAAAAAATTAAAGTCGGGTAAGCAATTTATCGTATTCTTTGGTTTTAAAGAGTGTCCTTACTGTAGAAAATTTTCGTATACTTTAAACAAGTTTTTAAAACAATCACGGAAAAAAGTTTTTTATGTTGATTTAGATAAAATCACTAAAAAAGATTCCTTAAAAACAAAAAAAATGCTTAAAGCATCCGGGCTAAAATACACTCCAACAATTGAAAAAATAAATCATCAAAAAATAACTAAAACATTAATAGGATCTGGAATAAAGCTAAAGCAGCTAAACGCTCTTTAAGTTTCTATTGTTAGCTTATTTATTAAAAGCTATTTAATCTTTATAGAGGAAAAAATGAATAATCGAAAAAATTACGTTAGGCAATTAGATGAATCTGATTGTGGAGCAGCATCGTTAGCAATGATATTGAAGTATTATAAATCCACCGTTTCAATTACAAAGATCAGAAGCCTGGCGCAAACAGATCAAAACGGTACTACGGCATTAGGAATAATAAAGGCAGCAAAATGTTTTAATTTAGATTCTAAAGCTATTAGAGTAAATACATCTTGTTATTACGAGAGCTTAAAAAATATACCTACACCATTTATTGCACATATTGATAAGAATCACGGGTTGTTACATTATGTTGTCGTTTTTAAAGTATATAAAAATAGTATACTAGTCGCCGATCCAGACCCCAGTATAGGCATGTCTAAAGTAAGTTATCGTTCTTTTATTTCAAATTGGACGGGAATCACTTTACTGATATCACCAGGAGACAAGTATGTAAAGATAAAAGACAATACTGCTAGCTTATTACAAACAGCAAAAGTTTTACTAAAGCAAAAGGGAATTATTCTAACAATAGTTGGCACCACTTTTATAACCACATTTATTACTATACTGGGAGCCTTTTTTTTACAAAAAATAATTGATTCGTTTGTTGTCAATAAGATGACTACCACATTGACAGCGGTGTCCATTGGTATGCTGGTGGCTTATATATTTCATGGCCTTTTCAGCTATATCCAAGGGTACCTTTCTGTAATATTAGGCCAACGTTTATCTATTGACATTTTACTTACGTATATAAAACATTTGTTTAAGTTGCCCATTTCATTTTTTGAAACACGAAAAATTGGAGAAATAACTTCCCGATTTTCTGATGCAAACAATATTATTAGCACCTTAGCAAGCACAGCGATAACAACATTACTTAATTTCGGAACCATTATAGTGATTGGATCAGTTCTATTTGCTATAAGCCATAAGCTATTTTTAATTTCGATATTAGCTGTTCCTATATATTCAGTGATAATTATGGCTTTTTTTAAGAAATTTGAAAAATTGAATAATGAACGTATGGAACGAAACGCCTTACTGAGTTCTCGAATTATTGAAGATCTACGTGGAATAGAATCTATTAAATCTATGAATATAGAAAATAAAAT
Organism: uncultured Rummeliibacillus sp.; assembly: GCF_934216135.1. Taxonomy (NCBI): domain Bacteria; kingdom Bacillati; phylum Bacillota; class Bacilli; order Caryophanales; family Caryophanaceae; genus Rummeliibacillus; species uncultured Rummeliibacillus sp. The sequence goes on along the minus strand of NZ_CAKQBI010000044.1, from coordinate 6,113 downwards.
GTACTCGGAGCTAGATTCAAAATTTACTAAAACTCTAAGTGCAAATTACAAATATGGTTTAGCCACTGTAACACAAAGTGCCATTAAAGATAGCGCTGAATTGATCATTAATTTAGCTATACTTTATTTAGGTTCACTGTTAGTTATTAAGGGACAGCTTACGTTAGGCCAACTAATTGCTTTTAATGCGTTACTTGGATATTTTTTAGGGCCCATAGAATCAATTATAAACTTACAAGATGAAATCCAAAATGCTACGGTTGCAAATACAAGATTGAATCAAATACTTTTAACCCCAATTGAAACCAACATTGAAACTAACCGTTCATTAAAAGAAGGAAAGTTTAAAAACAAAATTTCTTTTAACAAGGTTAGCTTCGAATACAAATATGGTCAGCCTATTCTTAATGATATAAATATGGAGATAAAGGAAAACCAAACAATTGCAATTGTTGGCCTCAGTGGGTCAGGAAAATCAACTATAGCCAAATTACTAGCCAATTTTTACAAACCAACGTCGGGGAAAATTTTAATAAACGGTGAAGACACAAGCAATCTCAGCAAAAGGAGTATACGAGATTATATTACTTACCTACCACAATCTCCTTATGTCTTTTCTGGATCAGTAATAGATAACATATCGTTAGGAAGTACAAAGCCAAACACTATGGAAATGATTACAAATGCAGCAAAGATAGCGGAAATTGATGATGAAATACAAAATTTGCCTGACGGTTATCTAACAAACTTATCAGAAGATTCTGGGCTTTCAGGTGGGCAAATGCAACGTATAGCTATTGCTAGGGCTGTTTTAAGTGACAAATCAGTAATTGTTTTCGACGAGTCAACAAGTAATCTAGATCTGATAACTGAAAGAAGAATAATCAGAAATGTTATGGACTTAAAAGACAAAACCCTGATTTTTATTGCTCACAGACTTGAAATTGCAAAAAAGGCAGACAATATCATAGTTATAAAAGATGGCAAAATTGCTGAGCAGGGGACCCACAATGCTTTATTAAAAAAGAATAATTATTATGCACAATTATTCAATGAGACTTAACTATACACGACAAGCAAAAAGGCATCTTTATTGAAAAAGCATTTCAATTAATTAAAAAGTTATATTTAACTATCTTAACAACTCACTAAATTAAAATCTTGAAGTATTTATAAAATACATCATATTTGCCAGAAATCACTCAGATTATTATTATCTGACTTGTCTCATATTTAAAGACAGTTATTTTTTAACATGTCTTTATTAATAAGCTTGATAGCATCAAAATATGATATAGCCTTAAAAGTTGGGTACCTTGCGCAAGAAACAAAAGCCCAAAATAAATTTTAAGGAGTTATGTATCATAATGAATTTTACGGAACTATCTTTAAACGAATTAAATATCATTACAGGCGGGAAAAAATATAGAGGTGGAAATTATCGCTGCATGATTAAGTCTGGATCCGCCGCTCTTGGTGGAGCAATTGGAGGGATTCCCGCTGGTGCCGTTGGTATTGTAGGAGGCGGAACTGCTGGATTAGTAGCAGGGGCTGTCAGCTGTTTAGTTAATCCATAAAAATATTATAAAGTAGGAGATTACGTAAATGTATAATTTATTATTAGAAGAAGAACTAACTAGTGTTGTCGGTGGTAAGAAAAAACTTGCTTGTTCTTATAGTGATGCCATTAGCTCCGGTATTTCCGGAGGAATTACAGGAATAATCGGCGGTCCTTTTGGGGCTTTAGGCGGAGCAATAGCTGGTGCTGGTAATTGTCTTGCTGGCAACTTTCATGGAATACATTAAAACTAATACAAACTTAAAAAATCAGTGTCTTAATTAATTAAGGCACTGATTTTCTAAGTTAAATTAACTAAAAAAATTGGGGTTAAAGACCACATCCAAACTTTGGCCAAGGGTGTTCACTATATCTAAACACACCTTGAGTGACGGATTATACTTGAAAGTTTCAATTAAGCCAATAGTTTGTCGCGTTAGGCCTACAGTTAACGCAAGCTCTCGCTGGGACATGCCCATTTTCATTCTATATTCACGTACTCTATTTTTCACTACAAGTACCTCCAATGATATACGTTTCAAGAAACTAAAACTCTCTCTTAATTTTTGCTTTGTTCACACGATATATGAACGTGCCATATAAGAAACAGAATACAAACGAGATTAGTACATCGATAACACTCGCATTTTCATGCAAGATATAGGCACTACCAAGTGTAAAAATTAAATTGAATACGATAAAGGCAAATAGTACCTGTAAGCTGGTCTTAAATTTCAAATTACTAACGGCATTATTAAACTCTTCCTGGCTATATGCTTCGTACAACAAAACATGCTTTTTTAACAATGCATACAGTAAATATCCAGACAAAAATATTAACGATCCTCCAACAAGAAACGTTTGTGGCGTAAAATTTCGATTGGATATATCAATAACTATAGAAATAACTAATACGATACTATCTAGAATGATACTTAACGAAAGACCTTTAGTACTGATTACAAATAAATCGCCCTTTTGTGCTTCATCTTCATGGCCACTAAGATTAAACAGCCAAGACTCAAAAAATTTCATCATAAAAACGCTCCTATGCAATATATATTTTACAAGCAATATATATATTGCCTTAGTTTTAGATCTCTGTCAACCCTTGGAGGATAAAAAAATGAAAACCAAAATAATCATACTTGAACTAGCTTCATACTTTTTACTACTATTGGGAGTATTACTAGAAGCATGGTCACTAACCTTAAAATTCACGTGTATTGGGATTGCTGTTATTATAGCTATTTTTGCACTTGTATATGACAATCAACGATCAAAAACTAAATATGTTATATTTCCTATAGTAGCCTATTCAAGTTATCAAGTAATCACAGCAAAAGCCCAAACATTCACATTGACTAATTTGTTGCCTAATTTTTTAATGCTTATATTTTTAATATTATTGGGAATGTGGCTTTACGCATTAAACGGTAAGAAATAACACCTAAAAGGCCCCAAAAAATATATTGAATCCATAATTTTTGTTTGCTTAGCTTAGTTTGTTGAGCATGTTTACCATTCAAATAATTCAATATCTGGCGAACATTATGCAAATTGTTTCTATAACTGAATTTGATTAAATAAAGCGTATTTTCGATTCCTAAAACAGTGAACGTAACCATAATTACTATGCTAATTGACAGTGGTAGCCAATGTAGGCTAATAAAACCTAAATAAATCAATAACAGACAAAGAACATTAGTAATATAGAGCCAACATATCTTTCGCCGCATCATCTGATACCTAATTTGGTCTATATCGCCTTTAACTAGACTATCAACTGATTTATTAACTATTTTGGACAAAATGATTAAAGATTTTAAATCAGGATATGTTTTATCATTTTCCCAGCTAGATATTGTCTGACGTTAAACGTAAAGCTGTTTGGCTAACTCTTCTTGAGATAGTCAGGGTTACTGATTCCATTTCGTACGGGCTCACCCACCTTTAAGAGCGTTTGACCGTCTTAGATTTAGCATACCTATACCGTTAACTGCATTTAGAGTTACGAAATCACAACGCGTGCTATTTGTATGGTTAACTGACAGAAGTGTCTTTTTCGTATACCATTCACAACCTTACGTATTAGACATTAGGCGCAGTATCCATGGTTATGCGCCTTCAGATTGCCTAATTTGTGAATTTGAACTGGTATAGCTATTTTTGTGATTGCAAATCCTATAAGATCAGTCTTTTATGATTGTGAAATTCCATGCTCAAAATGTCTATATCACTAGGCAATTGGCTCTTTTCTTAACATAGCCAATTTACGATCCAATTCAGCTTCTTGTTCTGATGATAATGTTGATACTTCTGTAGTTGTAGCTGAATATTGGTGATACTGTTCCTTGTTTCGCTTAGCCCATTCTGGTAGTGTTTCTTTAATGCTGTTCTTCTTAAGCGCTTTAGGCGCTACGTGTTCTTCAGGCTCATCTGCTTTAATTCCGAATGTTTCAACAAAAAAAGTCTTTAGCGAAGCGATAAGATAGCCGTTAAACTCTGTATATTGGTGTTCTTTGATATATTCAAAGATATTGATTAGCTTGCTATTCAATTTACTTTGAATGTTGTCGTTCGTTTCAAATTGACTAACTTCTGAATTAGCTAAATCGTTCTGTCTAGCTACTACGTTACGTGCGCTTAAAAGGCATTTAACGACGTTTTTAGCGTCATTAACATTCCCATTGGTAAACTTAGCTATTGTGTCTACTGCGTCACTAGGCAGCTTAATTTTAGCTTCTGTTGCCTGCTTCCACGCGTCGATTGCTGAATACTTGAAGTTAAAAACAGTTGGCTCTGTATTAACTGTATTATTATCTTGTATATGTTTGGTATTAGTCTGATTAAGTGGACAATTTGGCCTAACTGTATCGGACAATTTGTCCTGACTGTTGGTATCAGTGTATTCAAAAGGCTTTTCAAAGTATGGTAAAAAAATCTTACTAGCTGAATTAAATTGACGCTTCAAGGTAATCAAGCCCTTTGAGATTAAATGATTCAAACAACGTGAAATAGTCTTTTCACTTGCATTAATTTTTTCAGCCAATTCTTCGCGGGTAAAAATTACGTAGTAATCCATATTTTCATTATCGTAAAAGCTTTCGCGCTTCACGGATGATTGCATACGATCATTAATTAGTGAGTAAACTAAAATTTCGTTTCCTGTTAATCCTTCGTTAAATAAAAATGTTGGTGTTTTAATGAATTGCTCCATGATTTTATATCCCCTTAATTTTTCAAAGAAAAAAGGTGTCACAAGTATTAATTACTTGCTACACCTTCACTAAAACCATGGACCTTCAGAATTTTTTTAATTAAAAAAGTTGTGTTTGATTTGAATTATCCTGCTTCAGAATCTATAATATATTTATAAATAGAAATTGAAACAGGCGTAAAGGGCGAGCAAGTGGTTGTGTCACTTGTATGCTGATTAGTTAAGATACTCCAATATCTTGCTAATCACGCCTTTTTAATTTGTATATTTTTATGTAGTTGGAAAGTAATCGCAATCGATTACAATACTAATACTATCACAACTTTTAGGAATCTCCTAAAGGAATATACCCCCTAATTTAAAATTAGGGGGTATATTTATTTTCCAAACAATCTTCTGAAGAAGCCAACCTTTTTATAATTTTGATTTGTTTCTTTATTTGCTGGTTTGATTTCATCATTATCAATGATTTCAGCCTTATTTGTGTTGTCGTTTTTTTGGTCATTATCTTGTTTTTGTTTGTCATATTTGTCGTTTTCTTTGTCGCTATTTACGTTGCTTTTTGTCTCTTCCAAAAATCCGCTTAGCCTTTTATTTTGCTCCTTAAGTTCCTTGTTATCCGCTGTTGTCGCCAATTGTAGCTGTTGCTGTTGATCTAAAATTCTTTGTAATTTAGCAATTTGATCATCTTTTGTTTTGATTTGATCCCACAACTTATCTTCTTCTGTTTTTGTCGTAGTTTGTTCTTCATTTGCATAATATTGTCGTTTTGCTTTAGCTGGATTACGCAACATCTTAACTCCAACTTCGTCAATCATATATTTGTTTCCATTTTTCGTAACATGATCTTCTTTAAAGTATGGAATCTCTTTCATACGAGCTTGTATCGCCTGCTTAGTCACGCCGAATTGGTCAGCTATTTGTTGCATTGTTTTGGGCATTTTTACACCGCCTATTAATTAATATTTGAATTTAGTATAGCATTTAATAATTAAACAACAAAAAAGACAAATACTTATTTTGTTTGTCGTTTCTAAGATTATTTAACGTGTAAAATAAGCGTGTTCTGAAGCAATTTTTTAGATTGAATGGGCAATTTACCTTAGACAATAGCTAAAAAACAAGGCATAATAGGGTTCCTTTTTATTTTATTCGCCCACATATATGTGCTAACCAAAAAAGACTGACAAAAAAATGTCAGTCTTTTTTATATCTTAATTTAGAGGAAACTAAAAGAACGTATAGGTTTATATTCTCTAATGTAAACCTATACGTTCTCATGTGCATTTCACATATCAAAAGTCTTATGTTAAAAAATACTAAGCATCGCACTTG
>NZ_CAKQBI010000043.1:0-17313 GCF_934216135.1 uncultured Rummeliibacillus sp. | reverse complement strand
TTAAAAACAAAGTTTATTGATTAACATCTTGCTTGTTCAGTTTTCAAGGTTCATATCATGTCGTTATCTTAACGACTCATTTATTATATCATCATAACGTTTGATTGTCAACAACTTTTTAAAAGTTATATTCAATTAAGTTATACTAGATATAACTTGTTGTCTCTTAACGACTTTAATATCATATCATATTAACTAATTGATGTCAATATAAATATTATATTAATAAAGTAAAAAATACATATTGCAATCAAATCAGCAACCTATTTAATATATCACATGAGTACATTTATTACAAGCCTATAGAAAAAAATAATTAAAACCCGCTAAACATGCAACTAGTATTACTCCCGGGATTCCTAAAACTCCAACAATAAGGATTGAGGCAAAGTTCACCGGAATCCATAACCCTATATAACCCGCTCCATAAGAAAGTACATATAACACGCAGAATGCCAGCGTAATACGGAAAGCGACATTTGAAAATAGCTCTAGAATGTTCCGCACACCCTTTGTTTTACTAATGATCCAATAAAAAACAAACAGTATCCCTATCAAGCTAATTATAAGCTTGGCCATATTAATCACACTCCATTAATATATGTTGTAACTGATATATATGACAAGGATACTATCTGTCATTCGTTATTTAATTAAAATTTTACGGATGCGAGCTTCTTTAAATAAGTAAAAATGCTTGCTTTCAGCAATTTTCCGTTGAGCAATAATATTTAAATCATAATCAACCATTAAATTCTCAATATTTTGTGTGCGTTGCCATTCCTCTTTTGTATGGCGCATTAGCTGAACAAGCTTATCATCATATTCCTTACGTAGCTTTTGTTTTCGAAAAAACATTTCTTCATGCACCCCATTCTACAATTCGCGTCTACCTTCTAACGCTTTTGATAAAGTCACCTCATCTGCATATTCTAAATCTCCACCCACAGGTAAACCATGCGCAATACGTGTTGTACGAATTCCAGATGGCTTAACAAGACGAGAAATATACATAGCAGTAGCTTCACCCTCGATTGTGGGGTTGGTTGCTAATATCAATTCTTGAACTTCTTCATTTTGTAATCTTTTTAATAAAGATGGAACATTAATATCTTCTGGTCCGATACCATCCATTGGGGATATGGCACCTTGCAATACGTGATATAAGCCATGATAATCGCGCATTTTCTCCATCGCAATAACATCTTTTGTATCTTGTACAACACAAATCGTTGAACGATCACGTTGTGGATCTTGACAAATATGACATGGATCTATATCTGTAATATTGCCGCAAACTGAGCAATAACTTAAATTACGTTTTGCATCTACTAGAGCTTTTGCAAAGTTAAGCACTGTATCTTCTTGCATCGTTAACACAAAAAACGCCAGTCGGGACGCTGTTTTCGGCCCGATACCTGGCAATTTCATAAAACTATCGATTAGTTTGGATATTGGTTCAGGATAATGCATCCTAATTCCTCCTAGAATCCAGGAAGGTTCATTCCTTTAGTGAATTGGCCCATTGTTTCATTTGTTGTTTCATCTACTTTAGAAATTGCAGCGTTTGTAGCAATTATGATCATGTCTTGTAATAATTCTACATCTTCTGGATCTACAACATCTGGATTAATAAGAACCTCTTGTACTTGTTTTTGACCATTCATTACTACTTTCACAAGGCCATTACTAGCAGTACCTTCAAATGTTTGTACAGCAAGCTCCTCTTGTGCTTGCATCATTTTCTTTTGCATTTTTTGCATCTGTTTCATCATATTATTCATGTTACCCATTCCACGCATTTTAAAATTCCTCCTAATATTAATTTACTCTTCTATCTTCACAAAATCTTTGCCAAATAACTTTTCAGCTTCTGAAACTAATGGATCTTCTGAGGATTGTTGTTCTTCAACTAAAATAGATTGTACAACCTCAGATGTTTGTTCGCCAACTGTTTCTTCATGTTCACTCTTTCTATCCATATTATGGTGTTGGATAAAATCAGTTCTAATCTTTTGCCAACTATTTTCCGGCACAAATACAATGTCGTATATTTTACCAGTAACTCCGGCCATATATTGGACAAAATTAGAAACTAATTCTTTGTTATCTGCGGCCATTTGGCAATGGATCTCATACTTGAATTTTATCACAAAAGCACTTTCAGATGCCGCTACCGGTTCTGAATCTTCTAATAAAGCTGACTGTGATTTTGGTAATTGATTAAGCACGTCTACCCAAGCATTTTTAACCGTTTGAATATCGCGTTTTGTGGCTACCTTCAAAACTTCCTGTATTCGTCCAACAGGAACATTAAATTTACTAGTAAGTTTCGCATGCTGTCTTTGTTTAGGGGGTGCTTGTTGTTGAACAACATGATCGCCTTGTTGCATTTGATGAACCAATGTTTCTAAAACTGTGAGTTTTGATTGTAACTCAGCAACTTCCGGTATACTCACGTCACTAAAAGTACCTGTATTTGTAGGTATCACAGATTGTGATTGAGACATTTTCAACAATGCTGTTTCCAAATATACTTTTGAATGTAAAGATAGACGCATCTCCTGCTGTGTTTTCGAAAGAATATCGATATAGCTATACAATGTATCCATCGAAAAATTATTAGCTAACGATTTAAATTTCTCATCTGTAGTTGCCAATTCAAGTAGATCACCTAAATCAGGTGCTGTTTGAATTAACAACAAGTCTCTAAAGAATGTAATAAGATCTTCAGAAAGGCGAACGGCATCTTTTCCTTCATCCATTAACTGTTCAAGCATAGCTAATACTTTTGCTACATCCTTATCAGCTAAACTTTGTGCCAGCTCATAAAATATATCCTGGCTAATAGAGCCAGTTACAAAAAGTGCATCATCCAGTGTTAACGATTCACCACTAAATGACACTACCTGATCCAACATACTCAAGGCATCACGCATACCACCGGCTGCTGATTTTGCGATGACTTTCAATGCTTGTTCATCATACGGTAATGCAATATCTTCTAGAACAATCTTCATACGTTCTAATATATCGTTAGACGATAGCCTTTTAAAATCAAATCTTTGACATCTTGAAATGATTGTAGCAGGTATTTTATGAGGCTCAGTTGTTGCTAATATGAAAACAACATGGGCTGGAGGTTCCTCTAACGTTTTCAGTAATGCATTAAACGCGCTTGTTGAAAGCATATGAACTTCATCAATAATATAAACCTTATAACGTGCACTTGCCGGAGCAAATCGAACCTTTTCTATTATTTCACGCATCTCTTCAACTTTTGAATTAGAGGCTGCATCAAATTCAATAACATCTGGATGGGACCCATTTGTAATGCTTTTACATGTAGCACATTCATTACACGGTTCATCAGTTGGTGCATGTTCACAATTTAAAGCTTTTGCAAAAATTTTCGCAGTACTTGTCTTCCCTGTACCACGTGGGCCAGAAAATAGGTACGCATGAGTTGTTTTGTCGGCTAGGAGAGCATTTTGAAGTGTTCGTTTTACATGAGACTGCCCTGACATTTCTCTAAATGATTGCGGGCGATAAACTCGATAAAAAGCTTGATATGCCAACGTTATTCTCTCCTTTCTGCCATAACAGTTTAATACAAATATTATAGCATAAGCTCGGATGATTAGCCTTTATTTGTATATGTATAAAAAAGAAAAAACTCACTTACCTAAAAGGCAAGTGAGTTTGGAATTTACACAGTCAATGCCGTGCACCTTTCCTCGACAGCCGTACATAAGCGTTACTCTTGTCGTTAGCTCAGATTAGGCTACCCCGCGGCACATGAGTGAGACCACTTAATGCTGCTTCCTTCCGGACCTGACATGGTTCATGGGGACTCATTGCGCAGGACCCAATCGTCAACGCTACGTGCAAGAGGCAGACCAAACATACGGACAGCCTCAAAAAGGAATTCAGTCTCGCTAAAGCGGATTGCGAGTTACAGGACACCGCTACCTTCCCACCTAGCACGGCATCTATTAGTATACGAACTTCTACTAAAAAAATCAACTAAAATACGTGATTTCATTAAAATGAACTATTATAAAAAGAAGTGTATCCATTAATAACGTTTTTTCAAACCTTAATTAACCGAAAGTTCTTTCGGTCATTCATAGAAAAATATAAAGGCCTAATTTAGATTAAAAAATTTTTTAAAACTGTTGACTAACAAAATAAATAATGATAAAGTATATTTTGTCAGTAAGACAACAAAACAATTTGGAGGAATACCCAAGTCTGGCTGAAGGGATCGGTCTTGAAAACCGACAGGCGGGTCAAACCGCGCGGGGGTTCGAATCCCTCTTCCTCCTCCATTATTTTTATAAAAACACGCGCATATTGAGATTGTATTCGTTGCATATTGTAACGAATTTTTCTTTTTGTAATTTAATCTGAAAATTTCAAACAAACTATATAGTTTGTTTTTTTATTTTGACCTCTATTAGCTGTAAATATGCCCCAGCTGTAACCTCCAACTAGTTAGAAAGAATAGACTTCAGGTTATAAGAAAAATGGCGATCTTTAAAATATATGAAGGTTCATTTATTATTTCTCCGAATAATCTTCAGCAATTCTTCTGGATTTTGAACAATGAATATACTTTCATATTGTTCCTGTAACATAAAACCCTCATTCACCATATATTCAAGCTGTAATTTTAAAAGTCGATAATACTCATTTATATTATATAGACATACCATTTTTTGGTGCTGACCAATTTGTGATAATGTCACCACATCAAAAAACTCGTCCATAGTCCCTGCTCCACCCGGTAAAGCAATTAATAGGTCAGCTAATTCAAGCATTTTACACTTACGTTCATGCATTGTACTTACATAATGTAGTTCTGTTATTTGCCCATGAGTAACTTCTTTCCATTGCAAAAAATTCGGCATAACCCCTATAACTTTACCGTTGTTTTCAAGTACTGCATTTGCAACTATTCCCATAAGACCTTGGTTAGAACCGCCATAAACAATATCCAAATCATTTTTTGCCAAAAATGCACCTAATTCTTTTGCCTTTTCTGCATAAATTGGGTTATTTCCTGTTTTTGAACCGCAATAAATAGCAACACGCATACTATCCCCCATCATCCGTTATTATTCTAAATTTTATATGACTACTTATATCATATATTGGACCAAATAAGAAACTATAAAATGAATTGTTACATGCTGTTGCCTTTATGATTTCTACTTAATTTCTTAAAACTGTTTAGTTAATAGATGTAATATCCTAATCACGTATGCTGCCAATGTCTTTTTACTGATATAAAAAAACTGTTTGGGAAGTTACTTCTAATAGCTTCCAAAACAGTTCTAAATTTATTATCTTCTACGTAGATGAGATGTTTGTTCCATAAAATGACCAATTCGTTCTAAAATAATTTCGATTGTATCTGGATTTTTCATTAAATCATAATCATTAATATCTAAACGAAGTACTGGGCAAGCATTAAAATTATCAATCCAATTTTCATAGCGATTGTGCATTTCATACCAGTATTCTTTATCTGTTTGTTGTTCCATCGGACGTCCACGTTCTACGATACGACCAATAATATCATCAATCGGGCCTTCAAGATATATTAGTAAGTCAGGGTGTGGGAAATATGGTGTCATTACCATTGCATCAAATAAATTTGTATATGTTTCATAATCAGTCGGGCTCATCGTCCCTTTATCAAAGTGCATTTTTGCGAAAATGCCTGTATCTTCATAAATCGAACGATCTTGGATAAAGCCTCCGCCATACTCAAATATACGTTTTTGTTCTTTAAAGCGTTCAGCAAGGAAATAAATTTGTAAATGGAAACTCCATTTACTAAAATCATCATAAAATTTATCTAAGTATGGATTTGTGTCTACTTTTTCAAAAGAAGTACGAAAGTTTAATGCTTTCGCTAATGCATTTGTCATCGTAGATTTTCCCACACCTACTGTTCCTGCTATTGTAATAACGGCATTTGATGGAATACCGTATTTTTCTCTTAAATTCATGCCTTAAAGCTCCTTTTTTCTAACGTTTCCTCTACTGTATTTAATATTTTTTGTAGATCTGTATCATTGTGTACAAAATCCATATCATCCCCATTAAAATGAATGACAAGGATATCTGGATGTTCTTGTTCAAAAGCACTTATAAATTCATGATAGTCCGCTACTAATTGTTCCATATATTCTCTAGAGATCATTTTCTCGAATTCTCGACCTCTCATTGCAATACGTTTCATCAATGTATCTACACTTGCATAAAGATAGATTACTACATTCGGTTTAATCATATCTTCTGTTAAAATTCGATAAATTTTCTCATATTTATAAAATTCTAATGATGGTAATGTACGTTTTGCAAAAATCAGGTTTTTAAAAATATGGTAATCAGCCACTACTGGTTGGTCATTAGCTAAAATATATTCTTTAATATCATTTAATTGCTTATATCGATTACACAAAAAGAACATTTCCGTTTGAAAACTCCATTCATCAATATCTTCATAGAATTTATCTAAAAATGGGTTTTCATCTACAATTTCCTTTAATAAATGAAAATTAAATGTCTCGGAAATTATTTTAGAAAGTGACGTCTTTCCAACACCAATAGGCCCTTCTACCGTGATAAACGGCACAGGCATTAGAAATCCCCCTTTGTTTACTTTTTAGTCAATGTCTATAATTCTAACACAGTAGAAAAATGTTGGACAGTAGGAAAACAGTTTATCATAAAGACGTTCTATAATTAAATAATTATTACTAGAATCTAATATACACTATGTTCCTTCTATGCCAAGTAGTATAAATAAAGGATTAATTAGAATTGAATCGAGCATTCAATTCTAAAACACTTTACTACAATATTATCTCCCATAAAAAAGAAGAGACCTGACGATAATCGTCAAGTCTCTTAATTCACAATTATACGATATGTTCCACATGAAACATTTGTTGTAAGAGCGCCCAATTTTGTGGAAAAGAAAAACCGAGATGCCAATAAGCAATACCCTTTAATCCTAATCTCTGCAATAATTTGAACTTTGCCTCTATAGATCTAGCATCTTCAAACCAAACGACATGTTCCACTCCATCTTTCCAATAGTGAAAAAATGGTGCTTGTGCAACTTCATCGTATGAAATCGCCGCATTGTTTTGCCTTGCAAGATCAATGGCATACTGTGCACTAACAGCAACAGCATTAGGGTTACCTACCTTATATGGCAACTTCCAATCATAACCGTATAAATTCTGCCCCATCATAATTTTATTAGCTGGAATATCCTTTACTGCATATTCAAGAACTTGTGTTACTGGGGTAATAGGTGATACAGCCATTGGTGGTCCACCGCTATATCCCCATTCATACGTCATTATGACAACAAAATCTACTACTTCTCCAATTGCTTTATAATCGTGCCCCTCATACCATTTTCCAGGCTGATTAGCACTAGTTTTAGGGGCTAGTGCTGCTGAAATTGTTAATCCTTCAGGATGAGCTTTTGAAGCTAACCTTTTTAGAAAATCTACATATTTTTCCTTATCTTCTGGAGGTAAGTATTCAAAATCTACATGAATGTCTTTTGCATTATGTTGTTTTGCCTCCTTTATCGCTGCTCCAATGATTAAATCTTGCAAATTGGTATCCATAAAAATTTCATGCGCTAATGTATCGCTAAATGCACCATTTTCTATATTAGTGAGTACAACTGCAGAAGCTGTTCTATTGGCTGCTGCAACTTCTTCTAAATCTCCCCAATTGAGAGAAGTCAATGTACCATCCCTCTTTACTTCATATGCAAATGGCATCATATAAGTAAGTAATGGACCTCTTTTACTTAATTCCTGTGAGAGTCGTGCTGGTACCTCATTCGTATACCACTCTACATATGCATTTGTAGCAATTGCTTTACGATTTGGATTTGGCGTTTCAGGTAAAACGAGCGTTTGTCCGACTACCAGTACATCTGGATTCGATAATTCATTCAATGCAACTATTGTTGCAACTGTTGTATTATAATCCCTTGCAATTTTATATAAACTATCTCCCTGTTTTACAACGTATATCAAAGAAATCCCCCTCTATATATACATGATGACTAATCATATGCCACTAACTTGAAAATCATGCTAAACTATTTGGCAAGGAGAGTGTGAAAATGAACAAAGATCATCAATTTATGCAAATTGCACTTGAAGAGGCACAGCAAGCAGCTGAACTAGGGGAAGTTCCAATTGGTGCAATTATTGTCTATCGAGATGAAATAATTGCACGTGCACATAATTTAAGGGAAAATTCTCAAAATGCTGTAACACATGCTGAACTAATGGCTATTCAACATGCCTGTGATGTTATAGGAAGTTGGCGTTTAGAAGAAACAACGCTATACGTTACATTAGAGCCTTGTCCAATGTGTTCGGGTGCTATTTTACAATCTCGAATACCACGCGTCGTATATGGAGCTCGTGATTTAAAAGCTGGCTGTGTCGACTCGCTCTACCATCTTTTAAACGACAGTCGTTTCAATCATGAGTGTGAAGTAACAGAAGGAGTCATGGCTGAAGAGTGCAGTGCGATGCTAACAAATTTTTTTAAAGCTTTACGTATACGAAAAAAAGAAGAGAAAAGACTCCGTAAACAAACAGAAGGAAATTAAAAAAACATATAAAAAAGGCCACCCAAAATGAATAAATCATTTTAGGCAGCCTATTTACTATTATTTAGATAGTGCTGGAATTACTTCTATTCCACCCATATATGGTACAAGTACTTCTGGTATTTTTACACTTCCATCAGCTTGTTGATAGTTTTCCAAAATAGCTGCTACAGTACGACCGATGGCAAGACCTGATCCGTTTAAAGTGTGGACATACTCAGGTTTTGCACCTGGTTCGCGACGGAAGCGGATATTTGCACGACGAGCTTGGAAGTCTTCAAAGTTTGAGCAAGAAGAAATTTCACGATACATGTTTTGTGCTGGTATCCAAACTTCTAAGTCATATTTTTTAGCTGCTGTAAATCCAAGATCAGCTGTACACATTTTAAGTTTACGGTATGGCAAACCTAACAATTGAAGAACTTCCTCTGCATGACCAGTAAGTTTTTCTAATTCGTCATAAGAATCTTCTGGTTTTACAAAACGAACAAGTTCCACTTTATTGAATTGGTGTTGACGGATTAAACCACGTGTATCACGTCCAGCAGAACCTGCTTCAGAACGGAAACAAGCACTAAAAGCAGTAAATGCTTGAGGAAGTTTTGCACCATCAAGAATTTCATCACGATAATAGTTTGTTACAGGTACTTCAGCAGTTGGAATTAAGAAATAATCCGGTTTTTCAACTAAAAATGCATCTTCCTCAAATTTTGGAAGTTGACCTGTACCAGTTAAACTTGCACGGTTTGCCATGTATGGAGGTAGCATTTCTTCATAACCATGTTTGTCAGCATGTAAGTCCATCATAAAGTTCCAAAGAGCACGTTCAAGACGAGCACCTAAACCTCTATAAAACGTAAAGCGACTACCTGTTACTTTACCTGCACGATCAAAATCTATAATTCCAAGTTCTGGTCCAAGATCCCAATGTGCTTTAATTTCAAAATCAAATGTTGGTACTTCTCCCCATTTATATACTTCTTCGTTATCATCTTCAGAATCACCAACAGGTACACTTTCATGTGGGATATTTGGAAGGCGCATCATCATATCATTAAACTTAGCTTCAACTTCGTTCAATTCTTCATCTAATTTTTTTATTTCTTCCCCAACTTCACGCATACGAGCAATATCTGCATCTGCATTTTCTTTGTTACGTTTCTTTTGCGCAATTGCTTCAGAAGCTTTATTACGTTCTGCTTTTAAAACCTCTGTTTTTGCAATTAAATCACGGCGTTGTTGATCCCATTCTTCAAAGTGATCAATTGTACCAAGGTCTTCATTACGATGGGCTAATTTTTCTTTGATTTCCGCATAGTTTGCGCGGACACGTTTAATGTCTAACATATTTATTCCTCCAGTTGTATATTCGATTTTAGAGAAGTAGTTTAAAAAATAAAAACAAAAAAGCCCTCATCCCCTGAAAGGGACGAGAGCATACCCGCGTTGCCACCCTAATTGAATAGACATTGTCATGTCTACTCCTCTTGTTTCATAACGGCTTAGAACCGGCTACAGCTTACTAAAAGTTCAACTGAGCAACTCCAGGACGGATTCACAAGTGCCTTTATCGACTTCCACCAACCGTCGACTCTCTAAAAAAAACATACTTGTTACTACTTCCTATCATCGTGATAAATTTTAAGTTACCCATACTTTACAATACATTCTTAAGTTGCGCAAGTATTGAACGCTTACTTTCCTCCACCATATGAACAAAATATTCTATTATACGCGTATCTTCTGCTAATTCCGGATGAAAAGAGCATCCGAGATATTGACCATCACGTGCGAGTACTATTCGCCCTTCATATTCACCCAAAATTTCTACATTTGCACCGACTCGAACAATATGAGGCGCACGAATAAAGATAGCAGGAAAACCATTACCTATTCCTTTTAAATCTAACAATGCTTCAAAACTATTTATTTGACGTCCAAATGAATTCCGCTTAACTTCTACATTCATTGCACCTATATGTGTCTTATTCTCATCTATAATTTTATTAGCAAGGAGGATTAAACCCGCACATGTACCAAACATCGGCTTACCAGATAAAGAGAAACGCTGTAATGCGGGCATTAAGTCATCATAATCAATGAGCTTTCTCATAGCTGTACTTTCCCCACCTGGTATTACAAGACCATCTATATCCTGTAATTCCTCTTGATGTTTCACCTCTATAGCTGTCGCACCAACTGCTTCAATTGCGTTAAAATGTTCTCGTACAGCTCCTTGTAAAGCCAATACTCCGATTTTAACCATATTACCATCCTCGCTCCTGCATACGATCTTGTTGTGAAAGTTTTGATATATCCATTCCTTTCATTGGTATACCAAGGTCCTTTGATACTTCAGCGATTAACTTATAATCTTGATAATTTGTTGTAGCTTCTACAATTGCACGAGCAAACTTCTCTGGATTTTCAGATTTAAAAATCCCCGAACCAACAAATACCCCATCTGCACCTAACTCCATCATTAATGCAGCATCTGCAGGAGTCGCTATACCACCCGCAGCAAAATTTACCACCGGTAAACGTCCTAAACGATTTATTTCAAGTAAAACTTCAAAAGGTGCTCCTAACATTTTTGCCTCGGTCATTAACTCATCTTTTGCCATGTTCGCCACCTTACGAACCTGTGCATGGACTTTTCGAATATGTCGGACAGCTTCAACAATATTGCCAGTTCCAGGTTCTCCTTTTGTTCGTAACATAGATGCCCCCTCACCTATACGACGTGCAGCCTCCCCTAAATCGCGGCAACCACAAACAAACGGTACAGTATATTCACTTTTTAATAAATGAAATTCTTCATCTGCTGGTGTTAACACTTCACTCTCATCTATATAATCGACGCCCATTGATTCAAGCACACGTGCCTCTACTTTATGTCCAATGCGTACTTTTGCCATCACTGGAATTGATACAGCATCCATTACCTCCTCAACTATACGAGGATCTGCCATTCGTGCTACTCCACCGGCAGAGCGGATATCAGATGGGACACGTTCTAATGCCATGACTGCTACTGCGCCTGCAGCCTCTGCAATTTTAGCCTGCTCTGCATTAATAACGTCCATGATAACGCCACCCTTTTGCATCTCTGCCATTCCCCTTTTTACTCGTTCAGTACCTGTTTGAATAACCATTCCATTCCCTCCCAAAAACTAGTATGCTATTAGTATATTGAAAATTGACCATAACAAAAGATTCAGTTATTCGATTTTTAAAATGGTCAGTTAGGGGTGATATGATGGATATGTTAATGATTCAATTAGAAAAGGATTCCGCAACACCGCTTTATGAACAACTGTACGAGGAAATAAAGAAAGGAATTATCGAAGGGACAATCGCTGTTCAAACCAAGCTCCCATCTAAAAGAAAGCTCTCAGAATTTTTATCAATTAGCCAAACAACTGTAGAACTAGCATATGCACAATTAATAGCAGAAGGATATATTACTTCTAAATCACGGGTTGGTTTTTTCGTTGAAGCAATCGAAGAATTAGCTTACGTAGAAAAGACAACTTCTCAACAAATGATTAAAACTACTAAAAAGCACAAAATCCTAATTGACTTTAACCCGGGGAAAATTGATACATCTTCTTTTCCTTTTACTACATGGCGTAAGTATGCAAAAGATGCTATTGATGACCATAAACAAGATTTGTTACTAATAGGTTCCCCTCAAGGTGAACAAGAATTACGCGAACAAATTGCAAGTTATTTATATCAATCAAGGGGTGTTTTATGCTCACCAGAACAGATCGTTATAGGTTCCGGTACCGAACAGCTCTTGCCAATGATTATGAAACTATTAGGAGAGGATAATCTATATGCAATTGAAAATCCAGGTTATGCCTTAACACATCATATTTTTTCTCAATACAATCAAAGTGTAATTCCAATCGACGTAGATGAAGATGGCATGCAAATACAACAATTAGAAGGATCAAGTGCTAAAGTTGCTTATGTTACCCCATCTCATCAGTTTCCTACAGGAGCAGTTCTTTCTGCATCGCGAAGAGCTCAACTTTTAAATTGGGCTGCACAAGAGGAAGAACGATATATTATAGAGGATGACTATGATAGCGAATTCCGTTATATAGGAAAGCCAATTGCCTCTTTACAAGGAATGGATCATCGAGGAAAAGTTATATATATTAGTACTTTTTCAAAATCACTTATGCCATCTTTACGTATTGCATACTTTGTATTACCCGAAAAATTACTAACTCGATACCATGATATATTCACATACTATACATCTACCGTTCCTCGTTTTGAACAACATATGCTAACCCAATTTATGAAGGATGGCTATTTTTCAAAACACTTGAATCGTATGCGTAAAATTTACAGAAAAAAATTAGAAAAACTCACACAAGCTCTAGATCCATATGCCCCAACAGTTTCTATTTCCGGTGAGCAAGCCGGTATGCATGTTGTATTAACTGTAAGGAAAGAGATGAGTGCTACGGACTTGAGCAACATTGCACTACAACAAGGAATAAGGATTATACCTATCAAAGAGTACATGATTGCACCTACAGCTCAAAATCGAGAAGACCAATTTTTACTAGGGTTCGGAGGAATAGAAGAGGCTGAAATTACAAATACCATTCAAAAATTAATGGATTGTTGGAGAATTAGACGCACTGCAGATTAAATTAAGACTACAAAAACCAATCTTAGACTAAGAGCGCTTGATATTCATTAAATTTCCTAACTAAAATAGAATCTTACTTTATCATTTATAATATAAACAAAAGGGACCGGTTGTAAAACCAGTCCCTTTTGTTTATATTATTTAAAATAATCCTGAGAAGAATGCGCCAATTTTTTTAAGTGTAAGAGAGAACCATCCTACCTTTTCGGCAGTAACAGCAGTCACTACATCTGCACCGCTCACTGAGCCATCTATAAATCCATAATCTTTACCAGATTTTTTGTCAATTTGAACGTGTCCAACAACAGTTCCTTTTTTCGCCGGAGCATTCAATGACTCTTTATCTAGCACAAGTTTAGCTTGATAATCATCTACTTCGCTTGTTTTAACCATCATGGAAATTGAATCTTTTGTAGCTATCTTAACATTTTTTTCTTTACCATTTTTAACTGCTATTGATCTTTGTTTTTTAAATGTATAGCCAGCTGGCACGATTTCTTCAGTTGTAAATTGGCCAAAGCCATAATCAAATAGTTGACGAGCTGCTTTAAAACGAGCTATATGTGCTGCACCTTCTGCATGCATTACAACCGCAATTAGACGTGTACCATTGCGTTTTGCAGTACCTGTGAAACATTGTCCAGCATAATCCGTAGTACCTGTTTTAAGTCCATCTACGCCTTCATACTCAGATACAAGACCTGGCAACATAAAGTTCCAGTTATCCATTTTAATCGCATCATCTGTTCCTTCACGGAATGTTTTTCTAGGAATGCTTGAAGTTTTTAAAACCTCTGGATGATCTTTTAATAAATGATATGCAAGACGAGCAACTGATTTTGCTGGCATTTTATTTTCATCACTAGCTGATGTACCCTTTGGTTGCATACCTTGTAATTGTGCATTGTTAAGGCCTGTAGCATTTACAAAGTGATAACCCTTTAAACCAATTTCCTTAGCTTTTTTATTCATTAATGTTAAAAATTCAGTTTCAGATCCAGCAATAGTTTCGGCTATTGCAATAGTAGCAGCATTAGCAGAATAAATAGCCATTGCTTCATATAATTCTTTAATGGTATATTCGCCATCAGCACGTAATGGAACATTACTTAATGCGCGATCTTGAGAGATTTTGTAAGCATAATCTGAGACTTTATATTTTTGGTCCCACTTCACTTTACCATCATTTATAGCATCTAATAGAATATACTCTGTCAACATCTTTGACATACTAGCAATTCCAAGTGCCTCGTTAGCATTTTTTTCATACAAAATCTTACCAGAATCAGCGTCGATTAAAATTGCACCTTTAACATTTAACCCTAGATTATCAGTAGCGCTTGCTGTATTTCCTCCGGGTAGTAACGATACCATGCTAAACAAAAGAGCAATAGCTATCATTATACTAATTGTTTTGCTTTTTCTAGATGTCTTCACCTATTCTTACCTCCAATTATGTATAGATTTATCTCGCTCATTTTAACACAGAATATAGTGTTTCAACCATTAGATATTAAAAACACCCTTTCCGCAACATAAATAGTTACGAAAAGAGTGCTAAAGATACAAATTTAAGCTAATGAATAGTTTGGTGCTTCTTTCGTAATTTGTACATCATGTGGATGACTTTCTCTTAAACCAGCACCTGTCATACGAACAAATTGTGCTTTTTCGCGTAAATCATGAAGATCTTTTGTTCCACAATAACCCATTCCTGAACGAATACCACCAAGTAATTGATAGATAGTATCAGACAATGGTCCTTTAAATGGAAGTCTACCTTCAATACCTTCAGGAACAAGTTTTTTCGCATTCTCTTGGAAATAACGATCCTTAGAACCATTTTCCATTGCAGCAACAGAACCCATTCCTCGGTAAACTTTGAATTGACGTCCTTGGAAAATCTCAGTTTCCCCTGGCGCTTCAGATGTTCCTGCTAGTAAGCTACCTAACATAACAGCATGTCCACCAGCAGCTAGAGCTTTAACAATATCACCAGAATATTTTATACCACCATCAGCTATTATAGTTTTACCTTGACGACGTGCCTCTGTAGCACAATCATATATAGCTGTAATTTGTGGTACTCCTACACCAGCAACAACACGAGTAGTACAAATAGAACCAGGTCCAATACCAACTTTGACAACATCTGCTCCAGCTTCATATAGAGCTTTAGTAGCTTCTGCTGTTGCCACATTACCTGCAATAATGACTAAGTCAGGGTATGCAGCGCGGATATTTTTCACTTGATCAAGAACGCCTTGTGAGTGACCGTGCGCTGTATCAATAACAATTACATCAACTTGTGCCTCAACTAATTTTTGAATACGGATTAAAGAATCTTTTGTTACACCTACAGCTGCGCCAACAAGTAAACGACCATGTTGATCTTTTGCAGCATTTGGATATTCCATTACTTTCTCAATATCCTTAATAGTGATTAATCCGGTTAAAACACCATCTTCGTCAACAATAGGTAACTTTTCTATCTTGTATTGTTGTAGCATTTTTTCAGCTTCATCTAATGTAGTACCAACAGGAGCTGTGATTAAATCCTCTTTTGTCATCACTTCATCAATTTTAATAGAGTAGTCTTGAACAAATCGTAAATCGCGATTTGTAATGATGCCTACTAATTTGCGATCTTCCATATTGTTTACAATTGGAACACCTGAAATGCGGTATTTCCCCATTAAATGTTCTGCGTCAAATACTTGATGAGAAGGTGTTAAGAAAAACGGATTTGTAATTACACCATTTTCAGATCGTTTAACTTTTTCAACTTGTTCAGCTTGTTCTTCAATACTCATGTTTTTATGAATGATACCTAAGCCGCCTTGACGAGCCATTGCGATTGCCATTGTTGCTTCAGTTACTGTATCCATCCCTGCACTGATAATAGGGATATTCAATTTAATCTTTGATGTTAAATTAACTGATAAATCTACTTCCTTAGGTAATACTTCAGAATGTGCTGGCACAAGTAGTACATCATCAAATGTTAAACCCTCTTTGGCAAATTTCGTTTCCCACATTTCTTAAACTCCTCCTATAAAAAATATATTAATTGTAAGGTTAACAACGTATGCGTTTACTTGTCAAGGAATCTAAGATAAGTAAGATTATTTAGATTTTTCTCACAATAAAGATTTAATGTCATTTTCTATTTTAGAAGGTGATGTTTGTGGAGCATATCTAGCCACTACGTTTCCATTCCCATCAATTAGGAACTTTGTGAAATTCCATTTTATCCCTTCTGTTAGCAATCCTTTCTTTTGTGAGACAAGAAACTTAAACAAAGGTGACGCATTTTCACCCTTTACATCTATCTTAGCAAACATTGGAAATTCAACGTTATAATTCAACTGGCAGTATGCTAACGTTTCGTCTATATTAGCAAACTCTTGATTATTAAACTGACTACACGGGAATCCTAGAATAGTAAATCCTTTATCTTGATACTTTTCGTAGAGATCTTGTAATTCTTTAAATTGTGGTGTAAAGCCACATTTACTTGCCGTATTAACAATTAACATTGGATTTCCTTTGAACTGTTGTAAATCCTGTTTCTCTCCATTCGTTTTCTCAACAATAAAATCGTAGACACTTGTCATTCTCTTTCCTCCTTCTAATATTCGTCCTATCCTTTTGGCTTTGTTTTAATACATATACTTTTGGAATTTTTCCTTAAGTAAGAAGAAGATACTTATAAAAATAGAGTGCAAGTCCTCTAGTTGAAAGTGAAATATTAAATATCTTGTATTTTAGTAACACAAAGCTCTTATTATAAGAGTATTCTTTTAATATTTTCTCTACAACACATAAAGAAAATT
This sequence comes from uncultured Rummeliibacillus sp., assembly GCF_934216135.1. NCBI lineage: Bacteria > Bacillati > Bacillota > Bacilli > Caryophanales > Caryophanaceae > Rummeliibacillus > uncultured Rummeliibacillus sp. Next base: position 134 of record NZ_CAKQBI010000043.1, on the reverse strand, counting down.
TCATCATCTTTTTTAAAAGTTTATTTGTAAATAATATTCAAGTAATATTTTGTATAAAAAAAGCGCAACTGAATAAACAGTTGCGCTTTTAGTGTGCCTAGCAACGTCCTACTCTCGCAGGGGGACAGCCCCCA